>NZ_CP150326.1:2700000-3000000 GCF_051530145.1 Sorangium sp. So ce302 | reverse complement strand
TCGGATATGTGCACGGGACGCTCGCGGCGCTCGCGCGGATGCTCCCCCGCGATCACGGCACGATCGTTCAGGCGAGCTCCGCGCTCGCTCACCGGAGCATCCCGCTCCAGTCGGCCTACTGCGCGTCCAAGCACGCGATCGTGGGCTTCACCGAGTCGCTGCGCAGCGAGCTGATCCACGACAGGAGCCGCGTGCGCGTGAGCATGGTGCACCTGCCGGCGATGAACACGCCGCAGTTCCTCTGGTCGAAGTCGCGCCTCCCCCGGAAGCCACAGCCGGTCCCGCCGATCTTTCAGCCCGAGGTGGCCGCCGACGCGCTCTACTGGGCCGCGCGCCACGACCGCCGCGACGTCACGGTCGGCTTCCCGACGGTCAAGGCGATCTGGGGGAACCGCGTGATCCCCGGGCTGCTCGATCGATGGCTCGCCCGGGTCGGGTACACGCGGCAGCTGACCGACGAGCCCGCCGATCCCGATCGCGTCGACAACCTGTGGGCGCCTGTGCCGGGCGATTTCGGCGCCCACGGCCCGTTCGACCGGCGCGCGAAGCCCTCGAGCCTGGAGCTCTGGCTCGACCTCCATCGCGGGTCGCTCGGCGCCCTCGCGCTGTGCGCGGCGGCCCTGATCGGGTTCGGCGCGCGCGGCGTCGCCGCGCGGCGCGCGAGCCCATGGCGGCGCCTCCTCACGTGAGCGAAGCGCCGCCCTGCCTGCCTGCGCCCGCGCGCATAGCGCACGCTCGCACGCGCAGCCGCGGCACGCAGCGCGCGGCGCCGCGAGGCGGCACGTTTGTCGCACGGCGCGCAGGGTCGAGCTCACGTACGAGCTCGGACTGGGGGAAATCATGGCCCAGACCGTCGGCGAGTTCCTGCTGAGGCGCCTCGTCGCGTGGGGTGTCCGGCGCGTCTATGCCTATCCAGGCGACGGCATCAACGGGATCGTCGGGGCGTTCCACCGCGTTCCGGACCTCCGGTTCATCCAGGTGCGGCACGAGGAGATGGCCGCGTTCATGGCGTGCGCCCACGCGAAGTTCACCGGCGAGGTCGGCGTGTGCCTGGCGACCTCGGGGCCCGGCGCCATCCACCTCCTGAACGGGCTCTACGACGCGAAGCTCGACCACCAGCCGGTCGTGGCCATCGTCGGCCAGCAGGACCGCGCCGCGCTCGGCGGGCACTACCAGCAGGAGGTCGATCTCCTGACGCTCTTCAAGGACGTCGCGCACGAGTACGTGCAGATGGCGTCCTCTCCCATGCAGATCCGCCACCTCATCGACCGCGCGATGCGCATCGCCAGGGCGGAGCGCACCGTGACGTGCGTCATCGTCCCGAAGGACGTCCAAGAGCTCGACGCCGTCGAGCAGCCCCCGCACGCGCACGGCACCGTGCACTCCGGCATCGGCTACGCCTCGCCGCGCGTGGTGCCGAAGGAGGAGGACCTGCGGCGCGCGGCCGACGTGCTGAACGCCGGCAAGCGGGTCGCGATGCTGATCGGCCAGGGCGCGCTCGGGGCCGCGCCGGAGATCGTGCGCGCCGCCGAGATCCTCGGGTGCGGCGTCGCGAAGGCGCTGCTCGGCAAGGCGGCGCTCCCCGACGACCTGCCCTGGGTGACCGGCGCGATCGGCCTGCTCGGCACCAAGCCGAGCTGGGAGATGATGGCCAACTGCGACACGCTCTTCATGGTCGGCTCGAACTTCCCCTACCCGGAGTTCCTGCCGGAGGAGGGCAAGGCGCGCGGCGTCCAGATCGACATCGACGGCCGGATGCTCGGCCTGCGCTACCCGATGGAGGTCAACCTGATCGGCGACAGCGCCGAGACGCTGCGGGCGCTCATCCCCTACCTCAAGCTCAAGACGGACCGGTCGTGGCGGCGCAAGCTCGAGGAGAGCGTCGCCGACTGGTGGAAGGTGCTCGAGGCGCGGGCGATGAACGACGCCGATCCGCTGAACCCGCAGCG
The DNA here is from genome assembly GCF_051530145.1 of Sorangium sp. So ce302. Taxonomy (GTDB): domain Bacteria; phylum Myxococcota_A; class Polyangia; order Polyangiales; family Polyangiaceae; genus Sorangium; species Sorangium cellulosum_B. The sequence goes on along the minus strand of NZ_CP150326.1, from coordinate 2,998,051 downwards.
CGTCTACTGGGAGCTCTCGCCGCGGCTGCCCGACGGCTGCATCCTGACCGCCGACTCCGGCTCGTCGGCGAACTGGTACGCGCGCGACATCAAGATCCGGGCGGGGATGATGGCCTCGCTCTCGGGGACGCTGGCGACGATGGGGCCCGCGATGCCGTACGCGGTCGCGGCGAAGTTCGCCTTCCCCGACCGCCCGGTCGTGGCGATGGTCGGCGACGGCGCGATGCAGATGAACGGCATCAACACGCTCATCACCGTCGCGAAGTACTGGCGCGAGTGGAAGGACCCGCGCCTCGTCGTGCTGGTGCTCAACAACCGCGACCTGAACCTGGTCACCTGGGAGCTGCGCGCCATGAGCGGCGATCCCAAGCTCGAGGCGTCCCAGACGCTGCCGGACTTCCCGTACGCGGCCTACGCCGAGGCGCTCGGGCTGCGCGGCGTGCGGATCGATCGCCCGGACCAGGTCGCGCGCACGTGGGACGAGGCCTTCCGGGTCGACCGGCCGGTGGTGGTGGAGGCGATCACCGACCCGGAGGTCCCGCCGCTGCCGCCGCACATCACCCTGAAGCAGGCCACGATGCTCACGTCGGCGCTGCTCCGGGGCGACCCGGGCGGGCGCGGGGTCATCCGCCAGGCGTACCGCGACATGATCGAGAGCTGGATCCCGCACCGGGGCTGACGGAGCGCGCCGGCCGGCCCCGAGGCGGAGACGCTCGCGGACGAGCTCTCGCGCATGATCGACGGCGAGGTCCGCGTCGCCGCGGGCGTCCGGGCGCTCCACGCGACCGACGCGTCGAACCGGCGAGCGCGCTGGTGCACCGATGGGGAACGGCGATTGCAAATGCAGCGCCCATGGAACCATCCGGTGTGATCCGGTTCGATCTGGAGAGGGTCTCCCGCTCCCTCGGCGAGCGCGGTCATGTTCGCGCCGAAGCCGTTCCCGCGGCGCCGTCAGGCCTCGCCGAGCCGATCGAGCGCAGCGAGGAGCGGCTCGCGTGCGATCGGGTCACGGCGAAGGCGAACCTGCGCGTCATCGAGGGCGGCGCCGCGCCCACGGCCCGGCGCCTCGCCGCCGCCGCGGCCGTCGCGCTCGCCCTGGGGACCGCCGCGGCCGTGGCGGCGCGCGCACGTCGCGAACGCCGGCGCCTCTGGTGAGGGGCACGAGGCCCAGACGAGGTCAGGGAGCGCTGAGCCGCGGTCACACCGCCGGCGGCTCGGTCTGGCGTTGCCACGCGCGGTGCATGGCGATCGCCTTGACGAACGCCGGCGCCGCCGCGGCCACCGCGTCGTCCGGCAGGACGAGCAGGCCCGGGTCGGCCCCCGCGGCGGCCTTCATGCCGGCGGCCTCGGCGAGCGGCGCGGCCGACGCTGGCACGAGCAGCGGCTTGCAGTGGCGGTACTGGAGCTGGACGAACTCGACCGCGAGCCAGTCGCGCGCCAGCGCCGCCGCGCCCCTGCCGGGCAGCAGCGCCGCGGCGTCGAAGAGGACGCTCGGGGCCGCCTCGACCGTGACCTCGACCGGCAGCTCGTCGCCCTCGGCGGTGCGCACCACCCCGAGGCGCGCGCCGACGTAGCGGGGCACCGCGCCCGCCAACAGCAGCGCCTCGTAGAGCGCGCCCGCCTCCGCCCCGCTCACGCCGTCGGCGACGAGGAGCGCGACGCGGCGGCCGAGGATGCGGCCGTCGCCGGGCCGGGCGAACAGCGACAGGGCCGGTGATACCGCGACTTCGGGGTCCTTGACGGGCGGCGCCACGATCGAGAGCGGCTCGGGGAGCGCCATGCCGAGGTCGGCCGCAACCTGCGCGGCAAGCCCCTCGTCGACGTTCCGCAGCATCCGGACCATGCGCTCGCGGATGGCTTGCGTCTGTACGCGCGTCAGCTCGAAGCGGAAGGCGCGCGCGATGTGCGCGCGCTCGACGGGCGTCTGGCTCGCCCAGAAGAGGCGCGCCTGCGTGTAGTGGTCCGCGAACTTCTCGGGCTTCGCGCGGAGCTTGCTCGGCTCGGTCGCGGCCTGCTGCGCCAGGAGCCGCTCGGCGACCGAGGCGAAGCCGCGCGCGCCGGCCTGGAACGGGCAGCCACCGGCGAGCGAGTTGGGCTCATAGTTCACGCGGCCGCGGTTGATCGCCTGGCGATGGAACCCGTCGCGCTGGTTGTTGTGCACCTCGGCGACCGGCGCGTTGATCGGGATCTCGTGGAAGTTCGGCCCGCCGAGGCGCGAGAGCTGCGTGTCGAGGTACGAGAAGTTGCGCCCCTGGAGCAGCGGGTCGTTCGTGAAGTCGATGCCGGGCACGATGTGCTGCGTGCAGAACGCGACCTGCTCCGTCTCGGCGAAGAAGTTGTCCGGGTTGCGGTTCAAGACGAGCCGGCCGACGGTGCGCAGGGGCGCGAGCTCCTCCGGCACGATCTTGGTCGCGTCGAGCACGTCGAAGCTCCACCGCTCGGCCTCGGCCTCCGTGAACGTCTGGATCTGCAAGAGGTACTCGGGGAGCGCGCCGCCCTCGATGGCCTCCCACAGATCGCGGCGGTGGAAGTCGGGGTCGGCGCCCGCGATCTTCACCGCCTCGTCCCAGTCGAGCGAGTGCGTGCCGAGCACGGGTGTCCAGTGGAACTTCACGAGCGTCGCCTCGCCGGCCGCGTTGACGAGCCGGAAGGTGTGCACGCCGAAGCCCTGCATCGTCCGGAAGCTGCGCGGGATCGCCCGGTCGCTCATCTGCCACATGACCATGTGCATCGACTCGGGCATGAGCGAGATGAAGTCCCAGAAGGTGTCGTGCGCGCTCGACGCCTGCGGCATCTGGTGGTGCGGCTCGGGTTTGACGGCGTGCACCACGTCGGGGAACTTCATCGCGTCCTGGATGAAGAAGACAGGGATGTTGTTGCCGACCAGATCCCAGTTGCCCTCTTCGGTGTAGAACTTCACGGCGAAGCCACGCACGTCGCGCACCGTATCGGCGCTGCCGCGCTCGCCCGCCACGGTCGAGAAGCGAACGAAGACCGGCGTCCGCTTGCCGACCTTGGCGAAGGGCGCGGCCTTGGTGAGCGAGGTGATGTCCTCGGTGCACTCGAAGTAGCCGTGCGCGCCCGAGCCGCGCGCGTGCACCACGCGCTCGGGGATGCGCTCGTGATCGAAGTGCGTGATCTTCTCGCGCAGGATGAAGTCCTCGAGCAGCGTCGGGCCGCGCAGCCCCGCGCGCAGCGAGTTCTGGTTGTCGCCGACGGGCACGCCCTGGTTCGTCGTCAGCGCCCGACCGAGCGAGTCGACCCGATGCTTCTGCAGAGGCCCCTGGTTCGGATTGGCGCCCGGCGCCGCCTTGGCGCCGTTCTTCTCGGACTCGTTGCTCTCGGTGATCGTGCTCGCGGTCGCGTCGAGGTTCTCGGGCTTCGCCGTGGCACCTTGCGGCGGCTGTGGCATTTTGCCGCGTAGCGCGTACTCGGCGCCTTTGTTCACGTTCTCGGGGATCGCGGCGACGAGCGCTTCGGTGGCGTCGACCTTCGCGTCGAGGCGGTCGGCTGCCGCCGCGTGGCGCACCCGGGCGTCCTCACTGCTCGTCCCGCTACCGAGCGCGGTCGCCGCGCGCTCGAGGAGGCTGCGTTTCGTCCGTGCCGCCCGCGGCTTCGCCGACGGGCCGCCCATCGATTGCTTCGCGCTGCCCGCGCCCTTCTCGGTCGGCGCCGGCTCACTGGACGACGGCTTCGCGGGGTCTTTGCGTTCGGTCATGAGATGTCCTCCCGGAGAGCCGGGGTTTCAGCAAAGGGCGCACCAACACGCGAGCTTCAAGCAAGCGCGAGCGACCGACGCACGGCCGAGCCCGTTATGGCGCCTCGGTCGGCCCGCCGCGACCTGGTGGGGCGTCGCCGTGCCGCCGGCCGCGGGCGCAGACGGGGCGCGCGTGAGCCCGAGTTCCTCCGACCGGAAGGCGCGCCGGAACTGCCCGCGACCCGCGGCATCCAGGCGCGGCACGAGTACTACGTCGTGCTGGTGAGGCTGCGCGAGCTGCCCCACCTCTTGGCGCCCAGCGACGCGAAGGCGCGGCCGAGCTTCGGGCACACCGGCACCCCTCGCACCGCACTCGAGTGGCGGAGCAACATCACGCTCAAGCCGCCGCCCACGGCTGAGATTGCGAAATTTCCACCCCACCACGTGGTGCTTGCACCCGCATCCATGCATTGTCACGCCATGGATGACGACAACCTGCGCAGATGGTTGTGGACCGACGCGACCGCGAGCGCGTCGGACGATCCGGCAGGGGTCCTCTTGTCCGTGGAGCGGGACCACGTGGACTCGGTCTGGAGGGAGCACAGCCAGACCAATGTTCGCGTCCTGATCCGGAACGAGCAGCGCCCGGTGGACATGGAGGTCTTGCCGCGTCGGGTCGATGCGCCGTCGCGATGCACCGTGCCCGAGCTCCTCGCCCGCCACGAGCGCGTGCTCGTCGTCGGCGGGCGAGGCTCGGGAAAGACGGCGCTCATCGCGCGGCTCGCCGCGCGGGCCGCAGCAGACCACCGTCCGGGCACGCGGACGCTCGTGCCGTTCGTCGTCCCCGTATCGCTCCTCGACGACCCACGCTTGAGCGAACACACCATCGCGAAGCTCTCGCCGATCGGCGGGGTCGTGCTCCTTCGCCGTGCGCTCGAGGAGCGCCGCGCTCTCGTGCTCGTCGACGGGCTCGATGAGGCGAGATCCGGCGCGAGGAGGCTCTCCGAGTCGGTCGAGGCGTTCGCCGAGGCCAATCCGGGAAATCCGATGGTCGTCACGACGCGCCCGCGTCGCACGGGGATCCCGGGCTATACACGCGTGGAGCTGCGCGGATTCGTGACGGCGACCCTCTTGCCGCAGCCCTGCTCCCGCGTGGTCGCGGCGCATCATTTCTTGGCGCGACGGGATCCGGGGCGCCGCACGTCCTTGATCGCCTCCACCATCGACGCGCTGCTCGAGCGCTACGCCGGCGAAGAGCTCCCGCCCGACGCGATCCTGAAGTCGCTCGATCTGCGCGACCGGCGGCTCCTCTTCGGATCCATCGCCTGGCGCATGCACTGCGACCAGCTTGTCGAGCTCCCCGTGGAGCCGCTGGCCGCGCTCCTGCGACAGCAGTTGAACGGCGCTCGCTGGGTCGAGGGGCCGCGCCTCGTCCTCCGCAGGGCGGACGAAGAAGACGAAGAAGACGACATGGATGATGAGGATGAACACGGCGACAGCGACCGCGATCCCCAGGGCGGCCCGCTCGAGCGCGAAGCGGCCGGCGACGCCCGTGAGCTCGGAGAGCTCGCGCAGGACATCGACGGGATGGTCGAGCGCGTCGTCGAAGAGATCCGCCGGCATCAGGGATTGCTGATCGAGCCACGCCCCGGGTTCTTTTCGTTCGCGGACCTCTCCTACCAAGCGTACTTGAACGCGCTCGATCACGTCAGGATCGGCGCGCTCGACTTCCTCATCGAGACGCGAGACAATCCGTGGTTTCATGAGACCATCGTTCACGCAGCGGGCCTACCGGAGGTGGACGCCGCCGCGTTCATTCGGGAGCTCCTCGAAGCGGATCGGGGTGAGCCGCCGGTGGCCACGCTGCTCGCTGCCCGATGCGCCGAGGTCGCCGGCGGGCGCCTCCCGACCCAGCTTCGACGCACGATCGCGCGGCGGCTCTCCGATGTGGTGCCAGCGCGTGATGCGTTCGACGTCGCGCGCCTCGTCGACGACATCGGCGAGGTCGCGGGTCCAGGGCTGATTCAAGCGCTCGGCTCCGCCAGTCCGAGCGAGCGGGCCTATACGGCGATGGCGCTCGGAGCCCTGCGCTATCGGCCCGCCTACGGCGTGCTGGTGCGGATGGCCGCCGACGATTCACCTGTGAACGAGCCGATCGAGTGCTGGCTCTGGGACGACGATCACCTCGTGAAAAATCAAGTCGTCGGCTGCTTCGCGCTCCTCTCGCTCTTCGACGTTGCGCTCGCCGTGCCGTCTGCAAGCACGCTCTTCCAGCAGGCCCTCGAGCGCGTTCCACGCGGCGCGCTCGACTGCGTCTACAAGCTCATCGACTACCGACATGTGGTGAGGAGCACCAGGGCCTCCGAGGACAAGCCAATTCGCGATCTGGAGGCCGTCGATGTGCTCCTCGCCAAGATGCGCAAGGTGCTTGACCGCACGGGCGGGCCCTCGGAATGGCAGCCTCCGTAGTCGCGCCGTGAGAATGGCATTGCGACCGCGACCTCCGCATGCCCATGCCAGACCGGAGATGAGGTTCCGGTCCGCCGACTTCGGTCGCGCAGCCGGCGACCGAAAGGCCGACGACGGTAGGGTTTGAAGCGCCCGCCGAGGAGCTCGAGGCGGTGGTCCGCCGCATCGGCGAGAGCTACTTCGATTCGAGGTACGTTCGGTAGTGGTCCGGTTCGAGGATGGGGATCGCGTCGTTCTTCGTCACGCACGACATCCAGTACGGACCGGCGAGCCTCATGAACGCCTCGAACTGGGCCTCGGGCGTCGTCTCCTCGATGAAGTAGAAGAGCTTGTCGTGCACCATGTTCTCGATCTGGCTCTTCATCTCCTTGGGAAAACCCTTCGGGTCGCCCCAGAGGTCCAGCAGCGGGTCAGCGCCGGGTACTTGTTCTCCGCGACGCACGCGATGCCGAAGAAAAGGAGAAAGCGGTACGCACGCATGTACTCGGCGAAACCAGGCGGACCCTCGATCCTCTCGGTAAGGAAGGCGTGAGCTGCCTTCACGTTCCGAAGCTGGTCGAGCGTGAAGCGCGACGGATCCAGATTGCCCGGCAGAATCGAGAGCCACGCGGGCTTCTTCTTCGCCATCGGGCCAGCGATAGCAGGCGGCGCGGCGGGCTTCCATCCCCAGCGCGGCGGAAAGTTCAGCGGTCCAGCCGCCGGGAGGGCCGCTGAACACGCAGCCGGTCGATCGGACCGAGCCGAGTAGCCGACGCCGAGGAGATCGAGGAGAAGGGGCGGACAGCCTGCCGCTGATCGCCGCCGCGGCAGACGCCGTCGAGAACATGCTCGCCGCCGGATCTCGGCCATCACCTCCTCGTGCAGGATGAACGGCCCCGCCGCGCCGGCCGCGACCGCCTCGCGCTCCTCGCCCGAGATCTGCTCGTCGTAGACCACGGGCGCGAGGCGGAACGCCCGCAAGACCGGGGCCTTCTCGTCGAGATCGGGAGCCATGAGTGCTCGTCCAGGCCAAGGACAAGTGCCGGCGTGGACACTTCTGGGTGCTCGTGGCCGACCGAGACCACGCGCTCTTCCGCTTCACGCCGCGTCACAACCAGGATGGCCCCAAGGAGTTTCTCCGCGGATACAAGGGCTACGTCCAGGCCGACGCATCGAGCGTCTACGAGGAGCTGTTCCGGACCGAACAGGTCACCGAGGTCGGCTGCTGGGCCCATCGCCGCCGGCGCTTCTTTGAAGCGATGTCGTCGGACCGGGAGCGTGCGATGACGGCGCTCGGCTTCATTCACCAGCTCTTCGCCATCGACGAGGCGACCAAGGACCTGGCTCCCGGTCGCCGCACCGAGCAGCGCCGAAGCCATGCCCAGCCCGTGCTCGATGCCTTCCGCGCGTGGCTCGACAGCGAGGAGCTGCTCGTGCTGCCCAGGAGCCCCATCGCTGGCGCCATCGGGTATGCGCGCAACCAGTGGCCCGCGCTCATCCGCTTCCTTGAGGATGGGCGGCTCCGCCTGGACAGAGAGCTCGATCTGCTTGGTGGTGAGGGGGCGCGCTTCGAAGCTCGCGTGACCGGAACATCGTCCGCTTCACCCTCGTACTGCGAGATCGGAACGACCTTGGCCCCGGGCATGCAATGCTTCTTGTGGTTCCACACCAGCATGTGATCGGAAATGCCGAATTTCCGAGCAGTACGCCGGAGGGAGAGCTCGTTCGTTCGGAGGATCCTCTCGATCTCCGCACGAGCCTCATGTCTACAAACCGCACAAGCCATCGTACGTCTGGAAGTATGACGCACGAAATCGAGCAACAAGCAATTACGGCTTTCCCACATCAAGATTTCACGCTGAAGAGACGAGAAGAATGGCGTCGAACAGCCTGGCAGGCTCGTCCTTGACGTGGCCAGGGGCCGGGCTCCACGGGCTCCTCGGGGGAAGCACATGAGACGGCTGCTGTGCGTGCTGGGTCTTCTCGGAGCCACAGGTCTGGCGACGATGGTGGGATGTGGAGCATCGCCAGAGGTGGACGAACCTGAAGCGGCCAGCGGCGAGGTCGAACTGCCTGACTCCCTGGACGAGTGCAACTGGGCATGTCGGAACGGACAGCAGGCGATGGAGCAGTTTTGCGCCCAGCTACCACCGGACCCTCGCTTGAGGGCGGGTTGCTGGGCGGCGGCGTAAGGGTAGCTTGGTCGCGTGCCTCGGCTGGTGTTACTGGCACTACGGCACGTGAAGAGGACGTCCGCTTGACACCCTGCGGGAAGGGGCCGCAAGGTGCGTCCTATGCAGGACGACACCCCGCTCGAACCCATCGCAGAACGCCGCCTCTCGGTCGTGGGCGAGCCCGGTCGGGTGGTGACCGTGACCATCGGCAAGCCGGTGCAGAAGGCGTCCGGCGACTGGGCGTGCCCGGTCGATATTCAGGGACTTGGGAAAGCGGTGCGAGATTCCGCCTACGGTGTGGACGCCGTGCAAGCTCTACAGCTCGCCTTCGAGACGGCTCGTCAGTCCCTCAAGAACTCTGGGCTTCCGGTCACCTGGTGCGACGGAGAGCCCGGAGAGACGGGATTCCCCGTCGCCGTGCCGTACATCTTTGGACGCACCTTCGAGGACAGGATGGAGCGGCTGATCGAGGATGAGATCGAGAAGGCCGTGGAGGCGAAGAAGAAGGGGGCGCCCGGCTGAAGCCAGGAAGTGATGCTCGGCGCCTGGACCTCGATCGGTAAGGGACGCTATCGGCCTCAGCCGGGGGGCGAGCCTCGGCGAGCCCTGTGGGTCTGGCTCTGGTCGATCGCCTGGCACGAGGCGAGCCACTACCGGGGCAGGGCGTTCCGACGCCGGGAGGTCTGGATGGCCGACCCGTGGACGGCCGGCCCCGAGCCGATCGTCAAGCACGACCCGGTAGACCGGATCGACGCCCAAGAGGGGATCCTCACCATCCGCCGGCTGCCGCTTCATCTGCGTACGGTCCTTCGCTTAGGGGGCATCGGCCTCGGGGCGACCGAGCTCGCCAGCCTCCTCGGTGTCCCGGTCCCGACCGCGGCATCTCGGCTTCGACGAGGGCGGCAGCTCCTCGGCCAGATGCTGGCAAGGGGAAGGCGATGAACAAGGGGCGGCTACCCCGATACCGTGCACCCACGCAGCAACCTGTATCTCTCCTGGTGCGCCTTGATCCTGAGGGTGATCTGCTCCCAGGGAAGGGGCTGAGCTTCACCTGAGAGGGTTCGTCGCAGCTCATGATGCAGGTCGAATATGACGATCTGCTGGAGCGCATCTCCCGGCGCGACCGGGAATAGCTGATTGCGCATTCCCGTGGTCGCATAGACGCCGGTTTCTGGAGTGATCTTCATCCATGCCAAGGCGTGACAGTTGTCCTTGTCGTCGGCTCCAATGATGAATGATGGGGCGCTTTGGATGCACTTCCCCGCGCTCCCTGAGCGCTTGGATCTCCATTTGCACTTCAATTGTCAACCACAAGGGGAACCGCCGCTTGTGGTCGGACCAGGACACGAAGAGGAAAGGGTCGAAGGGTTCATCCCACGGGACGGCTCCCTTCTCCTGGGCGTCGAAGAACGCATGGGCAGCGAACCACACATCTACGTACCAACTCAGCAGGTCCATGCCGCGGTACTTCTTGTTCAGGTACCTGGAGTTGATGCGGAGGATCGGGAACCGGAACCGCTCGCAGAGTGCGTTCTTCTTCTCGTCGCGGCGCCTCTGCACCTCGGAACGATGGGATGCCCCGTCGAACTCGACCGCGAAGAGCGGAATGCTCTTCGCGTCTGCGACCACGAAGTCGAAGTGCGCCTGGAGGGCGTACCGGAAGAGCTCGGAGGGCAGGCCGCTACCCTCAATGGGCAGGACCTCTTTCAGTCCGACCTTGGGGCACACGCGGGCGCCGAACCCGCTGCACGTCTCCTGGAGCCTGGCGTCGGTAACCTTCTCGTAATCGTCGACCAGGATGGGCTTGAACGTCGGGGACTTCGACGAGTCCTTGGGCGAGGGCTCGGACATCCTGGCGAGCCTAAAACGCGCTCGGCCGGGCAGCCTGGACACTGGTTGCGTGTACAGTATACTTTTGTATGGACCTGGACGATTTGATTCGTAAGTTGAATCACATGACTACTCCACAGGGCCAGGCGGAGCTCGTGGAGAAGGACTACGCGCACATCCGGTGCCCCGAGCATGGCGGCTCGACGATGGCCGAGCCGGACCCCGCGGAGCAGGGGAGTTTCTTCTACTCGTACTGCTGCGAGAAGCTCCAGGAGCTCGTCCACGCCGAGAGGGCTAGCTCGGGCTAGCCGTGGCCCCCGATCACGTTGCCTCACGTTGCCACGCCGGGTGGGTCGTAGCGTCCCGTCGCGTCCCGTCCGGTAGCCGATGGGGGCTAACCCTGCGGAATGACGTAGATTTACCTAGCACCCCCGGCAAGAATTGAACTTGCGACCTTCGGTTTAGGAAACCGCTGCTCTATCCACTGAGCTACGGGGGCAGGGGCGACAGCCGCTACGGGCGCCGGACCCTGGCACACCTCGCCTCACGCATCAAGCCAGATCCCCAGCCACGCCCTCGTCCAGCCCGCTCTTCCGCCGCGCCTCACCGGCCCGCGCTCCTCCGCTGGCCGCCATCCCGCGCGCTTTCGCCTTCCGCCGCGCGCCTCGATCACTTCCACACCTCGCCCCAGAGCGCTGCCCCGATCGCCAGCGCGCCCGCGCCCCGCATCAGCCCTGCCCGCAGCGCCGCCACGGCGCGCTCGCGGTTCCCCCGCACCACCCGGGCGATCTGCTGCGCCCCCCGGTAGGCGTGGGTCGGCCTCACCACCTCGACGTGCACCTCGTCCCCGAGGCCGAGATCGATCCTCTCCCCCGTCCCCTTCCCCCCGACTCGCGCAGCGCTGCTCGCTGCGCCGTCGTCTCCCGCCGCCATCACCCCCGTCGCCCCCGCCTCGATCTCCTCTGCGATCCGCTCCGCGACCTCGTCCCCCGCCCCGCTCCGCTCCCGCGGCAGCTTCAGCACCCTCGCGATATCCATCGCGTCCAGCGCGCACAGCCCCGCCACCACGGCGAACCCCATCGCCGCCACGAGGCGCTCCAGGTCGGGCGCCGCCGCCCCCGCCAGCCCCGACCCCAGCTGCAGCGCCACCGCGATCACCGCCGCCGTGGCCGCCCACACCGCCCGCCGATCCGAGAGCGCCACGATCGAGCCGGCGCGCGCCCGCCCGACGCGGTTCGCCGCGCTCAGCACCACCGCGAGCGCCGGAATGAACGGCAGCGCGAACACCGCGCCGAACGCCGCGCCGATGATCATCCCTGCCGGCCCCGCCACGAGCCCGATGGTCATCCCGTTCACGACGCCGGCCACCACGATGGCCCACAGCGCCAGCACGCCCGCCACGAACGGCCCCCGCCGGGTCCACTTCCCCGGCGCGTCGACCCACGGCAGGCCGTCCGCCGGCGCATCGCCCGCGCCGAACGCCATCGAGCCATCGCCCCAGACGCCTCCGATCCGCGGCGTCAGGTAGTGACCCAGCAGCGCCGCGACGATCGGGGTCACACCCGCGAGCAGGAAGCGGGGCACGAGCTCGTCCATCTCGAGAACGTCGGCGGTGAGCCAGCCGCCCACGAGCCCGATCGCCCCGCAGGGGAGCACGAGCGACACGGGCGCATCAGGCGACATGGAATCGGACGTTGAACGCGGCATCTTGAAACCCTCCGGCTCGTTCGTTCCCCTTCGACGCGCAGGCCCTCGAGCAGCTTCCAGGTCCCTGGCGCGCCGCCCGACCTTCCATCATCTCACCACGGCGCTCCACGCGCACTGCACACGGTCCGCGCCATCAGCCCGGCCCCGCCTGCGGGTGCGGGTAGTGGCTGAGCGCCACCAGGTTCCCGTCGGGATCGCGCGCGTACATCGTGTAGGCGCTCTCCCGCTCGACGCCCACGCCGCCCGCGGCCAGCCGGCGGCGCCACGCCTCCCGCTCGGACGGCGCGATCCCGAGGGCGACGCAGTGCCAGCCTGGCGCCTCGTCCGCGCGCATCGGCCCGGCGGCGCCCGCCCGCTCCATGGCCAGAAAGGCGCCGCCCCCGAGATCGAGCCACACCGACCGAGGCGCTCCGGCCTCGTCCGTCCAGCGCCGCACCACCGGCAATCCGAGGACGCCCGCGTAGAACGCCTCGGCCCGCACCAGGTCGCGCACGACCACGGCCAGATGATGGACCGACAGCGACGCTACCGTCCCGCTCATACAGCGCCCTCATTTCAGCGCCTTTCACGCGGCGACGCACCTGAAAAGCCACGCGGGCGCCGCGCAGCCGACGCCTCGCCGACGCCGGGCGCTCGATCGGCCGGCGCTCGACGCGCTCGACGCGTTCGACCTGTCTTGCCCCGGCAGGGCGCCTCGTCTATGGTCCCGCTCGCGGACGCGCTCTGCCCGGGGAGTCGCACAGTCCGGTAGTGCACGAGCTTTGGGTGCTCGTTGTCGCGGGTTCAAATCCCGCCTCCCCGACCCTCTCCGACGATCCTCGCCCCTCGCGAGCCGGGCGGCCCCGGTGGCCCCGGCGCTGCGGCTCAGCTGGATCGCCGCTCGCGTCGCCATCGCTTCCGCCATCGCACCCGCCGCGCGCATCGAACTTGGCCTCCTCGGGTCCGCTGCGCATAGTCCCGCCGATGTCGACGCCCGTAAGACTCCTGCTCGGCGCATGTCTCTCCCTGTCCGTCGTCGCAGGGTGCGGCGGGCCGCAGACGGCCGCCCCGGCAGCGGCTCCGGCGCCGCGCGCGCAGAGCGCGGCGCCGCCCAAGCAGGCGGTGCCCGCCGGGCAGCTCGCCCGCGCCGACGTCGACCGGGTGCTGCTGCAGGGGCCGCCCTGGATCCTGCGGCGCGTGCCGGTCGAGGAGGTCGTCCGGGCGGGCGCGTTCATCGGCTGGAAGATCCTCGCGCTGCCCGCGGACTGGAGCAACATCGAGCTCAAGACCGGCGATGTCGTCACCCAGGTCAACGGCACGACCCTGGAGCGCCCGGACGACCTGTTCGCGGCCTATCGCGCCCTGGCCAGCGCCAGCGAGCTCAAGATCACGTACGAGCGCGAGGGCGCCGCGCGCGAGCTCGTCGTACCCATCGTCGGGGCCCCGTCCAAGGAGACCGTCGAGACCTTCGCGAGCGACAGCCCCCCGCGCCGCGCGACGACCGCCCGGCCGCGGGGAACGACGGTGATCGAGGAAGACGACGGCGGCGCGCCGCTCGACGGCAGCGCGCCGTGAAGCGCGTACCGGCGCCGCGCGCGCATCGCACGGCGCCGCGCCTCACATGTCGAAGGCCAGCCCCAGGACCCACGTCGAGGTGCCGACGTGCATCTGCGGGCGCGAGCCCAGCCCGTCGAGGTTCGCGAACATCCACTCGCCGAACAGGTACGTGTGGTTGATGCCCGTCGTCTCATCGAGCTGGGAGGCCGAGCGGCGGTCCAGCCAGTTGAGCGCGAGCATCCCGCCGAACGCGAGGTGCGTGCCCCACGTGATGCCCTCGCCCCGGACGCCATCGGGCACCGGCGTGACAGGGCCCGACGTCGAGGTCCATAACCCCATCCCCAGGCCCACCTTCGCGTAAGGCACGATCGGGACGCCCGTCTTGCGCATCAGCTCGTCGGCGCGGAGGACGGCCGACAGGTGCATCGGCATGATGGTGAGCGAGGTCTCCTCTGCCTCGGCCCTGTCGTCGCTGCCCGCCACGAAGGCCTTCGCCGACGCCGACGTGTACCCCCAGCCGAACCCTGGGCCGATCGCGCCGACGTACGGGATCCGGAGCGGCAGCCAGTCGACCTCGACCCCGAAATAGAAATTCTGGCCGTCGCCGAAGGTCTTCCCGTAGGGGCCCGCGCCGGAGAACTCCTCGTCGACCTGGGGAGAGTACGGGGCGAAGCGGAGCTCGAACGCGAAGCTCTGAGGAGACGCATAGCGCTCCTCTCGCTGGATCCTCGAGCGATCGTGCTGCCGCCAGTCGCCCATCCCGTAGCTCGTTTGCGCGCCGGCGACGGAGGCGGCGAGGAGCGCCGCGCTGCCGGCGAGGCAGGCGGCCGCCTGATGACGGAGATGACAGCTCATTCGCTCTCCTGCGTGAAGGAACACGCGTGCGCGCGCGCGTGGCGTCGACGACGACGGCTCCTGCGCAACAACCCGAGCGCCGCGCCGGCCGCGACGGCGGCGAGCGGCGCTGCGGCCCACCGGCCCGCCCCCACCGGCCCTTCGATGCTGCAAAAGCCCCCACCGGCTTGCCCGCCGGCGTCCCGGTACTGCTCGAAGAACCCGTCGACGTCGGTCGCGGTCGCACAGGAGATCGCCGACAGCGGCCCGGCATTGCCCACCTGGTCATAGGCCGCGACGCCGACGGCATACGATCTACCGTTGACGATGTTCTCCGTGGCCTCGCCACGGCTGGCCCTCCCCACGCTGCCGCACTGGTACTTGGCGTCCGGGATCTCCCCCGAAACCAGGAGCGACGACTGACAACCGGCGCTGCCGCCCCCCGTCGCGCCGCCTCCGGCTCCCCCTGCGCCGTCGCCGCCTCCGGCTGCTCCGCCTCCGGTGCTTGATCCCCCTGCGCCGTCGCCGCCTCCGGCCGCTCCGCCTCCGGCGCTGGATCCCCCCGCGCCATCGCCGCCTCCGGCTGCCCCTGCCCCGGTCGAAGCTGCAGCGGACTGCCCCCCATCATCGCAGTAGAGGTAATAGCCCTGCACGTCCTCGTCCTCGTTCTGCTTATAGTCGACGAGGAGACGACCATCCCCGGGGTGCGCCGCCACGCCGGTCGGCGGCTTCGGGCCCTGGAGGTCCATCTTGCTGGTATCCCACTTGGCGTGATCCGGGTTGTCCTGGTCCGAGGAGACGAGCCGCAGGAAGTAGATGTTCAGCGGGACCGCGCCGGTGCTGGCCCTCGTGCTGTCGCAGCCCTCCGCGCCGAGGGCCTCCGCGATCGCCTTCGCCGACACCTTGACGACCATCGTGTCATCCAGGTTCGACTCGGCCGACACCTGCTTGCACCGCGTGCCGGTGTCGCGGTTCGAATACGCAAGGCAGTCCAGCGACTCGCTGACCCAGACGGCGAGCGTATCGCTGGTCGAGAAGCCGCTCAGCGTGAGCGTGAACTCGAGATCGTTGTTCGTCAGGCAGTCCTCGCGGCTGATCCAGAGCGGGTACTGCGCGTCTGGCCGCTGCAGCTCGGTGCGCTTCACGTCGGTGCTGATGGTCACCGTCGCGCCGGCCTGTCGCGCGCCTCCAGCGAGCGCCGCCGCCGCGAGGGCCACCGCGCACAGCCGGGGGAGATGCCGCCGCCCTCGCGGCCGGAGCCGGACGGGATACCTTGTCGTGTCCATGGGCGCGTCCTTTCAGCACAGCTCGTACCACGCCGCAAATGCCTCGCACAGCCCTTCGAACGGCGCGGAAATCGTTCGTGCGCCCGCGTGCGCCCGCGCCGGATACCGCGTCGAACGCGCCCTCAGAGGCCCCCGCGGTCCCGTCGGAGGCGTCCTTGGAGGCGTCCTCGACGCCCCACCTCGGAGGCGCGCCGCATGACGAGCTGGCCATGGTCGCCGTCCGTTCCTGACAAGTTGGCATCGGCGCCGCGGAGCAGGGCGAGCGGACCGCCGCGCAGCGCCATGGGCCGACGGACGAGCTGCGTGGCCCGAAACACGCGCTCTTCGAGAGAGCTCGGCTAGCTTGAGGCAGGTGGATTCGACCGACGCCGCTCCCCCGCAGCCGGGCTCGAAGGCAGGGCCGAGCGCGAAGGAGCGCGCCGCGGCGCCGGAGACCGTGCGCGCTGGGCAGCCCAGCGCGCGCCCGGAAGGCGCGCCCGCGTCCGGGGTCACCCCGTCGGTGCGCCCGACCTCGAGCCGGCCCAGCCGGCTGCAGCCGAGCGGCGCCGCGCCTGACGCCCACACCGCCGTCCTCGGCGTCCCCCTCACCCGCGTCGAGCTGCACCGGACCGCGCTGCTCTTCTGCCTGCTCTTCCTCGCCGCCCTCCTCTTCGTCGTCGGCCGCTCCGCGCGGGACGCGCTCTTCCTCACCAGGTTCCCCGTCACCTGGATCGCGCCGATGTGGATCGTGTACGGCGTCGCCTCCGCCGTCGCCGCGCTCGCCTACGACCGCGTAGCCCGCCACCTGCCGCGCGCCCAGCTGTGCGTCGCCTTCGCCCTCTTCGGCGCCGCCACGTTCGCGCTGCTGCGCGTCCTCATCGGCCAGGAGGTGCGCGCCGCGACCCTGGTCTTCTACATCTGGTCCGAGATCATCGCGAACTTCACCGCCGTCCTCGTCTGGGCCGTCGCCCAGGACCTGCACGACCCGCGCAGCGCCAAGCGCCTCTTCGGCCTGATCGGCAGCGGGCGCGTCGTCGGGACCGTCGCCTGCGGCTTCGCGACGGGCGCCGTCGTCCGGTGGATCGGCACCGAGAACCTCCTGTTCGTGCTCATCGCGGCGCTCCTCGCCATGGCCGCGCTCACGACCGCGCTCGCGCGGCGCTACCCGCTCGGGCGCCCCCCGTCCGGCGACGAAGAGCTCCTCCAGGCCCGCCTTCCGCGCATGGACGTGTGGCGATCGCGCTACGCCCTCACCGTCGCGCTGCTGACCTGCCTCCTCTTCACGGTCCTCACGATCGGCGACTACCAGTTCAAGGCGATCGCCCTCACGGCCTACCCCCACGTCGACGACCTCACCCGGTTCATGGGGTTCCTCTACGGCGCCGTCGGCGTGGTCGGCCTCCTCGTGCAGCTCGTCGCGACCCCCCGGGTCCTCCGGCGCCACGGCGTGCTCGGCGGGCTGCTCGCCATGCCGGCCGCGTTCACCGCGAGCACCGTCGCGCTGCTCGCGGCGCCGTCGCTCGCCTGGGGCGCGATCCTCAAGCTGAGCGACAACGCGCTGCAGCTCACGATCTACGACGCGACGATGCAGCTCTTGTTCTTCCCGTTCCAGCCGGCGCTGCGGGAGCGGGTGCGGACGCTCGTCTCCACGATCGCCAAGCCCCTCGGCTACGGGCTCGGCGCGCTGATCCTGCTCGCCGTGGCGCCCACCGCCGCGACGGGCGCCGCGCTCGTCGAGGAGGCCGCGTGGATCGGCGTCTACTCCCTCCCGCTCTGCGTCGCGTCCATCGCCCTCCTCCCGCTCGTGCGGCGCGGTTACTTCGACGCCATGCGCCGGACCTTGATGCGCCGCCAGCTCGAGCCGGACAGCGTCGCGTACGGCCCCCAGACGCGCGCGATCCTCAAGGAGGCGCTCTACAGCCGCGCCATGATGCAGGTGCTCTTCGCGGTCGAACAGCTCCAGCAGCTCGACCCGACCCTCGTGCGCGAGGCCGTGCCCGCGCTCGCGCGCCACGGCTCGGCCAGGGTGCGCGCGCTCGCGGTGCGCCTCGCGGCCGAGCTCGAGCACGAGGAGGGGGCGAGCATCGCGCGCGCGGCGATCCACGACCGGAACACCGACGTCCGCGTCGCCGCCGTCGCCGCGCTCGCCGCGCTGCTACGGGAGGACGCCCACGACGAGCTGCTCGCGCTCGCGCGGGAGGGCGCCGCGCCCCGCGCCGCGGCGGACGCGACCGGCGGCGAGGCGCTCCGGGCCGCCGCGATCGCCGCGCTCCTGCGCTACTGCGGCCTCGACGGCATGCTCGAGGGCGCGCCGCGGCTGCGCGCGCTGCTCGACAGCCCGTCGCCCCGCGATCGCGTCGCCGCCGCCAGGATCCTCGGCCTCGTCGGCCACGCGTCGCTCCAGCGCGCCCTCGCGCGGCTCATCGGCGATCCCGACCCCGCGGTGCGGCGCGCGGCCGTGCGCTCCTCGTCGAGCGTCGCCGACCCGCGCCTGCTCCCCCTGCTCGCGGACGCGCTCGCCGAGCGCGCCCTCGCGCCGGCCGCGGCCCGGGCCATCGAGGCGCTCGGCGACGACGCCATCCCGGAGCTCGCGGCGCGCCTCGGCGACGACAGCACCCCGCGGGCCGTGCGGCTCGCGATCCCGCGGGTGCTCGCGCGGCTCTGCAGCCACGAGGCGCTCGACGTGCTTCTCGCCCGGATCGACCACCCGAACGAGGCCCTCCGCCAGAAGGTGCTCGCGTCGGCGTCGCGCCTGCGCCTCGCGCTGCGCGCGCCGCCGGCGCCTCTCCGCGTGATCCGCGCCTGCATCGACGACGAGACGGTGGAGCACGTCCGCACGCGCGAGGCGTACATCGCGGTGCGCCCCCGCGTCGTCGGCGCGCTGCTCGATCAGCACCTGCTCCGCCGGCTGCGGAAGGGGCTCATCCGCGTGCTCCGGCTGTGCGAGCTCGCCTACCCGCGCGAGGTCGTCGCCCTCGTGCGCACCCACGTCTTCGGCCCGGATCCCGCGCTGCGGGCCAACGCGTTCGAGGTGCTGGAGTCGCTCCTCGACCGCCCGCTGCGCGAGCGCCTCGTCTCCCTCGTCGAGCGGCTGCTCGAGCTGTCCGCGGCGTTCCCCCGGAGGCCCCTGCCGCCGGAGACCGGGGTCATCTCCTGGATCCGCCACGAGATCGTGCGCGGCGACCCCTACAGCGCCGCGCTCGCGCTCGATGCCGTCGCCCGGAGCTCCATCTCCGGCGCCGCCGGGGACGCGCTCGCCGCGACCTACGATCCGGACCCGCTGGTCCGCGAGGCGGCCGCCATCGCGGTCGCCGTCACGTCGCCGCCGGGCGCCCGCGAACGGCTGGACGCGCTGCGGGCCGATGAGGATCCCGCGGTGGCCCGTTACGCACGATACTGGGCGGTCACCGGCGGCACCGGCATCGACCCCGAGGACGAGATGTACACGACGATCGAGAAGGTCCTGTTCCTCCAGCGTGTTCCGCTCTTCTCCCGCGTGGCCGGCGACGATCTGGTGGCGCTGGCGCGCGGCTCGCTCGTGGTATCGCTGGCCCGGGGCGACGTGATCTTCCGCCAGGGCGAGCCTGGCGGCGCGCTCTACTCGATCATCTCGGGCGAGGTGAGCCTCACGCTGGACGGCCGCGAGATCGCGCGCCTCGGCGCGAACGACGTGTTCGGCGAGATGTCGCTCTTCGACAGCGAGCCGAGGGCCTCGACCGCGGTGGTGACCGAGGACGCGGAGCTGCTCCGGGTCTCCGCCGAGGATTTCCACGAGGCGGTGCGGGAGACGGCCGAGATCGCGGACGCCGTGATCCGGGTGCTGAACCGGCGCCTGCGCGAGGCCGACCGCAAGCTGGCCGACGCGCACGCGCGGCTGTCGCTCCTTCCGAGGCCGCCGGCGCTGCCCGGGAGAGCGCCGCCTCCGGGGGACGAGACGCCGGCGCTCGACGACAGCGACCTGGACTGAGGAGCGCCGCGCGCCACCTCGATCGAGCGAGCGCTGCCGGTGCACGCCGCGTGGAGCGCCGGCGCGGGCGATGCGGAGCGTAATTTGCAGTGCAGCTGCAATATTCGAGCACCCAGGGACGTCCAAGGGCGGCCGAAGAGGTCTCGGGACCCCGAGCCGAGGCCAGCCTGATCTCTCCCTGGCACCTCTCTCCAGAAGGACCCGCATGGCATTGCTGCATTTCCCGCTGTTCGCTTCCCTTTCGCGCCCTTCGGCCGCGGCGCCGCGCCTCCTCGGGGCGCGGCTCCGCCGGCTCGGGGGCGCGCTGCCGCTGGCCGCCGCGCTCATGGCCGCGCCCGCATGCGCCGCCGCCGAGGGGTATCCGCAGGGCGCGAGCTACGCCCCGTACGGCGCTGACGAGACCTTTCCTTCACAGCCCGCCGCGACCTGGCCGGTCCAGGTCGAGGTCCGCGTGAGCGCGCAGACGCAGCTGGAGGCGGACGAGTACGACGACACCGATCCGAGCGCCCTGATCGAGTTCTACCGGCCGCTCGCCCCCTACGGCACCTGGGTCGACGACCCGAGCTACGGCAGGGTCTGGGTGCCTTCCTGGTCCGAGGTTGGCCTCAATTTCGCGCCCTACCAGACCGACGGGCACTGGGCGCTGACCGACGACGGCGAGTGGCTCTGGGTCAGCGACTACGCGTGGGGTCACATCCCCTTCCACTATGGCCGCTGGATCCGGACGACCGGCCACGGCTGGGCGTGGATCCCGGGGCGCGCGTACGCCCCGGCGTGGGTCGTCTGGCGCGTCGGCGGTGACGGCTACGTCGGCTGGAGCGCGATGCCGCCCACCTACGCCTGGCGCAACGGCGTCGCGGTCTCGCTGAGGACCGTTCCCCCTGAGGCGTATGTCTTCTGCCCGACGACGCACGTATTCCACGATCACGTCGACATGCATGTCGTCCGCGATCGCGATGAGATCCGGCGCGTCACCAGGCGCTCGCGCACCTACAGGCCGGCGCTGCCGACCGCGGGCACGCCCGAGCGCAGCTGGGCCCGCCCGGATGGGGCGGAGCGATCGAGCTCGTACGACGGGATGCGTTCTGGCGGCTATCGCCCGGCGTCGCCCTCGCTCGTCGAGATCGGCATTCCGTCTTCGGACGCGCCGAGGTTCCGCGGCAGGCCGGACCCGCGCGCTCTTGCCTATTCGCGCAAAGCGGCGACGCCGAGCGCGCACGTCGCGCCGGCGCCGGTGCCGCGTCTCTCGGCGCCCCCTGCTCCCTCGGGCAGCGACCGGCCCCAGGCGCGCACGCTGCACGCCCCGAGGACACCCGCGTTTCCGGCCCCGACCCCGGAGCCGCGCGTAGGCGCCACGCCGCACGTCATCGCCCCGCCGCGCGCCGCCGCGCCGCGGGTCGGTGCCACGCCGCGCGTCGGCGCCCCGCCGCACGTCGGCGCCACGCCGACCACGTCACACGCGGTCCCGCACCATGCGCCGTCGGTCTCGGCGCCGCGACCGATGCGACCGGCGACACCGGCGCCGCACGCGAGCGCGACGGTCGCGAAGCCGCCTGCGATCCCGAGCGCGCCGTCGTCCCCGGCGCGCCCCAGGATTCGCATCCCGTCAAGCCCGGCTGCGGAGGAGGCGGCGCCGGCGCCTGCATCCGGTCGCCCGCAGTCGAGGTGACGCGTGGTCCACGTATTGCGACGTCCGCGCGCAGGAGAAGAACCGATGACTGCTCCCGCCGACTTCATGAAGCGTCGTTCCGTGGGGATATGGTCGTTCCTGCTCGTCGCTGCGCCCCTCGGCTTGGGCGGCTGCGTTCTCGCCGACGACGAGGATGCCCGCCGCGATGAACCCCAGGTGCACAACGGCGACGAGGACGAGGGGGACAGCCGCGTCCCTCCGCCACGTGCACGTGCGGGCGACCCCCGGCTCGTCGCCATCGATACGGGCGCGGTCCTGAGCAGCCCGCCGGGCGAGGGCATCGGCATCTTCCTCGAGTACGCGCCCGGCGGGACGTGGAAGCTCTGGACGACCTGCGACACCAACACCTCCAAGGTCATCTGCAGCTTCGATCTCTATGTCTCGGTGGACACGTCGTCCCAGCTGTTCGACATCGTGGGGATCGAGCTCGAGACGAAGGACTCGACGCGCCTCGTGAGCGATGGCGTCGCGCATCTCCACGCCGAGACCGGCTCGGACATCGACGCGATGGAGTTCACCACGACCCAGGGCGCCATCATCCGGCTGGAGGCCTACGTCGACGGGGTCCTGCAGCCTCGCTTCGTCTACTGGTTCGGCAACGGCGTCCTGCACCAGGGCGCGCCCACCAACCCGCTCGACTTCAAGCCGACCGCGCCCTGAGGGCGCGATCCCGCCGCTCCTCCCGCTGCCCGCGCTGCGGGAGGAGCCCCCGGCGAGGGCGCACGCCGCTGCCTCAACCTCGGTCGGACGCCGACACCTCAACCTCGGTCGGGCGCCGACACCTCAACCTCGGTCGGGCGCCGATACCTCAACCTCGGTCGGGCGCCGATACCTCAACCTCGGTCGGACGCCGCGGCGAATGGCACGCAAGCGCGGCGCTCCGGATGGTGGCCTGCAATGTGCAATGTCGGGCGCGCAGGGACGTCTGAAGAGATCTGAGGGCGCCCGAGGCCAGCCCGACCTCTCCCTGGCACCCCCCTCCAGAAGGACCCATCATGCTGCCGATGCCTTTCCCGCTGTCCGCTTCCCCCTTGCGCCCTGCACCCGCGGCGCCGGGCATCCCCGGGGCCCGGCTCCGCCGGCTCGGCGGCGCCCTGCCGCTGCTCGCCGCGCTCATCGCCGCGCCCACGAGCGCCGCCGCCCAGCCCGCCGAGCCCCCGTCGGTCCAGGTCGACGTCCGCGTGAACGCCGAGTTCGAGGCGGACGAGTACGAAGACACCGACCCGAGCGCCCTGGTCGAGTTCCAGCAGCCGCTCGCCGCGTACGGCACCTGGATCGACACCCCGGGCTACGGCACGGTCTGGGTGCCCTCCGCGGTCGTGGTCGGCCCGGATTTCGCGCCCTACCAGACCGCGGGCCACTGGGCGCTGACCGACGACGGCGAGTGGCTCTGGGTCAGCGACTACGCGTGGGGCCACATCCCCTTCCACTATGGCCGCTGGGTCTGGATCTCCTCCCACGGCTGGGCCTGGATCCCGGGGCGCACGTACGCCCCGGCGTGGGTCGTCTGGCGCGTCGGTGACGCCGGCTACGTCGGCTGGGCCCCGATGCCGCCCACCTACTATTGGAGCAGCGGCGTCGCGGTCTCGCTGTGGACCGTTCCCCCTGCGGCGTACGTCTTCTGCCCGACGACGCACGTGTTCCACCGCCACGTCCACACGCACGTCGTCCGCGATCGCGCGGTCGTCCGGCGCATCGCCGCGCACTCGCACACCTACAGGCCGGCGCGGCCGACCGCGGGCAGGCCCGGGCGCGCCGACGTCCGCCCGGGCGGCGATGGGGGCGCGGGCCGCTCGAGCCCGCCCCACGGCATCCGTCCTGGCGGCTACCGCCCGGCGTCGCCGTCGCTCGCGGAGGCCGGCGTTCCCTCCTCGGCCGCCCCGAGGCACCGCGACAGGCCGGATCCTCGCGCCCTCGCTTACGCGCGCAGGAGCACGACGCCGAACGCACGCCTCGCGCCCCCGTCGGCGCGCCGTCCGGCGTCGCCAGCAGGCGACGACCGTCGCGCGGCGCCGGCGCTGCGCACGCCGCTGCACCCGCGGGGGACGCCCGTCGGCGACGCTCCGGCCCCGATCGCCAGGCCCGGCCTCCCCGCGCGGGGCGTCTCCGACGCGGGTGCGCTGCCCCGCACCGGCGCGAGCCCATCGCACCGGCCCTCGCGGCCGACGGTCACGCCGCCGTCGCCCGTACCCGCCCCGGAGCCGCCGGCCGCCTCGGCGCCGCGCGCCGTCGGCACGCCGGCCGCCACGCGTGCCCTCCCGCACCGATCGCCGTCGGCCACGGCGCCGCGGCCGCTGCCGCAGGCGACGCCGGCGCCGCAGCCGATCGCGAAGCCGCGCGCGCTCCCGAGCGCTCCGTCGTCCCCGCCGCGCCCCAGGATCCACCTTCCGTCAGGCCCGGCTCCGGGGAAGACGGCGCCGACGTCCGGTCGCCCGCGGTCGAGGTAGCGCTTGGTCCACGTCTTGCGACGTCCACGAGCAGGAGCAGATCCGATGACTCTTTTCGCTGACTTTGTGAAGCGTCGTTCACTGGGGCTGTGGTCGTTCCTTCTCGTCGCTGCGCCCCTCGCCTCGGCCGGCTGCATCATCGTCGACGAGGACGGCGACCACGATGGCCATCACGTCCACGACGACTGGGACGACGGCGACGACGACACCGTTCCCCCGCCGCCCGCGGACGACGTGCGGCTCGTCGCCATCGACACGGACGCCACCCTGAGCACCGAGCCGGGCGAGGGCGTCGGCATCTTCGTCGAGTACACGGAGGGCGGGACGTGGACGCTCTGGACGACCTGCGACACCAACACCTCCAAGGTCGTCTGCAGCTTCGATCTCTATGCCTCGGTCGACACGGCGTCCGAGCTCATCGACCTCGCGGGGATCGAGATCGAAAAGACGGACGCGACGCGCCTCGTCGACATCGGCGTCGCGTATTTCCACGCCGAGACCGGCTCGGACATCGACGCGATGACGTTTGCCACCACCCCGGGCGCCATCGTCCGGCTGGAGGCCTACCTCGACGGGGCGGAGGAGCCCCGCTTCGTCTACTGGTTCGGCGACGGCGTCCTGCACGAGGGCGCGCCCAGCAGCCCGATCGACTTCGAGCCGACCGCGCCCTGAGGGCGCGATCCTGCCGCCCGCTCCCCCCGCTGCCCGCGCGGCGGGAGGAGCGCCCGGCCAGGGCGCGCGCCGCTCAGGGCTCTTTCTTCGGCTGGATCGGCTGCCCCTCGACGTCCCACGCCTCCGGCTCGCCGAGGCCGATCCCCTGGAGCTGCGGCAGGATCTCCTGCCGCGGTCCCACGACCACGACGGTCGCCGTCTTCGGATCCACGGCCCTCGCGAGCTCCGCGAGGCTCGCCAGCGTCGCGCTCTGCCGCGCCTTGCTCGCGTCGCCGTCGAACGTCTCCGGCAGCTTCAGCCGCGCCAGCGTCCCGAGGCGCTGGGCGGTGCGGTTCACGGTCTCGTAGGCGGAGACGAGCTCCGCGCGGTCCTGCGCCTGCACCTTCGCCAGCTCGTCCCGGGTCAGCCCGGAGTCGGCCATCTTGGCGAGCTCGGCGAGCATCTCCTTCAGGGCGGGTCCGGTCGCCTCGGTGACGACGGAGGCCCGCGCCACGAACGCGCCCGGCAGCCTCGTCTCGGTGAACGCCGAGCCGGCGCCGTAGGACCAGCCGTGATCCTCGCGCAGGTTCTGGTTCAGGCGCGACGTGAACGAGCCGCCGAGCGCGGAGTTGATCAGCTGGAGCAGCGGCCGCCGAGGATCGCTCGCCGCGACCCCCTCCCGCACGGCCGCGATCACCGACTGCGGCGCCCCCGGGCGGTCGACGATCACCAGCCGCGGCGGCTTCCACGCCGGCGCGGCGGCCGCCGCGCCCTGCGCTGCGGGCGTGCCCTTCGTGGCCGGCGCGGCGCTCGCCGTGGCGCCCTTCGCCGACCACGTCCCGAGATCGCGCGAGAGCGCCTGCTGCAGCTCGTCCCGGGTGATGTCGCCGACCACGGTGATCACCGCGCGGTCCGGGCGCCACGCCGCCTTGTAGAACGCCTTCACGGCCGGGAGCCCGATCGACTTGGCGTCCGCGACCAGGCCGTCGACGGGGTGCCCGTACGGCGTGCCCGGCCCGTAGAGCGCGGCCATCGAGACCAGCCCTGAGACCCGCGTCGCGTCGTCACCGCGCTTCCTGAGGTCGTTCTGCCAGAGCTCGCTGACGCGCTTCCACTCCTTCGCCTCGAACCGCGGGCGCGCGACCACGTCGGCGAGCAGCGAGAACGCCTTGTCGAAGTTCTTCTTCAGCACGGAGAGCGTCGCGACGCTGCCGTCGGCGCGCGCCCCGACCGAGAGCGTCGCGCCGAGGTCGTTGATCGCGCTGGACAGCTCCACCGCGCTCCGCGTCCCCGCGCCCTCGTCGAGCATGTCCGCGGTGATGTGCGCGAGCCCCGCCGCGCCCTTCGGATCGTCCGCCGATCCCGACGCGACGCCGATGGACACGGACACGATCGGCAGCGTGTGGCGCTCGAGCAGCCACACCTTCGCGCCGTTCGGCCTGTCGAGCACCACCGGCGCCGGCGGCGTGAACGGCTGCGGCTTCGGCAGCTCCGGCTTGGGCCCGAGCGGGTCCGCGGGCTTCGCGGCCGCCGGCGGGGCGCTCGGCCGCGGCGCCTCCGCCCGGGCAGCGGACTGCGCCGGCGTCCTCGGCTCGCAGCCGACGGCCGCGGCGACCAGCGCGATCATCGCGCCTGCGTGTCTCGCGCTCATTTCGTCACCGCCTTCTTCGCCTCTTCGCTGCCCTTCGGCACGACCCGCAGGATCATCCGGGCGTTGGGATCCAGGGTGCTCTTCGCGTACGCCTGCAGCGACTCCGCGGTCGCGTCGCGGTAGCGCTTCAGATCCTGCTCCACGAACCCGGGTTGGCCCTTCGACGTCTCGTAGCGGTTGAGCATCGAGGCCCGGCCGGCGACCGACTCGAGCGCCATCACGAAGGCGGTCTCGTACTGGTTCTTGGCCCGATCGAGCTCCTCGCGGCTCAGCTTCGCGTCCCGCACCTTGGCGAGCTCGGCGTCGATGGCGGCCTCGACCTTCTCGAGCGGCACACCTGGCCGCGCGATCGCCTCGACGGTGAACGTCGAGCCGAGATCGCCGGAGCGCTGCACGGCGCTCACCTCCTGGGCGAGCTGCTTGTCGTAGACGAGGGCCTTGTAGAGGCGGCTCGCCTTCCCCTGCTCGAGCGCCGTGGCGAGGAGGTCGAGCTCGGCGTCGCCCGGCGCGAAGTGCGCGGGGCTGTGCCAGGCCATGATCACCTTGGGGAGGTTCACGTTGTCCTCGATCGTCTTGCGCACGACGCCGCTCAGCTTCACGGGCGAGGGCGTGGTCGCCGCGGGGACGGGCCGCTCCGGGATGCCGCCGAAGAGCCGCTCGATGAGATCGCGCGTCTTCTGCGGATCGAAGTCGCCGGCCACGACGAGGGAGACGTTGTTCGGCACGTACCACCGCCGGAAGAACGTCGTGACGTCGTCGACGGTCGCGGCCTGGAGGTCCTCGTGCGAGCCGATCACGGGGTGGTGGTAGGGGTGTCCCTCCGGGTACATCAGCGAGGGCATGAGGAGGTCGACCTTGCCGTAGGGCTCGTTCTCGCTCGTCTGGCGCCGCTCGTTCCGCACGACGTCGCGCTGCGCGTTGAGCTTCGGGAGGTCCATGCTGTCCGCGAGCGACGAGAACCGATCGGCCTCGAGCCAGAGCAGGAGCGGCAGCGCGTGGGCCGGCGCCACCTCGTGGTAGGCGGTGCGGTCCTCGCTGGTCCACGCGTTGTTCCAGCCGCCCTCGGCCTCCATCCAGGCGTCGAACTGCTTCGTTGGGACGCGGCGCGTGCCCATGAACATGAGGTGCTCGAACAGGTGCGCGAAGCCGGTGCGCCCCGGCTCCTCGAACCGCGATCCGACCTTGACCATGAGGTTCAGGGCGACCATCGGCAGCGCGCGGTCCTCGTGGAGGATCACGGTGAGGCCGTTCTTGAGGGTGTACTTGGTGAACGGGATGTCGAGCTTCGGCGGCTGGGAGGCCGCGGACTGAGGCGCCGTGGGCGCGGACGCCGGGGCCGCGGCCAGCGCGGGCGCCGGGGCCGCGGCTGGCGCAGCCTTCGGAGCCGCGGCTGGCGCGGACTTCGGCGGCGAGGTCGTGGCCTCGGGCGGCGCTGCTGGTGCGGGCTTCGGCCCGGACAGAGAGAGGGCCGCGGCCACGGCGACCAGGATCGGCCCGGTGGAGCGCGGGAGCGGCGGGTGACGCGCGCGGGTCTGCATGAGCCCGAGGGTTGCGCCGGTCGCGGGCGGGGCGCAAGCGGGCGGGAGCATGGATTGCGGAGACGCGCCCCGCCAACGGGTGCGGTTGTCAAGTTGTCACGAAGGAGGGACGCACCGCAGATGCGGAAAGACAGCGCGGCGCGGACGGGGGATGGCGGGGCTTACGCGGGCTGAGCGCCAGCCGATGTCGCGGACGCCGCGGGTGGAGGCGGAGGCGCTGCCCCAGGCCGGTTGCCGACAACCTTGCCCTCTGCGGCCTTGCGGGCCTTTTCCCGCCGCGCTGCAGCGCGGCGGCGCCGCTCGTAGGCGCTCGTGGCCTCCCGGACGATCTCCGGATGGCGGCGGAAGACGTGCGCCGCCGTCTTCCGGATCGCGCCGACGCGCTCGACCATGAGGCGCAGGAGCTGATTGCGGATCGCGGTCGCGGCGGCCGAGGTGTCGCCGTCGGGGATCGTCTCCAGCGCTCGCCGTTGCAGGTCTTCCGCGAGCTTCCTGGCCTCGGCGATGAGGCGGACATCGAACTCCTCGTCTGCCTCGACCAGGTGTTCCTCGAGCGACGCCGCGAGCCCCGCGTAGTCGCGGAGCGCCTGGGAAAGGGCGCTGGAGCGCTGGCCGTCCTGCGCGTGAAACTCCTTGATGCGCGCGAGCTGCGCGTCGGCGGGCTCGTCGACGTCGTCGTCGAGCAGGAACTCGAGGGCCGACTCGAGCTCATCGACAACGAACCTGGCGCGCTCTCCGACGTCGGCCACGGCGGGGTCGACGAGGAGGAGCAGCCGAGTCTGCGCCTCCTGCACGGCGTGGACGATGGAGAGCAGATCGTCGCTGCTCGAGGCGGGCAGGCGATTCTTGACGCGCTTGAGGCCTGGGCGCTCGCCGTCCGGATCCCAGTACTTCTTCACGAACGCCGCGGCGGCGACCGCCTCGCGCACGGCGACGTCGTACGGCAGGCTCAGCGGGTTGTCGGTCCGCCCCTGCTCGGCGGCGGCCTTGACCCAGCGATCGTAGTCCTTCCCCTGCTTTGCCATGATGATTGCTCGACCCCTCCTCCTGCGTCCCTCGCCCCCTCCGGGCGCGGCGCGGAGACGCGAAGATGAGTCCGCTCGAAGCGCTGTCCAGAGCAGACGCACGATCCGGACGCGAGCGGCAAGCGCCAGCGAGAGAGAGTGGATGTGGGATGTCCTGATGGCCGGCCAGCGTGTCCTGATGACCGAGCAGCGTGTCCTGATGGCCGAGCGGCATGTCCTGATGACCGGGTGACGTGTCCTGATGGCCGGGTGGCGCATCCTGATGGCCGGGTGGCGCGTCCTGATGGCCGGGTGGCCTGTCCTGATGACCGGGCCGGGCGCAGCTCAGAAAAGTGATGGGCTAGTTCAACCGCACGAGCCGCCCCACGAGGCGGAAGAGCCCCCGTGACGCCGCGTTGACGGTACCGCCGACCAGCTCGATATGGTAATTCGTTCTCAGGAGAACCCGATGAAGCGACGGTTCTTTGGCAAAGGTCAGTCCAGAGCATTCGAAGCCCTGCAATCCTGGCGCGAGGCGGGCCATCCGGCGGCATGCATCGTCCATGGTTTGCCCGGCGCGGGGAAGAGCACAGTGGTTGAGCGATTCTTCGGCTCGATCACCGGCCCTGGAACGCTGAAGCTCGTCGTCCACGCTGGACGCGTGTTTGGCGCTGCCTTCGAAGAAGAGGCACTTGCGCGGCTCTCAGCAGGCCCGTGGCCCGAAGGCACAGGGTTTAGCGAGTACCACTTCGGCGTCCGAGCCAGCCTCGGGAATCGGATCATGAACTGGGACGGCGAGGACGGCCAGCCGCAACTCTGGATCGGCCTGAGCGCGCCCGATGCATGCGTGGACTGGCCGGAGAACCCCCGCCGCGCTGTGCTGGACGAGCCAGGGCCCGCCGCGCGTGTGCTCGTTGCGGTCTCCGGCACGCGCGATGTCGCTGAGCGGTGGGCAGAGCGCCTCAACTTCCGCACCGAGCGCGTGACATATATTCCGGTCGACGGGTTCAGCATCGATGAGATCGATCCAGCTCTCCGCGACAAGCTCGCCTGGGCGGCGGTCGACGGTCCAGGTCCACGCGCCCATGTAGAAGCGATTGCGACTTCGCTTCGCGCTCCTGGTGCGGCGCGGTTGGAGACGCTCATGGCGATCCTCGCGTGCGCGTTCGCGCCGCTCGACATCTCCGCGCTGGCCCTGCTCCTCGATGCGCAGGTGGCCGAGGTGACCGGGTGGCTCGATGCGCACCGCAACGCCCTGGATTCGGTGATCGAATGGCATGAAGAGGGTCATTGGATTCGCTTTCGTCACGAAGCTTTGCGCGCCGCCTGGGCAGCCGTGAACCAGGAGCACGCGGCGCTCGCCGAGCGACGGTTCGCTGAGGCTGCCCGAGCTCTCGTTCGCACCTGGGAGGGCGTCGAGAACGCCCAATCTCGCGCGCTGATCTACCTCCGCCGCTATGCCGGCGATCACCTCATCGCGTCGGGAGCGCCGCACGCCGATCTCCTTCGGTTATGCGACCCGCGGTGGGCCTGGCCGCGCTCCCGCGAGGATGTCGCTGCGCGCCGGATGGATCTGGGGCGCGTGCGACGCACGCTGACGGCGCCGCTTGACGTCGCGGACGCCATGGGAATCCCGTCCGAAGCGCTATCGAGCTTTGTGGGGCTCGCGTTGGCGCAGGGCGCGCTCGCAACGCTGCACCACGCGTGGCCCCCTGAAGCGGACGAGCCCGGCAAGGAGGCGTGGAACGACACGGAGCGGGCGCTCGCCATGGCGCTCTTCGCGCTCGCGGCGCACGCCTCACCATCGCTGTGCGCACACATCGAGGCGCGCGCGCTCGACGTCGTACGTCGGACCTGCTCCGCGTGGCGCGGCGATGGGTGGGAAGATGCGCTCGCATTGCTCACCGCGGCGCGTGCTGCATCCGAGGGCGAGGCGGCGATGTGCGCGCGCTGGGCGGTCTCCGCCACATGGCGTGCGGAGAAAGGGCCCGACATCTACTTGCACGCGTGGCTCACCGCAGCCAGCTTCCTGCCTCCGTCTGAAACGGAGGCGCTCGTCCAACAGGCCATCGAGCGCGCGCTGTCGAGCGCGAAGCCCGGATACGCGCTCGGGCGGCTAGCCACTGCGGAGGGGCTCGGCCAGAACCAGGCGCTCGCCCTCTTTCGCGCGGCAATGCCCCTTGCACCGAGGTCGCGCGCAAACGCCCTGGCACCGCTCTTGTCGAAGCTGCCCGATGAGGAGCGCGGCAGAGCCGCCTCGGTGGTGCTCGATGCGTTCTTCGTCGACTATAACGCAGGCGCAGAGCGGATTGAGAACGAGACCTGCACCGCGGCCGTTGTTCCCCTCCTCGGCCCAGTCGAGCTCTCGAGGCTGCTAGACGAGGCTCTCCCGTCGCCTGGCGTCCTGGCCGTGCGGTTCGCCGAGCTCGGTGCGCCGGGACGCGCGCTCGACGTCATCCAACATCTCTGTGGCGGCGGCATCCACGGCGCTCGCCCGCTGCTCCGCGCCGCGGCGACCGAGGGCGGCCGCTCTCTCGTGCAAGCCGCGCGCAAGGCGCTGGCTGCGCTCGATCCCGCATGGGTCGCCGCGAAGCTCGTCCGCGAACACCCAGCCGAAGCCATCCAGGTGCTCGGCCTCGATGCTGCGGTCGAAATCGCCGAACAGGCAGGCGGAGGTGGCTCCGAGGCCGCGCGCATCATGGCCCTCGCGGCGCTCTGCCGCGCCGCCCCCGAGCCATCACGCCCCGCGCTCGCCACGCGTGCCGTCGCTGCCTACCACGACGATCGAGATATCGACGGGCTGGAGAGCGTGGTGCGCTGCGCGCCCTGGATGTCACTGGCGGACGCAGCGAAGCTGTTCTCCGTGAGCCTCGGGGACGCAGCCGAGCAGGTCACGCTCGTCGCGACCCTGAGCCGCTGGGGCGGCGTGGAACAGCTCGCGCCCCTCATCGCGCGCATCGGCGGGGACGACGCGCTCGCCGCCGTCGCCGACGTCCTGCCCGAGGCGCTCCGGTGGATCTCGCGGGCGGAGGCCGGCTAGAACGTCGACTCGGACCCGCACCCCTCGCTTCGGGTCCAACGACGCGAGACGCGACCGCCGATGGCGAAGCGCCCGTAGCCTGCTGTGAAGAACCCTGCGCGCCTGGGTAATGGATTGCTCCCCATGCAGCGGTCGCCGCGCTGACCGCTTCGCACCTCGCCTCCGCCAAGAAGTCGGTACGTTCGGAATTCTCGGAATTCTCGGATGCGCGGCGCGCGCTCCGACACCGTGTCGCAGGGCACGACGCGTGCTTTATCGCCTCCGGCGCCCGCGAAGCGCCTGATGAATCGCTCGCGTACAGCGCGGGCGGCTTTGCCGCCGTGGAGCTCCTTTGCCTCGTGAGGGTGCTTTGAGACGACGTCTGCCTTGGATTCACGCGTTGCTCGCCTCCTTATCGGCGGCGATGCTCTGGTCCGCGCCTGCTCGCCCCGGCGAGCCGCCGCAGCTCTCCTGGGACAAGCCGGTTCGCTGCATCCGGTCGCCGAACGGCGGCGCGGTGCGCGTTCAATGCGAGCCAGGACCGGAGGGCGAGCGCTGCCTCGTCGCGCCCGACCACCTGGCCTATGACGGCGGCGCGCTCGACAAGGTGCAGCCGTGCAACGTCGTTGAAGACACCAAGGCTTACCGGGCCCTGACCGCGCGCGGCGCCCGCCTCGTCGCCGCGATCCCCGAGGCGCCGCCGGGCTACGCGCGCTCGGCCGAGGGCAAGGCATTTCAGGTCAAGTTCGATCTCCTGAACCGGCTTTACCTGGGCGCGTCCTGGCTGCCCACGTTCCATGGCGAGAACGGGCTCCCCGTGCCCGCGAGCTTCCCCCTGGGCCGCGGGAGGGCCGAGGCCGGCATCCACCTGAGCGTGCTCTCGACGCGCTCCCGCGCCCGCCATGACCTGCGCATCCTCGAGGGGACGGCCACGTTCGACGATCTCGAGCTCTCCGGGGTGCTCCTCAGCTACGATTACCAGCACCTGCACCGGCGGCCGGCCCACTGGCTCAGCACCTTCGTTGGCAAGCCGCGGCTTCACGCGATCTCGCCGCGGATGGGCTGGGGCTTCCGGGTGGTGTCGGTGAACGACCGCCCTCCCGCGCGCCGCGACACGCTCGACGTGGAGTTCGGCGAGGTCCACCTCGCGTGGAATCCGTGGCAGTCGAACGACATGTACAGCCACATCCGGCTCGAGGCGGGCGCCGATCTGGGGGAGTACTGGGAGCGCCGATCGGAGATCGACGACGGCCTGGACACAGGCGCTCTGTACATCGGCCCGACGAGCGCCATCAAATCGCGCTTCAGCCTCGGCGAGGGCGGCCTCCACGCGCTCTCGACCGCGTTCACCTACCGGCGCCCGAGCATCGCGGCCGGGAGCGGGAGGGGAGAGGCGATGAACCGACTCGAGGCCACCATCGCCTACGAGGGGATCCTCCTCGCGATCAACGATCAGCCCATCTCGCTGCGCCTCGCCGCGATGGGGGTGAGCCGCAACGACCTCGACAGCGACGTTCGCGACGTGGAGATCAAGGCCGCCGCGGGCCTGCGGGTGTCGTTCTGGGCTCCCCCACGGGTGTTCGAGCCGATGCCCGCCTTCGAGGACCCGTGACGGCTCGGCGCCTCGCCGCGCTGCTCGTCATGGCGGCGGCCGCGGCGCTCTCCCCGCGCGCCGGCCGCGCCGAGCCGGCGCGCGAGGAGAGCGAGCGCGCAGGCGGCGGCGATACCGCTGTTTCCGAGGAGGGCCGGCGCTTCCGCGTGCGCTTCGACCCGGCGAGCCGGGTGTGGCTCGGTGTCGCGTCCGCGCTGCACCGGGGCGCCGGTGGGACGATCGAGATCGAGCCCGAGATCGACGCGGGCCTGTCCTACCGCGCGCGCAGCGTGACGGGCTCCGGGCCTGGCCGCGTGGTCTGGCAGGCGGATCACCGCGTCCTCGCCGGCCGGGTGTCTCCGGCGGGGCAGGCGCTCGACGGCGTGCCCGCGCTCGACGCGGCCCTGTACGGCGCGTCGTTCTTGCGGCACGACGAATCGCCGCGGGTGGTCTTGCCGATGTCGCCGCCGATCGCGGTCCCCTTCCCCTTCGACATCGGCGTGGAAGCCGAGGTGGGCCGGGTGAGCATCCCCTCGATCCCGCAGCGCCAGGGCGACGGCTCGCCGGTCCCGCTGGTCCGGCTCGGCGTGGCGCGCGCCACGGCGATCCTCGATCCGTGGCGCACGGGCGAGGCGGGCCGCAGCTTCGAGATCGGGCTCGGGGTCCGTTACGACATCGACGCTTACGCCGAGTCCCCCTCTCCCCAGGCCGCGCCCGCGCGCCGCACGCTCGGTGAGCCCAGGGTGGTCCACCGGATCGCGCCCATGACCGCGGGCTCGCTGCGGCTGCGGCTCCAGAGCGGCGACGGGCTGACGGTCTTCGATGGTCGAGGCGACGTCGTCCCGCACTGGACGAGCGAAGAGCGCTGGCGTGTCCTGGTGCGCTCGGCCGCGCACGTCGAGAGGATCCTGGCCGCGATCGACGATCAACCCATCGCTGCGGTGATCGAGGGCGAGTACCGGCTGCTGCCGCCCGCCCTGGATGTGCAGGCGGTCCATGATCTGCGCGTGAGCCTCGGGCTCGCGTTCACGCTGGCGCTACGTTAAGGCGACGACCGGGTTGAAACCACCTCACGACCGCGTCTCGCCCCCGCGCCCGTCCCCCGCGGCGCGCAGCGGGCGATCCTTTGCAGCTCACCGCCGCACACCTCGCGTCGGATGAACCATGGCGCTCGCGCTCGTCGTGGGGTTCCTGCTCGGCTATCTCGGCTCGATCCCGGCGGCGGGGCCGCTGGCCGTGCTGCTGGTGGCCGCCGCGCTCGCGGGGCAGCCCCGGCGCGTCTTGATGCTCGCCGTCGGGGGAGCCCTCGCGGAGGGGCTCTGGGCGCTCGCCGCGGCGCGCGGGCTCGGGTGGGTCCTCGAGGCGCACCCCGCGATCGATCGCGCCCTGCGAACGGGCGGCGCCGCGCTCGTCGTGGCGATGGGCCTCGCCCTGGCGCTCGCGCCTCGGCGCGCCTCGGAGGCGCCCTCCTCGGGGCGAGCGACATCGGCGCTCCTGACCGGGTTCGTCCTCGTCGCCTTCAACCCGTCGTTCCTGGCGTCGTGGATCGCGTCGTGCGCCGTGCTCCGCGCGTACCCTGCCCTCGCGCCCGCCGTCGCGCCGGCCCACGCTGTCGCGCTCGCGGTGGGCGCGGCCGTGGGCGTGGTGAGCTGGTTCGCGACGCTCGGGCGCTTGCTGGCGCGCTACCGCGAGCGGCTCGGCGCATGGCACACGCACATGGTGCGCGGCCTCGGCTGGGCGCTGGTGGCGCTGGGGCTCGCGGGGCTCCTCCAGCGGCTCGCGTGAGATCCGTGCCCTGTGTGGACGCCGCTCGCGCGCCCGCCTAACGTCGATCGGATGCGGGTAGGCGCCGGCAGCCTGCGTCGTCCGGTCGTATGAACGCCCTTCATACCCCGGCATCAGACCGCGCGGCGAGCCCTCGGTCGCGCGCCTCGGGCGCGTCGCCGCGCGCTATCTACCGCAGGCTGCGGGCCGGCGAGCCGGCCCCGGGGGATCTCGCGGACGAGCCCGCGCCGGAAGCCGCGGCCCCCGGCAGCCTCGACGCGTTCTTTGCGGCCCTGACCGCGCTCCGCGACGAGGATGAGCGAGGCGGCGCGCCCGGCGACGAGAGCGCCGACCCCGCGCGGGTCCTGCTCGGCTATGCGCCGACCGCGCTGCTCGACGGGTGCTGGCTCGCCGCGGCGGTGCGCGTGCGTCACGCCGACGGCGCGCTCGGCGCGGCCTGCCTCGACGCGTTCTATCTCGAGTGCGGCGAAGGCGACCCCGCGCAACACCACGGCGCCCTGTACGGCGCCGCGCTGGCCGCCGCGGGGCTCGCGCTGCCCGATCTCGGGAGCCCCGCATTCGAGCGCTCCGTCTGCCTCACCGACGCGGACTTCGCGCTCGCGATCCCGGGGCTCCGTGTCGCGCAGCGCGGGGACGCGAGGCTGCCCGAGGCGCTGGGCCACCACGCGGCGGCCACGGTGCTGGGCCCGCCCGCCGCGGTGCGCCGGGCCGCGTCGCGCGCGCGCTGCGACGGCCTGTACTTCGCCGAGCACGCGGAAGGCGCGGAGACGGCACGCCGGGCCCGCGATCTCGCGCGGCGGTGCCTCGAGGCGCACGCCGCAGGCGGGGCGCCGGACTGGTCGCGCGTGTGGCGCGGCGCCTGGTCGCTCTGGGCCGCGCGGCGCGCGTGGCTCGCGTCGCTCCGGCCCGCCGCCGCGCCGTCCGCGTGGGAGGCGATGCTGGCGCTCGTCGAGGCGAAGGCGCGCCACGCGTTCGGATTTCACGGCCGCGTCCGGATCGACGGCCAGGTGCTGGACGACGCGCTCGATCCGGCGCGGCTCGACGCGCGCCGCATCCTCCAGCGCCTCGCGCGCTCGCCGTGGATCGTGCCGGGGAGACCCGAGGAGAGCCCGCTCGTCACCCGCTCCGTGCAGTTCGGCGGGCCGATGTTCGGCGTGTTCACCGACGCCGAGGTCGACGTGATGCGCGCCTGGATCCGCGCGCTGACCGAGACGCCGGAGCCTCCGGCCGCCCTCCGCGCGACGCGCGGCGCGGAGGAGCGTGAGGGCTCGCCGCGCATCGATCACGACGGGGCCTCGATCGACGGGAATCGCCGAGGCGGATCCACCCCTCGCGCGCAGGTGCGCGCAGGGCTCCCTCTACCGGATCTGTACCGCCGGCTGCTCTGCGCCCGCGGGCCCGGGGACGTGGACAGCGAGGCGGGCGCGCTCGCGCGGGCACACGTCGAAGCGATGCTCCGAGAGGTGCACAGCGAGGTGTCCCCCGCCCGGCTCGCCGCGGATGGGCGCTGGCCCTGGTCCGCCGCCGGGCTCTCGCGCTGGGTCGACGCGCGGCTGCGCGAGCAGATCTTCGAGGAAGGCCACGCCCACGCGCGGTCCACGGTGGGACCGCACGCGGCCGCACACCCCGCGCGCGACCGCACGCAGCCCACGGACGTCGCGCACGAGATCACACGCGACGAGGCCGTCTGGCTGCTCACCCAGCTCGCGCCGGCGGCCGTGATCGACGGCGCCTGGCTCCAGGGCATGACGGCCCCCGGCGCGTTCCACACGCCGGTCGCGTCGCTCCTGCTCCGGATCTACCGCGACGAGCTCGGCG
This sequence comes from Sorangium sp. So ce302, assembly GCF_051530145.1. Taxonomy (GTDB): domain Bacteria; phylum Myxococcota_A; class Polyangia; order Polyangiales; family Polyangiaceae; genus Sorangium; species Sorangium cellulosum_B. The sequence continues at coordinate 2,961,399 of NZ_CP150326.1, read as the reverse complement.
CGGGCGTGCCCGCCCAGCACCACGGCAACGTGCTGCGCAGGGCGCTCGCGGAGCAGGGCGTGACGCTGCCGCCGTGCGACGCGCGCGCGTTCGTGGAGCGGCGCGATCTCCTCCCGCAGGCGTTCTCGATGCCCGTGCTCTGGCTCGCGTTCGCGCAAGGGTCCACGGAGCTCTTGCCCGAGCTGCTCGGCCTCAACCTGGCGATCGAGATGGCCGGCATCGGCCGCGGGTACGCGATGGCCGCCGCGCTCCTGCGGCGCCACCGGATCGACCCGTACTTCTTCGACCTGCACAACACGATCGACAACGCCGCGTCGGGCCACACCGCGTGGTCGATCGAGGCCATCACCCGGCTCATGGACGCCTGCGCGGCGCCCGGCGACGCGCTCGCGATCGAGCGCGCAACGCTGCGGATCTGGCGCGGATACGCCGCGTACGCGCGCGCGAGCCGGCCGCTCGTGCGCGCCGTCGCGGTGCGCCTCGGCCCCCGCCTCGGCTGGCGCTGGCTCCGGCGGCATCTGCTCGGGGACACGGGGAGGTAGCGCTCGATCATGTGCGGCATCGTCGGAGCGCTGGACCTCGCCGGGCGACGCACGTTCGATCCGGCGCGCCTCGACCGCATGGCGGCGAGCGTGCGGCACCGCGGCCCGGACGACGGCGCCTCCTTTTCAGCGCCAGGGATCGCCATGGCCACGCGGCGCCTCGCCATCGTCGACGTCGCGGGCGGCCGCCAGCCGATGGCCGACGCGGGCGGCCGCGTGTGGGCCTCGTACAACGGCGAGCTGTTCAACCACGCCGAGCTGCGCCGCGAGCTCGCTGCGCGCGGGCACACGCTGCGCACGCGGTGCGACACCGAGCTATGGCCCGGGCTCTACCTCGACGCGGGCGAGGGCGCCTTCTCCCGCGCGCGCGGGCAGTTCGCCGTGGCGCTCTGGGATCGCGAGGCGCGCACGCTGCTGCTCGGCCGCGACCGGATCGGGATCTGCCCGCTCCACTACGCGGAGGCGGACGGCTGGCTCCTCTGGGCCTCGGAGATCAAGGCGATCCTGGCGAGCGGGCTCGTGCGCCCCGAGGTCGATCCAGCGGGCATCGACCACGTCTTCTCGCTGTTCGCCGCGGGCACGCGGCGAACGTGCTTCCGCGGCGTGCGCTCGATCTGGCCGGGGCACTACCTCCGCGCACAGAGCGGCGCGGTGGAGGAACGGCGCTACTGGGACCTGGATTTCCCGGCCCAGGGCGAGGAGCGGCGCGTCGCCTCGCTCGACGCGCTGATCGAGGAGACGCGCGCCTGCCTGCGCGACGCCGTGCAGCGACGCCTCGTCTCCGACGGCCCGGTGGCGACGTACCTGAGCGGCGGGCTCGACTCGACGCTGGTGCTCGGCCTCGCCCGGGAGGCCCGCGGCGACGCGCCCGTCGCGTCGTTCACCGTTGGCTTCGACGGCGCCGGGCCCGACGAGCGCCGCCGCGCGACCCGCAGCGCGGCGCGCCTGGGCGCGCGGCTCGAGACCCTGGTGCCCTCGCCTGCGGAGATCCTCGAGACCCTCCCGCGTGTGGTGGAGGCCGCCGAGGGCCCCGTGATGGACACGGCCGACGGGTGCGTGCTCCTGCTGGCCGAGCGCGCCGCGCGCCGGGGGTTCAAGGTCGTGCTCACGGGCGAGGGCGCGGACGAGGCGATGGGCGGCTACGTCTGGCACAAGGCCCACCGCGCCATGGAGCGCCTCGCCCGCGTCCACCCAGCCCTGCCGCGTGCGATCCGAAGAACGCTGGCCGAGCTCGCGGCGCCCGGCACACCCGCGCCCACGTTCCAGGACCACTTCGGCGACGTTCGCCCGAGCCTCCTCGACCTGTACGAGCCGCTCTCCCGCGCGCGCTGGCTGTTCTATTCGGATACGATGGCCGAGCGCGTCGCGGGCCACGACCCGTTCTCCGAGCTCGACATCGCGCCAGCGCGGATGCGCCGCTGGGATCCGCTGAATCGGTCGCTCTACGTGGAGTACAAGCTGATGCTGGCCGGACACCTCCTGGTGGGCAAGGGCGACCGCGCGGCGATGCGCTCGGGCGTGGAGCACCGCTACCCCTTCCTCGACGAGGCCTTCGTCGACCTCGCTAGCGGCCTCTCGCCGGCGTACAAGCTCCGCGGGCTGCGGGAGAAGTGGCTCCTCCGCGAGGTGGCGCGGCGGGTGCTCCCGCGCGACGTCGCCGACCCGCCCAAGGGCATGTTCAAGGCCCACGCGCTCTGCGCGCTCGGGCCCCAGCCCCGCTGGATCGCGCAGCTCGTGAGCCCCGAGTCGCTGCGAAAGACGGGCTACTTCTCGCCCGCGAAGGTCGCCCGCGAGCAGCGCTTCCAGCGGCTCCTGCCCGCGCTCGCCCCGCGGCGGATCGTCGCCGACGGGAGCTACACCGCCGTGGTCACCACGCAGCTGTGGCACCACCTCTTCCTCGGCGGCGGGCTGTGCGAGCTGCCCACGTGGTCGCCGCCAGCGCCCGCGGCCGCAGACGAGCGCGCGGTCGCGTCGACCGAGTCGACCGAGAGGACGGTCCCATCGTGAGCCTCCAGATCTCCGCCGATCCCGCGCTCTCCGGCCACGAAGGCAGCCCTCGGACGCTGCCCCACGACGGAGAGGCCGCCGCGAGGGAGGACCGGCTCCACACCGCGGTGCGCCGGCGCTGGGACCGCATCGACTGGACGCGCCCGATCCCGCCCGAGGCGCTGGTGATCCCCGAGGCGCACTACATGGACGTCGCGGGCCTCGGGCTCACCGAGCGCCAGCGCGTCGCGATCAACCGGCTGTTCGCGTGCTTCACGTGCGAGCTGTTCATCCACTTCGAGGGCTACGTGATCCGGTACCTCGAGCGGTCGGCCCACCGCGCGCCGTACCTGTCCGCGCCCGTCGTCGCCCGCTTCGTCGCCGAGGAGCGCACGCACGCGGAGATGTTCCGCCGGCTCCTGCACAGGCTCCGGCCGGATCTCTACCCGACCGACGCGGCCCCGCCGCGCTTCCTGCGCTGGGGCCGGGGCGACGACGCGGCGCTGCGCCTCGCCCCGGCGGGCACGTTCTTCCTGCTCGCGTGGTATTTCGAGGAGATCACGCTCTTCGTGCCGCGGGCGATCGAGGCCCGGCCCGACCAGAGCGCGGCGCTCGTCGCCGAGATCATGGCCCTGCACGCGCGCGAGGAGGCGCCGCACGTCGCCATCGACGAGCGCGTGCTCCTGCACCTGAACGAGCGCTGTCCGCGCTGGCTCGCCGCCATCCAGACAGCCCTCGCGCTGCCCTTCCTGGTGTACGTCGACGGCGTGGTCGGCGACGCCTGGGGCCGCCTGGTGGCCTCGGCCGGCAGCGAGCTGGGCCTCGACGCCGCGCAGCGGCGGCGGCTCGGCGCGCGCGCCCCGACGCAGTCCGATCGCTGGGGCACCGAGAGCTTCACGCGCAAGCTGGAGGGCCGCGGGCTCGCCGGCGCGCCGGCCCTCTGCTGGGCGCTGCGGCGCGCGCTGCGCATGGATCCCGCGTGAGCTCCGGGCTCGCGTACATCGGCGACAGCCACGGCATCCTCTCCGCGTGTCGCGACCTCATCGAGGCCGCCGAGCGGAGCGTCGTCCAGCAGATGTACCTCTTCGCGGCGAACGGCGACCAGACCACGCTGCTGCCGCGGCCGGGCGCGTTCCCCTACGCCGACACGGTCGCCGACTGGCTCATCGCCAAGAAGCGCGCCCGGCCCGATGTGACCGTCGTCGTGATCCTGGACAGCAACACGCCCGCGAACCCCGCCCTGACGCGCCGCCGCGGCGCGCTGGTGCGGAGGCGCCTCGCGGACGCGGGCGTCCTCGTGCTGAACGCCTGCCTGTTCGGCGCGCGGTTCGACCGGCGCCGCCGGCTCCTGCCCCGGATGAACTTCCACCTCGACCACGCGCGCGTGTCGATCGAGGACTGGGTCGAGCACCAGAACCGCTGGCAGGTGCTGCACAACGTCGAGGATCACCGGAAGAACCTGGTGATCGACGGCGGGCGCGCCGGCGCGATCACGTCGCACAACTTCATCGACGCGGCGTTCGACTGGCACGAGAACCTGTTCTGGCTGACGGGCGCCGTGGCCCGCCGGCTCTGGCGCGTCGCGATGGCGGCGATCGGCGAGGCGCTCACCATGCCGCAGGCGATCGGCGCCGAGGGCCGCGCCGCGCTTCACGCGCTCATGTCCGACGCCGCGCGCGCCGCGCGCGCGTCCGACGATCCCGGGACGGAGTGTGCCTCCCCGACGCCCACGCTCGCGCCTGTGCCGGGGTACGCCGGCGGCCTGCGCATCCCCCTCCCCCCGCCCGGCGCGCTCACCGCCGCAGGCGACGAGACGTGCGCGCTCGTCGAGCACGAGGCGATCCGCGCCCGCCTCGCGGACCTGTTCGACGGCGCGGCGGCGGGCGACGAGCTCCTCGTCGCGACCACGTACCTCTCGGACCTGCCGATGCTCGAGGCGCTCGAGCGCGCGGCGGCGCGCGGCGCCCGGGTGCGTGTGCTGATCGACTCCATCGACGCGCTCCCGCTGCCCCCCGCGGCCGGGTGGCTCATCCGCAGCCTGGTCAACCACCACGGGATCACCCGCGCGATCGAGGCCGAGGCGCGGTGGCCGGACCGCTTCGCGCTGCGCGTGCACGACTCGCGCGGCGGGGCGATGATGCACCTCAAGACCGCGGCGCGGCTGGGCGCTCGGCCGATGCTCGTGGGCGGCCAGGCCAACTTCACGCCCAACTCGTTCTCGCGCGCGTGGCTCGAGACCGACCTCGAGACCCGCGATCCGGCCTTCGTGGCCGCGTTCGCGGCGCACTTCGAGCGGCTCTGGGATCTGCCCGCCTCGCGGCGCACGTCGAGCGGCCGGGGGTCGTGGGCGCGCTCGGCGCTGCTGGGCGCGTTCGAGCTGCTCGGCCTCCGGCCCTGACGCGATCAGCGGAGCATGCCGATCACCAGGGCGGCGATCGTCGCGTCCGCGACGATGTGCGCGAGCACGGGCGCAAGGAGCCCGCGGGAGCGCTGCCGCAAGAGGCCCAGCATCACGGCCCAGCTGCCCGCCAGGAAGACGCCCAGCAGCCCCCGCGGGAACCCGTGCGCGTGCTGGGCCCCGAACGAGGCGGCCTGCAGCACCACCGCGAGGCGCGCGCCCCACGCCGCCGCGAGGCTGGGCTGGAGCACGCCGCGCCAGATCACCTCCTCCAGCGTGGCGTTCAGCACGGCGAAGACCGCGCCTCCCGCGATGAGCACCGGCGTCGACACCTGGAGCAGCTCCGAGCCGGTGATGTCGCGGAGGTCGGGCCGGGCGAGCGCGAGCCACCCGACGAGCGCGACCGGCGTGACGCCGCCGACGAGCGCCGTCCAGCGCTTCGGGAGCCCGCCGGCCGCGCGCCAGCCCTCGGGCGGACGCAGCGCGGGCGCGAGCCGCGCGAGGCCGCCGTAGGCCGCGAGCGCCAGGATCATGGCGAGCTGCCAGACGACGCCGAGGCGCATCGCCACCACGATGCACGCCACGAGCGCCGCGACGGCGCGCGCCGGCCCCTGCGCCACGCGGGCCGCGAGCAGCGCCACCAGGGCCGCGGCCGCGGCGACGGCGAGCGTCGCGCGCGGGAACGCGGGCGCGTCGAGCGCGGCCTGGAGCGCCAGGAGGCCGAGGGAGACCAGGCTCAGCGCGCGGTCGGCGCGCGCCTTCGGCTCGGAGAGGGCGGACGTGGGCTCTTGCATCGGGATCGCGCGGACGAGTCCAATCTACCTGGTTCCACCCGCCGGAGGTCCGGACAGAGAGTTCAACGCAAGGCGCAGAGAAACCAGGGCACAGGGAAAAGAAGAGGGGGAAGCCGGGATGGCCCTCCCCCTCATGTCTTGGCGGCCTTGGCGCGCTTGGCGGTTCTTCTGCTGATTCGGGGCAACTTCCCGCAGTAACGCTACTCGCGCGGCACCAGGCGCGACAGGACGACCCCCGGGATCGACGCCGCGAACGCGATCGCGAAGAACGCCGTGAACCCCGCGCTGGCGGCCAGGTAGCCGCTCGCGCTGCCGGCGAATGTCGCAGAGACCGACATGAGCGCCGACCCGATCGCGAAGTGCGACGACTTGTACCCGTCCACGCAGCGCCGCATCAGGAACACCGCGAGCACCGCCGTCCCGACGCCGGCGGCGAGCTGCTCGAGCGTGACGAGCGCGACGACCCACGGGAGCGCCGGCCGCGCCCACGCGAGCGCCACGTACAGCAGGATCGCCAGGCTCTGCACGAGCGCGATCGGGAAGATGGTCCGCGCGAGCCCCCACCGCTTGATGATCACCCCGCCGAGGATCGAGCCGGCGATCGAGGCGACCGTCCCGACCCCGCCCACGTTGCCTCGCGCCGCCGTGTCGAGGCCGAGGCTCTTCAGCAGCGGCGACGACATCGCGAACATGAGCGCGTCCCCTGCCCGGTAGCAGAGGATGAACGCCAGGCTCGACGCGATCTGCGGCTGCCGCAGGTACACACGGAACGGCTCGATGTAGCGCCGCAGCCCGGTCGCTCCGGGCGCGGCGCCGGCTCCGGGCGTCGCGGCCGGGCGCGGCAGCCCCGCGGCGTGCCCGATCGCGAGCAGCGCGAGCCCGCCTGCCGCGACGGCGAACGCCGCGCCAAAGGACGCCCAGCCCGCGAACGCGACAAGCAGCGCGCCCGCGAGCAGCGCGAGCCGGTACGCGCCGACCCGCAGCCCGGAGAACGCCGCCTGCGCGTCCTTGTCGAGCGCCTGCAGGTAGAAGCCGTCGACCGCGATGTCGTGCGTCGCCGCGGCGACCGCGACCGCCCCGAACAGCGCCGCCACGAGCCAGATCGCGCCGCTGTCCGCCGCCGCAGCGAGCCCGAGGACGATCGCGGCGAGCGCGATCTCGACCGCCACGAGCCAGCGCCGCGGGCTGCCGTGGAGGTCGACCAGCGGGCTCCAGAGGAACTTGAGGTTCCACGGGAGCCCGTAGAGCGACGTCAGCCCGATGATCTCCAGGCTCGCTCCCGCCGCCGTGAAGAACTCCCCCGCCACCTTGTGCGCGATCGCGTACGGCAGGCCCTCGGCAAAGTAGGTCGACGAGATCCACAGGCCCCGGCTCGCCCCTCCCGCCACCGCGTCGGGCGCCGCCGCCACGCCGGACGACGCCGCCTCACTGGGCGCCTCCGAGGAGGCGTCACGCCTCGGCGCCTCCGCTCCCGGCTCGGGCAGCGCGGCGCGCGCCGGGGCCGCGGGCTCAACGGGCTTGTGGGATGTAACGGCAGCCTCCACGCCTTCTCCGCACCCTTACACGATGCGCCCCGGGACGGAGCAAGTTCCAGGACGCCCGACCGCCGCGCCCGACCGTGGAAGCAAACACGACGCCGTGAGGCCGCGACGCCGTGAGGCCGCGACGCCGTGAGGACGCAGCGGACTCCATCGCGAGCGACGCTGTGGTATCGGTCCGGCATCTGGTTTAAACGGTGAACTGCATGCGACGGGCTCACGCTCCTTCGGTGTCCCCCTGCCGTCACGGCGGCGACGCCGATCGTGGCGCTTCGTGCCGCTCCGGCCGTGCGGCCGCGCTCGCGCGCGCCGACCTCGCGCCGACCCGGCCGGCGCCTTGCCCATCTCCGGTCTTTCCGAGGGAGCCAGCGTGAACGAGTACACCCGGCGCGAGGAGGTCCGCGCCACCTTCATCGCCTCGGCCATCCTCGTCCTGTGCATCGCCGTGGCGGTCCTCCGGCTCGTCACCGTGGAGGGCAGGCTCGTCCCCGACCCGGGCGCGCGGCGCCAGGCCGAGGAGTCCGAGGCCCGCGTCGCGCCCGCGCGGGCGTGCGCCCTCGCCGGCGAGAAGCTGATCGTCGAGATCGACCTGTTCAAGGCGGCCGCGAAATCGGCGCGCATGCCCGACCCGGGCGAGGCGCCCCCCGCGCCGCCGCCGCCGGCGACGACCACGAAGGGGCGCCCGCCGCGCAACGCGCCGCCGCCGCCGAAGCCCAAGGAGCCGGACAAGCAGGGCGCGTGGGCCTCCGCCCAGCCGCTCTACAAGCAGGTCAAGACCCTGTCGGGCTGCCGCGAGGCGACCGAGGCGCTCCTGGGGGCTCGGGTGAACGCCATCCCCGCCTGGGAGGCCATCGCCAAGGCGGCCGCGATCACGCCGCCGGGCGCCGCGGAGGCCGAGCAGTTCGAGGCGGCGAAGCAGCTGCTCTCGCTCGTCGCCGACATCCCGGCCGACAAGGTCGCGCAGGCCACGAAGGACGCCGAGACGGCGTTCAAGGCGAACGCGGAGCGCGACCGGGAGCGCGCGCTCACCGCGATGGTCCGCGAGCCGCTGCCTCAGGGCGTCTTCTCGCGGCGCGTGGCCGTGAGCGTCGGCGTCGGGCTGACGGTCTGCGCCCTCTTCATCAGCTACCTGGGCGTGCGGGCCGCCTCGATGCGCCGCCTCGCGACGCTGCTCCCGCTGCGCGACGCGGTCCGCAGCGGGCGCCCGGGCATGCAGGCCGCGGAGATCTTGAAGACCGCCGCGGCCCACAACAGCGGCGAGCCCGGCCTCGTGATCGGCGCCGCCATCGGCGGGTTCTCCGCGGCCCTCCTCGCCCCGAGGGACGCCGACCTGTTCGTCGCGGGCGTCATGGCGGGCCTCCTCATCGGCCTCGGCGCGCAGTGGGCCTTCCGCCTCGCCCTCGGCGCGGGCCGCTGGCGCGCCCGCACCACGGAGCTCGCCGAGGTCGAGAAGCCGGCCATCCCCATCGTGCTCGTCCTGAGCGGCGTGAAGCCCGGCCTCGAGCTCGAGTTCATCCAGTTCCTCCGCTCGCTGCCCCCCGCCGACGCCGCCGCGGCGGTCGAGAAGCTCGCCTCCCAGGCCGAGGAGCGCATCCTCGCCGCCGCCGACGCGGGCGCCGCCCTCACCCACGGGAAGCCGCCGCCAGGGTGACGCCGGCCGGCGCAGGGGGCGCGCCTGCCCCCTGCACGACCACAGAACTCCCGCGGGGTGTCCCCGCGAACACAGCGCGGCGACGGCCCTGCACCGAGCGCTCGATCCGCACGCCGTTCCATGGAATGGAGGCGCTCCCGACATGAGACACCCCCTGCAGGCCCGCCGGCCGTCCGGGCGATGGGCGCTCCTCTCGCTGCTCGCCGCCACCTGGTGGCTCGCCGCGCCCCCTGCAGCGGCGCAGGACACGGCCGCTCCGAAGGCCGCCGCGCCGCAGGCCGACAACGTTCCGCCCGCGACGCACGTCGCCTCGCTGCAGGCCGACGGCCCTCCGGCCGCCGCCCAGGCCGCCGCGCCGCAGGCCGACAGCCCTCCGGCGGAGGGCGGCCCGCCCCCGACGGACGGAGCCGCCGGGGCCGGCGCGCCGTCGGGCGGCGCGGGCGGCGCCGGCGGCGCGGCATCGGACGCGCGCGATCCGGCCGAGCGCAGCGCGGCGCGGCGCGACAGGCCCGGGGCGACGAGCAGCCGCGCCACCCCCTCGAAGAAGCGCCGCGGGGACATCAACCCGTGCATGACGCCCGATCCGGGCTGGGGCGTCTACGACCGGTGGTCCCGCGCGCCCTCGATCGGGCAGATGATCATGCCCCACCGGGGCGGGGTCACGAAGCGCGGCGGCTTCGACGTCATCATCCACTTCCACGGCCACGAGGCGCTCCGGAAGGAGTTCGTGAAGACCGCCGAGGGCGCCGTCCTCGTCGGCATCGATCTGGGCATCGGCTCGGGCGCGTACTCGAGCGCGTTCTCGGCGCCGTACGTCTTCGAGAACCTGCTCGACAGCATCGAGCGCGCCGTCGCGAAGAAGACGGGCAAGAAGAAGGCCTACATCCGCAAGCTCGGCCTCTCGTCGTGGAGCGCGGGCTACGGCGCCGTCGAGCAGATCCTGCGGCAGCCGGCCGGCAAGCGGGTCGACGCCCTCGTGCTGCTCGACTCGCTCCACGCCGGGTACGCCGACGAGCAACAGCACAAGCTCAAGGTCGCGCAGATCGAGCCGTTCATCGCGTTCGCGAGGCGCGCCGCGGCGGGCGAGGCGTTCATGTTCATGAGCCACTCCTCCATCCTGCCGCCCGGCTACGCGTCGACGGCGGAGACGGCGGACTTCATCGTGCGGCAGCTGCGGGGCAAGCCGAGGGGCTCCTCCCGCGCCGACGTGCTCGGCCTCGACATGATCCGGCGCTTCGACCGCGGCGACTTCCACGTCCGCGGGTACACCGGCGACGACAAACCCGATCACTGCGCCCACATCGGCCTGATGGCGGACGTCGTGCGGGTCCACCTCAACCCGCGGTGGAAGTCGCCGCGAGGCCGGCGCTAGATGGGCGGCATCGGCGTCATCATCAACCCCCGCTCGCGGCAGAACCTGAGCGATCCCCGCGCGGCGGTCCGGCTCGCGCGCGCGCTCGGCGACCACGGCGTCGTCCGCGCCGCGCGCTCCCGCGAGGATCTCGCCCGGATCGCGGAGGACTTCCGGAAGCTCGACATCGACGTGCTCGGCATCTCCGGGGGCGACGGCACGAACCACGTCACCATCACCGGCTTCCTCGACGTCTACGAGGACGAGCCGCTGCCGCCGATCGCCTTCCTGCGCGGCGGGACGATGAACACCGTGGCCAACGCCGTGGGCGTCCCCCGCGGGCGCCCCGACGGCCTGCTCGCGGGGCTCATCGCCCGCTACACCGAGCGCGGCCGGCACCCGCTGCGCTGGATCGAGCGCCACGTGATGCAGATCGGCGCCCACTACGGCTTCATCTTCGGCACCGGCTGCGTCCACGGCTTCATCGCCGAGTACAACCGCAGCGAGGAGCGGAGCGCGCTCTGGGCCGCCAAGGTCCTCGCCCGCGCGAGCGCCGCCGTGCTCCTCAACACGGGCACCCAGGTCGCCGCGCGCTGGCAGGGCCGCGTCCACTTCGAGGACGGCTCGGCGTTCCCGGACCGCGACTACCTCGCCGTCGCCGCCGGCACGGTGGACCAGATCGGCCTCGGGTTCCGCCCGTTCCACCGCCACGACGAGCGCCCGGAGAGCTTCCACATGCTGGGCATCCACACCTCCGCGCTCGGCTTCGTCAGGAAGCTGCCCGATATCTGGCGAGCGCGGCCGATGGGCGAGGCGCACACGTTCGAGAAGATCGCCCGGCGCGCGGTGCTCGAGGCCAGGTCGGGCGTGGTCCACTACGTCTGCGACGGCGACGTGCACGAGCACGCAGGCCCGCTCACCGTGCGCATCGGCCCGCGGGTGAAGATCCTCGTGGAGCACAAGTCCGGCCATCGCCCCGCCGGCGCCCGGCGCACGTCGCACGATGTGTGCGCCCGCGGCGAGCGCGCGCATCCCTGCGGAATCGTACGCTGATCATGCACGGATCACGCGCTGACCATGCACCGCCGGCGCGCCGGCGCGCGGGCAGGCAGCGGCGCGCGGGCAGGCAGCGACGTACGGGTGCGCGAGACCATGGCTGTGAGAGGCCAGCAAAGTTAGACTGCGTTCGCTCCATGCCGCCGCGCTCCTCCTCCGCGCCCGCCTCGTCGACGGACTCGACCCCGCGGCCCGAGAGCGCGAGCCGCTCGTTCGCATCGTCTGCGGCGTTCCCGCGCGCCAGCGCTCCGGACTCGCTCGACCCGGAGCTGATCGATCCGTCCCTCGTGACACCGCCTCCGGAGGCCAGCGCGCCGTCGCCCGCTCCGGGGAAGGCGGCGCGGCGCATCTACCGCGAGGGCGACGTGATCGGCGGCAAATACCGCCTGCGCTACGTCCTCGGCGAGGGCGGCATGGGGATGGTGTGGCTGGCCCACAACGACGTCCTCAACATCGACGTCGCCATCAAGTTCATCCGGCGCGAGGTCAACTCGACCGAGGCGACGGTGCGCCTCCACCAGGAGGCCCGCGCCGCCGCGCGGATCGATCACCCCTCGATCGTCCGCGTGATCGACTTCGGGGAGTCCGAGCACCGCGACCCGTACATCGTGATGGAGGTGCTCCGGGGAGAGCAGCTGGTCGAGGCGATCGAGCGCAGGAAGCGCTTCTCGCCCACGGCGGCGCTCCGCATCCTCCTGCCCATCGCGAGCGCCGTCGCCGCGGCGCACGACAGAAGGATCGTCCACCGCGATCTCAAGCCCGAGAACATCTTCCTCGTGAAGAACGATCGCGGCGACATCACCCCGAAGATCGTCGACTTCGGCATCGCCAAGGTGTGGAGCGAGACGGCGAGCGGCGAGATGACCAAGGCGGGCACGGTGCTCGGCAGCCCCGATTACATGTCGCCCGAGCAGGCGCGCGGCATCACCGACGTCGACGGGCAGACCGACGTCTGGGCGTTCGCCGTGGTGCTCTACGAGACGATCACCGGCCAGAAGCCGTTCCAGGGCGGCAACTACCACGACCTCGTGGCGGCGATCCTCGTCAAGGATCCGACGCCGATCACCGCGCTCGGCGTGGGCGACGAGGCGCTGTGGGCCATCATCGCGCGCGGCCTCGGGAAGGAGCGCTTCAACAGGTGGCGGACCATGCGCGAGATGGGCGTTGCGCTCGCGCGCTGGGCGACCGAGAACGGCGTCGTGGAGGACGTGACCGGGACCTCGCTCGCCGTGCACTGGCTGAGCGACGGCGAGCAGCGGCCCCTCTCCGAGCGGCCGGCGGTGCGGGCGCAGCAGCGGCGCATCTCCGAGCGGCCGGCGGCGCGGGCGCAGAGGAGCAGCGAGGACCACCAGGAGGTCGCTGTACACCCTGTCCACCAGGAGGCCGCTCGCCCGACCGGGGACCGGCGGCGCGTCGCCGTCGTCGCGGCGGCGGGGCTGGCGACGCTCGTGATCCTCGGCGCCGCGCTGTTCTCCCTGCGCGCCATGACCGCGCGGGACGGCAGCGCCGAGCCCGCGCCTTCGGCGCCGCTCGCTGCGTCGCAGGGCCAGCCGCAGGCCGCCGCCGCCGCACCATCGACCGCACAGGGCCTCGCGCCCGAGAGCCGCCCCGAGCCAGCCCGCACGGCCGAGCCGCAGCCCTCGGCCGGCGCGGCCCGCCGCGGACCGGCGGAGAGCCCCACCGCGAGCGCCCACGCGCGGGAGCCCGCGCCGGCGCCCCGGAGCGCCGGCTCGCGACGGACCGCGCCCTCGCGGGCGGGCGCGAAGACCTCTGGCGCTGCCTTGCCGGTCCCGGCCCGGCCGAACTTCTAGCGTCGCGATGTCTTCCCAGGAAAGCCCCGCTCGCGAGACGCGACATCGAAGGCCCACGACCGGCGCGCGCTGGCCGCTGCTGCTCGCGCTGGCCGTGCTCACCGGCGCCTGCTCGCTGCTCGCGGAGAGCGCCCTCTCCGACAAACCTTCCGAGGGCGGCCAGGACGCGACCTCGACGGGCGGCGGCTGCGCGCCCGACTGCCCGGACGGCGCCTGCTGCGGCGGTACGTGCGTCGCGCTGGACAAGGACCGGGAGCACTGCGGCGCCTGCGGCAACGCGTGCGGTGACGGGGAGTCGTGCTGCGGCGGGTCGTGCACCAACGTGCTGAACGATCCGTCGCACTGCGGCGCGTGCGGCGTGCCGTGCCCGCACACCCTCTGCGTGGGCGGCCACTGCTCGTCCGAGTGCGTCTTCGGCTTCGACAACTGCGACGGGAACGTCGTCACCAACGGCTGCGAGGTCGATCTCAAGAGCGATCCCGAGCGCTGCGGCGGTTGCTCGCTCCGTTGTCCCTCGGGCGCGATCTGCGACGCGGGGCAGTGCGCGTGCGCGCCGCCGCTCCTCGACTGCGACAACCTCCACGACACGGGGTGCGAGATCGACGGCTCCTCGGATCCCGCGAACTGCGGCGCCTGCGGCGTCACCTGCGGGCCGAACATGGAGTGCAGGGCCGGCGTGTGCGGGTGCGCGCCGGGATACGCCGACTGCAACGGCTCACCCGACGACGGCTGCGAGGCCACGCTCGGGACAGAGGCGGACTGCCGGGCCTGCGGGGATGCCTGCGCGAGCGGCATGATCTGCGACGGCCGCAGCGGCTGCGCCTGCGCGAGCGGGCGCCTCGACTGCGACGGCGCGCCCGGCTGCGAGGCGATCACCATCGACCCGACGACCTGCGGCGCGTGCGACGTGCGGTGCGCGCCGGAGGCGGCCTACTGCGACGGCGCGGCGTGCGCCGCCGGCTGCGCCGCCGGCCTCGCCGCGTGCGACTCCTCGTGCATCGACACGCAGGTCAGCCCGTTCCACTGCGGCGCGTGCGGGGTCGCCGCGGGGCCGCACCAGCGCTGCGACCGAGGCGAGCTTTTGTGCGACGAGGGCTTCGCGGACTGCGACCCGGTCGCCCCGGGCTGCGAGTCCGATCTCACCAGGGATTCGCGGCACTGCGGCGCGTGCAGCACCGCCTGCAAGCCGGGCGCCGTGTGCGTGTCCGGCGCGTGTGCGTGCGGGGCGCTCACGCCGCACGACTGCGGCACGGCGTGCCGCGCCTGCTGCTCGGACGAGGACTGCTCGGACGGCGACGGCTGCACCACCGACGTGTGCGAAGACGGCGGCGCGAGGTGCAAGAGCACGGGCTGCGCCGACGGAGAGCAGTGCTGCAGCCTCGTCGCGTGCCGCCAGTGCTGCACCAGCGCGGACTGCAGCGGGGGCGAGATCTGCTCCGGCGGCGCCTGCATCCCGCCCTGCGGAGGCGGCCTCGTGGCCTGCGAGGGCGCGTGCGTCAGCCTGGGCTCGGCCGATCACTGCGGCGCGTGCGGGAACGCCTGCCTGAGCGGGCGCGAGTGCCGCACCGGCCAGTGCACGCCCGCGTGGGCCCCGATGACGAGGACCGGCGCGCCCGCGCCGCGGCAGATGGCCGCGGCGACCTGGATCGGGAACGCGCTCTTCCTGTGGGGCGGCCGCACGTCGGTCGGGGACGTGGGCGACGGGGCGCTCTACGATCCGGCGCGCGACACGTGGTCGACGCTGGGCAACGAGGGCGCCCCCTCGCCGCGCGTGCTCGCGGCCGCGGCGTGGACGGGCTCCCGGGTGCTCGTCTGGGGCGGCGGCTCGTTCGGGAGCCCCCTCGGCCTGTCCACCGGCGGCGTGTACGACCCGGCGGCGCGGACCTGGCGCGCGATGAGCACCACCAGCGCCCCCGCGGCGCGGCGGATGCCGATCGGCGTGTGGACCGGCACGCGCCTCCTGATCTGGGGCGGCTCCGCGGGCGGCGCCCCGGTCGCCGGCGGCGGGCTCTACAACCCGGTCGCCGACGCATGGACGCCGGCCTCCAGCGCCGGCGCGGCCCCCGCGCGCGAAGGCGTCGCGTGGGCCTGGTCGGGCACGGAGCTCTACCTGTTCGGCGGGCGAGCCGGCGAGGCGACCACGAACGAGGGGTACGCCTACAACCCCACCACCGACGTCTGGCGGTCGCTGCCCAGCGCCGACGCGCCGAGCCCGAGGACCGAAGCGTTCGCGGTCTGGATGGGCGATCGGCTCCTCGTCTGGGGCGGGCAGGACCAGGAGGGCGTCGCCCGCAAGGGCGGCGCGATCTACGATCCGGCGGCCGACGCGTGGCGCGGGATCGACGACAAGGGGGCCCCCTCGGAGCGCAGCCGCGTCGAGCGGCGCACCGGCTGGACCGGGTGGACCGGCGCGCACGCTCTCGTCGCCGGCGGGCGGAGCGGCGTGACGCTCAGGCGAGACGGGAAGCTGTACGATCCGATGACGATGGCGTGGGGAGCGAACATGTCGGCCGCGGGCAAGCAGCACACCTACGGCGTGGGCGTGTGGACGGGGACCGAGCTCATCTTGTGGTCCGGGCTCGAGGGGTTCTCGCTGGTGCCCGACGGGGAGCGGTTCAGGCCGTGACGCCGCGGCGGACGCGCGCGCTCTCGGGCGTCCTGGCGCTCCTCGTGGCGGCCGCGATGCTCGCCGCGCCCGCGCCCGCCGCGGCCCAGAGCGCGGCCGACGTCGCCGTCGCGCGCGAGATCTTCATCGAGGCCTCCGAGCTCGCCAGGCAGGGCCGCTGGGAGCAGGCGCGGGAGCAGTACGAGCGCTCGCTCGCGATCAAGCGCGCGCCGATCACCCTCTACAGCCTCGGGGTGGCCCAGCAGCAGACGGGGCAGCTCGTCGAGGCGCTCGAGAACTTCCGCGCGTTCCTGGTCGAGCCGTCCGCGCCTGCGACAAAAGGGTACGAGAAGCTCGCGCGGCAGGCGATCCAGGAGCTCGAGCACAAGGTCGCGGCGCTCGAGCTGCGGCTCTCCCCGGGCGACGCCGTCGGCCTCGAGGTGAAGATCGACGGCGTCGTGGTGCCCGCGGCGGCGCTCGATCGCCCGCGCCCGGTCAACCCGGGGGATCACACGGTGACCGCGAGCGCGCCGGGCTACCGCGAGGCCGAGCGGAGCGTCGCAGCGGCGCCGGGGAGCCGCGCCGTCGTCGTGCTGAGCCTCGAGCGCGAGGCCGTCGCGCCGGCAGCGCCCGCCGGGCCGAGGGTGTCCTCGACGAGCGCTCCAGCGAGCGTCGCTCCGGCCAGACCGGTCCTGCGCGGCGCCCCGCCGAGCTCCGCGCCCGACGCTGCGCCGAGCCGCGTGGTGCCGATCGTGCTGCTCGCCGGCGGTCTGACGACCGTGGCGGCCGGCGCGGCCATCGGGCTGCTCGGGGTCGCGAGCGCGTCGGACGCACCGACGCGGGACGGGGACGCGGCCGACGGCGCGCGCGCCCAGGCGCTCGCGGGCGACATCGTCGCCGGCGCCGGCCTCCTCGCGGCGGGCGTCGGCGTGCTCGTGATGGTCTTCGACCGCGATCCCGCCGGGGCCCCGCGAAAGCAGCCCCCGCCGCGCGCCGCCCTCGATCCGTTCCGCCTCACCGTGCGCTTCTGACTTCTGACGCGGGAGCTAGGCCTTCGGCATCTCCCTGCGGTCGAGGTTCACCACCACGAACGCGCCGTAATTCAGGACCGTGAGCGAGTCCTCGTCCACGATGAGCACGCGGACGCACTGGGGCGGAGAAGGCGCGAGCAGGTCGACGTACGGATCGAACGGCGCCTCGTCCACGGGCGGCAGCACGGCGTGCAGGAACTCGTGGAGCCGCGCGCGGTGGTCGACGATGACGCTCGCGCCCGGCGCCTCCGCGCTGCCCCGCGCGTCGATCCGGAAAAACACTCGGCGCGCCGCCGGGGACACGACGAGGATCGCCGCGTCCGTCACCTCGATCTCGCTGGACGTGCACAGCCGCTCCACGCGACGGCTCACGGCCTCCTCCACCGTCTGGAACAGCCGCAGCCGCCGGCGCTGCCCTTCCGTGAGGCCCGGCTCCTCGATGTACGCCTCGAGGCTGCACCCGCGCATGTTCCGCTCGCACCCGTACGTCATGCGTCTGCACCGTGGCTCGGTCTGCTCACCCGCCTCTGGCAGCCGGGTCGGACAGCCGTCACGCCTCCCCGCACGGGCGCTCATGCACGGGATTAGCCAACACCCCCAGCACCGCGGCGCCGCTCCAGGGTTGGTCGCGGCCTCCATGGTTTCCACGGCTCGTGGGCAGCGACCGGGACGCACGCCTGCGTCCTGGAAGGCAGCACGGCCGCGCGGCGGGAGATGCAGGCGCGAACGCTCGCACGGAAGTGCACAGCCACCAGGGCGATGCGCTCACACCGCCCGATGCGCGAGAGCCGCTCCGTGTGCCCCGGGCGGCAGGGCGTGGCCCTGGCGAGAGCTGCCGCGCCCGCCCAGCGGACCGGCGCTACGGCGCTGCCGGCGACGCGAACTTCGCGGTGAGCTCCACCTGGGCCACGCTGCGCTGAGCGGCCTGCTGGGCGGTGGCGCCGGGCGGCACCAGCAATGCCTGGAGCCGCTGCGAGGCGTCGGCCACGCCGGGCGCGAAGCTCGACGGCGACCAGGTGAGCGTGCCCTTGCCCGAGGAGTCGAGCCGGTCGATGGTCATCGTGATCTCCCCGTTCGGGCTCGGCAGCTTGAGGTCGGCCCCTTCCGCGTACTGGCGCGTGTCCACGCTGAGCGAGACGACGCCTCCCTCCACCTTCTCGATCTTGAAGACCCGGTACCGCAGCACCGGCAGCTGCGCGCCCGACGCCACCACGCGATCGGTGACCATCCAGTAGGCGCCTGCACCGACGGGCTTGTCCGGGAGCGGCGGCGTGAGGAGCGTGATGGCCTCCCCGAGCGCGCCGATCAGCGGCTGGAGCCCTGGTTCGGCGTCCTTGGAGAGCTCGAATTGGAGGTTGCCGACCGCGTTCGCCGGCGAGAGCTCGTACCGCAGCGCGCTCCCCTTCAGCTTCGCGAGCGCGTCCGCGAGCTGCTTCGGCGGGCCGCCGATCGACATCGAGGCGAGCGTCGCCGACGTGATCTTCGCGATCACCCTCGTCGGAGCCGCGCTCGCCGCGGGCGCGGCCGCGCCCTCCTTGGGTGCGTCCGCCGGCTTCTCCGCCTTGAAGCTCACGCCGAGCTCCAGGTTCGGCAGCCCCTGCGGCCCGCCCATGCGCAGCCCGAGCGTGATGTCGAGCTTCTGCTCGGATTTCGGGTCGATCTTCGGGGCGAGCCTGGCCCGCGGCTCGCTGCCGTCGCCGATGACCTCGATCTTGTAGGGAACGTCCTTCGGCAGCGCAGCGGCCGCTTCGGACGCCGAGAACACGCCGCTCTCCGGCGGCCCGCCCGCCGCGCCGCCCGCCGCTGGCGCCTTCTTGTCGGTGCCGCCCGCCGCCGCCTCCGCGAGCGCCGCGCCGAGCTTGCCGCCGACGACCGGCAGCGGCGGGCCGGCGTCGAGCGCGCCGGCGTCGGCGGCGACCTGCGCCTTGCTCTTTTCCCCCTCGCAGCCCGCGAGCCCCGCGAGGGCGACCGCCGCGAGCGTCGAAGCCATGACCCAGCGCCACCGAGTGTGCATGACGGCCGGGTGTAGCCAAATCGGGCGCCATCTTCCAGCGCTCCGTTGCGTTGCGCCGACGGACGGCTCCCGTCGGGGCGGGGCCCCGCGTCAGGCCCGCCGCGCAGCCTTGAGCCCGCCGATGTGCTCCAGGAGCTCGAGGGGCCGGAACGGCTTGGCGTAGTAGGCGGTCGCGCCGAGCTTCAAGGCGCGGGCGCGCGCCTCGTGATCGTCGAGGGCGCTGATCACGATGATCGGCAGGCTGGAGGTGCCCGGGTGCGCGCGGAGGCGCTCGCAGACCTCGAAGCCATCCATGCTCCCGGGCAGCATCAGGTCGAGCAGCAGCACGTCGAAGGGCTCGGTCAGGGCGCGCTCCACCGCCTCGCGGCCGGTGCCCACGCCGATCACCTCGTGACCACTCGCTCCGACCAGCGCCTCGATCATGCGCCGGATCGCGTCCTGATCTTCGCAGAGGAGGATTCGCATGGTCGCGAGCACGGGGAGCGTCGCACCCGCCCCATCGCGCGGTCAAGCGGGAACGCTACGCGCGGCGAGGGCGGGCCGCTCTGTCTGCTCTGTTGCCTCCGCCTGCTCCGCCTGCTCTGTCTTCGCTGTTTGCTTCCCTGTCGCGTCGCTGTGGGCGCGTGGCGCTGGTTGGCGGACGCAGCGCGAGCTCGATGCCGACGCGCGCCCCGCCGCCCTCGCGGCGCTCGGCGAACGCGCGGCCCCCGTGCGCCTCGGCGATGCGCTTGCACAGCGCCAGGCCGAGGCCGAGCGAGCCGCGCTCGGCGCCGCTCTCGCCGCCCTGCCCCCGCTCGCGCCGGAAGAACGGCTCGAAGATGCGCGTCTCCTCCCCGTCCACGAACCCGGGCCCGCGATCCTCGACCTCGAAGACGACGCCGCGCTGGCCGCCGGGACGGACCCGCAGCCGCTCGGCCCCGCCAGCGTGCGCGCGCGCGTTCTCCAGCAAGTTGGCGAGGGCGCGCGCCAGCAGCGTCGCGTCCGCCTGGAGCGCCGGCGTCCCCTCGACGACCTCCAGCAGCGTCGGATCCAGCCCTGCGCGCTCCAGGGCGCGGATCCCGGCCTCGGCCGGGTCGAGGCGGGCCACGATGAGGGCCGCGAAGTCGAGGCGCGAGCTGGCCAGGAGGTCGCCGACGAGCGCGTCGATCTCCATGACCTCGCGGTCGAGGTCGTCGAGCACGCAGGCGCTCGGTCCGCCGCCCTCGCGGGCCATCTCCGTCAGCAGGCGGATGCGGGCGAGCGGCGTGCGGAGCTCGTGCGACACGGCGGCGAGGAGCTCTCTCTGGTCGGCGATCTGGCGCTCGATGCGCGCGGCCATGTCGTTGACCGCCTCGGCGACGATGCCGACCTCGCCCTGCTGCCCGTGGCAGTCGAGCCGGACGCGGCTCGACAGCTTGCCGGCGCCGATCTCGTGCGCGACGTGGGCCAGATCGACGAGCGGGCGGGCGAGGCGGCGCGCGATGAGGCCCGAGGCGCCCCACATGACGATGGCCACGGCGAGCAGCGGCAGGGCGAACCGGAGCGATCCGCCGGAGCGGCCGCGCGCGGGGCAGAGGAGCACGGAGCCGAGCGGCCCCCCTTCGTCGCGGACCGGGGCGACCAGGGTCTGCGCCCGGCAGGGCTGGCCGTACCTGGCGAGCCGCCGCCCGGTCGCGTCGACGAGCTCCAGATCGATCTCGAGATCCTCGGCGAACGCGCGGGCGAGCACGTCGCGGGCCGCGGGATCGGCCCATACCCGCTCGAACTCGTGGGCCACGAACGACTGGGCGCGGGCGTGCTCGCGCCGCCAGCCGGAGTTGCCGACGCGATCGATGGCCCCGATCGTGGCGACCGCGGCGAGCGCGGTGATCAGGATGGTCGCGCCGAACCACATGAAGATCCGGCGGTGCAGCCGCGCGCTCAGGAAGCGGCCGATCGAGACCTTGCGCCCGTTCTCGTAGAGCCAGGACCGGTACCTCCTCCTCACACGCGGTCCTTGGCGAGCACGTAGCCGACGCCGCGCACCGTCTTGATGAGCCTCGGCGATCTCGGGTCGTCGGACAGCTTCTGCCGCAGGTGCGAGATGTGCACGTCGACCGTCCGCCCGCCGACGTTGACGTCGCCGCGGCCGGCCTCCTCCAGGAGCGCCTCCCGGGCGACGACGCGGCCGGCGCGCCGCGCGAGGGCGACGAGGATGTCGAACTCGATGCCGGTGAGATCGGCGGGCTTGCCCGAGACGGTGACGACGCGGCCGGGTACGTCGATGGCGATGTCGCCGGCCACGATCCGCTCGCCGGCGGCGTCGGGCGTGGCCCGCCGGAGCACCGCGCGGAGGCGCGCGAGCAGCTCGCGCGGGCTGAAGGGCTTCGCGATGTAGTCGTCGGCGCCGATCTCGAGGCCGACCACGCGATCGGCCTCGTCGCCGCGGGCGGTGAGCATGAGGATCGGCATGGAGCTCTTCTGCCGGATGCGGCGGACGACCTCGATGCCGTCCATGCCCGGCATCATCACGTCGAGCAGGACGGCGTCGAAGGTGCCCGCGGCGAGCGCCAAAAGGCCGCGCGCGCCGTCGCACGCGACGGTCACCGAGAACCCGTTCTGCTCGAGGTAGCTCGCGAGCAAGGCGTGGAGCCGTGTGTCGTCGTCGATGAGCAGGAGCCGCAGCGCCATGGAAGGACCCGGGGGGCAGGAGCGGCGGCGACCGGCCGCCGCTCACCCCTTGTATAGCTCAGGGGCCCGCGCCGGTGTCGGCGTCGGCCGCCGCGGGCGCGTGGACCGCGCGCGCGGCGCCCCGCGGCCAGGAGCGCTCGGCCTCCCGCGCGGCGTCCACGCAGATGGACGCGACGTGGCGCTGGAAGGCGTCGCGGCGGGCCTCCGCCCGGCAGCGCAGCGAGGAGAAGCCGGAGGCGTAACCGGCGACGGTGCCGAGCGCGAGCAGCGCGATGGTGATCTGGCGTCGCATCATGGTCTCATCCCCTTCCTTCACGCCCACCGGCCGTGGGTCCTGTAGGGATCGTCGCCGCGCCACCCGGCCCTGCCGGACCACATGTCGCGGAACGCGGCCGGCCCGATCTCGATGAGATCGGCGAGCTGCTCGCGCTGGCGGTCCTCGAGCACGGCGTGGACCTTCCCGAGCGCGCCGACCGCGGCCCTGCGCAGCGACTCGATGGCCGTGTCGTGGCGCGCGAAGAGCTCGCCGAGGCGCGTCTCGTCGAAGCTCGGGCTCCGCATCGCCGCGGCGACGTCCGCGCGCGTGCTGCGGATCTCGCTCCGCTGCGCCTCTGCGGCGGAGCGGAGCTCGTCGATGGCCGCGACGATGACCTTCTCCTGCGTCGGCGTGGTGCCGAGCCGATCGAAGAGGAAGGACAGGAAGAAGCGACGGCGGAAGCCGTGCCCCCCGAAGCCGCGCCGCCCGAAGAAGCGCGGCCCAGCGCCCCAGGGCGCGCCGCAGTCGTACCTGCAGCCGCGCTTCAGCGTCATGACGAGGCCTATCAGACAGGCCGTTCCAACCACGAATCCCAACATGATGCGTACCCTCCGTGAGCGTCTCCGCCGTCGATCCGTGCACGGGGCATGTGCGCGCGGCTTCGGTTCGTCCGAACGCGGGCGCCGCCCCGGGCAGCAACGACCGGAGCCGCAGACGCGCGGCTCCGGGACACCTCGAAGCTGCGCAGCGCGTGTGAAGGATGTTCAGGAGCGTGTGTGAAGAAACATGAAGACCGCCGCGGGCAGCGCGGCGCGGCGCGCCCAGCTGGCGCGGAGCGGCGCGCCATCCGCTCGCGGACGGCGCTCCGCGCTCCGGCGGCGCTACTTCACCGACTCGACGTCGCCGATGTCGTCGAGGTCGTCCTTGGGTTTCCCGTCGCCCGAGGTCGCCCACGGATTCGTGCGCTCGCTCTCGGGCGCGCCGCGGTCTCCGTCGGCATCGTCCTCCTCCTCTTCGAGGTCGTCGAGCGACTCGACCTTGGCCCCGTCCGGCGAGGCGCTCGGCGCAGGCGGCGTCGACGCGCGCGTCGCCGGGGGCGCGGGCGGCGTCGATGCGCGCGGCGCCAGAGGCGCGGGCGGCGTCGACGGGCGCACCGCCGGAGGGGGCGGCGTCGATGCGCGCGCCGACGAGGTGCCAGGGTCGCTCGGGAGCCTGTTGCGCGACGGCTCACCCGCCTGCGGTGAGACCGCCGCCGCGGCGCCCGCCGCTGCGAGCGGCCTCGCGGCGATCGCGCTCGGCGGCGTGATGCTGCCGGCGGCCTTCGTCCCCGCGGGGGAGCCGGCCGGCGGGCTGCTCACCGACGCCACGAGGCCTCCCGGCGGCGAGCCGGCCGCCCCGGAGGGCGCGGCGCTCGCGGCGGCCTTGCCGGCCTGGCCCGCGTCCGGCGCGCCGCCGGACGAGCCGGAGGCAGGCGCCGACACGGGCCCGCCGCCGGACGACACGGGGGCCGACGCCGACGGCGCCGACACGGGCCCGCCCGACGCCGCCGGCTTCGACACGGGAGCGGAGACCCCCGGCGCCGATGCAGGCGCAGCCCCGGCCGGCGGAGCGGCAGCGGGCGCGCCGCCGCGGCCGGACGACAGCTCCACCGGCGCCGCCGCCTTCGGCGCGGCGGCCCGCGGCCCGTCGAAGCGCATCGCCTTCTGCGCGAGCTGCACCACGGGGAGGATGTCGCGCGGCGGGATGTTCGCGGCGATGACGTCCGGCCCGGCGATCGCGAGCTCACCGTCGGCGTGGAACGGCACGCCCGGGCGCTCGCGCTCCTGCTTGAGCCGCGCGTTGTCGATGGCGACGCGGATCTCGAGCGGAATGCGGGTCTGCCACAGCCGACCGTCGATCGCCGTGCGCACGTCCCACGGCGTCAGGATCGGCGTCCTGCCGATGCCCTCGAACGGGCTGCGATCCGCGAGCAGCGCCTTGAGAAGCCAGGCGACGATCTCCTGGAGCTGCGGCGTGTCCTGATCCCACGGCATCGAGTCCCGGAAGAACTGCCAGTAGCCTCCGGCCGGGCCGTACACCGCGAGATCGCGCGGGTCGAACGCGTCCTCGAACGCGCGCGGGGTGATGTCGCCCTCGTCGATGACGGAGTCGATGAGCGCGCCCTGGAAGTCGGGCGTCTTGCGGCGGGCGGCCTTGGGCGAGAGGCCGGTGAGGGACGTCGTGATCTGCTGGCGCACGTCGCTGCGCTCGCGGAACCACCCCATCCGCTCGACCGCGCCGAACTGCTCGCGCAGCTTGACCGGCGTCCACCACGGCAGATCGAGCTCGCGCAGCCGCGCGACCAGCTCGGCCACGAGCTGCAGCGCCGGCTCGCTCGCGAGGTGTACGCGCGCCTCTCTCCTCAGCGTCTCGTCGTCCTTGCTATCGGGATCCCGGTGCTGCAGCGATCGCTCCGCCATCGTTCCTCCGTGCTCCCCCGGCCGCACTGCTCAATACCAGAACCGGATCCGCGGCGGACAGCCAGCCCACACGCGGCCGCGAGGAGCGATCTGCGCGCCGCGGCGCAGCGCTCGACGCGG
The DNA here is from genome assembly GCF_051530145.1 of Sorangium sp. So ce302. Lineage (GTDB taxonomy): Bacteria > Myxococcota_A > Polyangia > Polyangiales > Polyangiaceae > Sorangium > Sorangium cellulosum_B. Next base: position 2,937,138 of record NZ_CP150326.1, on the reverse strand, counting down.
CACGGCGCGCGCCTTCAGCGGACCGTCGGGATGTCGTTCTGCAATGGCACGCGAACAGCCCGTCCGCGTGGCCGCGCCAAGCGCCCGGGATCACCCGACACGTCGCGCGCCGCCTTCGACCTCGGCGCTGCGTCGATCCGGGCTAGGCTCTCGCGGCCATGCAAGAGGACGGGGGAGGGAGCGCGCCCGAGCGCGCCGCGCGAGGGCTCGAGCGGTGGGAGCGCGCCGGGCGCGGGCTCTCGCCGTGGGCGCGACGCGTCGCGTGGGCCGCCGCCGAGGCGATGCTCTGCGACGAGGACGAGCGCGGGGAGCTCGCCCCGCCGGGCGCCGAGGTGTGCGAGCGCGCGGTCGCGGCGCTGGATCTCGCGCTCGGGCAGGGCAGCCCCGAGACCCGGCGCAGCTTCGCGCTGCTGGCCGCTTGCCTCGATCTGTTGCCGCCCTTCGTGATCGGCGCCTTCGGCCGGATGAGCCGGCTCTCGCTCGGCCGGCGGCTCGCGTACCTGGAGGCGCTCGAGTCGAGCCGCTCCGGGCTCCTCGCGATGCTGCTCCTCGCCTTCAAGGTGCCGATGTGCATCGCCGCCTTCGAGGAGGGCGCGGAGCTCGCGCTGACGGGCTTCGACCGCGAGAGCACCGCGGCGCGGCGCAGGCTGCCCGGGCTGCCCGGGCTGGGCGCCGGGGGCGGCGCGTGAACGGCGGCATCGCGTCGAGCGAGCCGATCGTCAGCGGGCGCGACCTGCCTGCGGGGTTCGACGAGCCGTGCGACGTCGTCGTGGTCGGCTCCGGCGCCGGCGGCGCGGTCGTCGCCGCGCTGCTCGCCGAGGCGGGGCGGCGCGTGATCGTGCTGGAGGAGGGCCCCTACGTTCGCCCTGACGACTACCAGCGCTGGAAGCCCAGCGAGTCGGTGCGGCGGCTGTTCCGCGAGGCCGGCCTGTTCACGGCGTTCGGCGTGGGCCAGACGCCGATGATCTCGCTCACCCTGGGGCGCGCCGTCGGCGGATCGTCGGTGGTGACCGGCGGGGTGTGCTTCCGCATCCCGGGCAGCGTCCACGCGCGGTGGACCCGCGACCTCGGCCTCGACGAGCTGTCGGAGCGCGCCCTCGAGGCGGCGTACGACAGCGTCGAGCATCGGCTGCAGGTCCGCGAGGTCCCCGAGGCGCTGCGCTCCGCCTCGACGGCGCGGCTCGTCGAGGGGGCGAGCCGGCTCGGCATCCCGATGCGCCCGCTCCGCCGCAACACCGGCGACGCGTGCGAGGGCAACGGCCGGTGCAACTTCACCTGCCCCGCCGGGGCGAAGCGCTCGGTCGACGTCGCCTACCTGCCGTCGGCGACCGCGCATGGCGCGCGCGTGGTCGCCGACGCGCTGGTCGAGCGGATCACCGTGAAGCGCGGGCGCGCCGTCGGCGTCGAGGGGAGGCTGCTCGGCGGCGAGCCGGGGGCCCCGCCGCGCCGGTTCCGGGTGCGCGCGAAGGCGGTCGTCGCCGCGTGCGGCACGCTGCACACGCCGCTGCTCCTCCGCACGGCGGGCGCGTTCGAGGCGAGCTCCGGCCTCGGCGACGGCGTGACGCTGCACCCCGCCGTGCGCGTGGTCGCCCGGTTCGACGACGCGCTGAACGGCTGGGACGGCGCGCTCCAGAGCGTCTACTCCGACCACTTCGAGGCCGAGGGGATCAAGCTCGTCGGCGTCTACTCGGCGGTGAACGTGCTCGCGGCGGGCCTCCCTGGCGTCGGGCCCGCGCTGCGGCGTCGGGCCGCCGCGCTGTCGCGCTGCGCCGTCTTCGGCGCCATGATCCACGACGAGGGCGGCGGCCGCGTCCGCCCCGGCCCCGGCCGGGAGCCGCTCGTCTCCTACGCGATGGCGCCGCGCGACCTCGCGCGGCTCCGCCGGTCCATCACGATCCTCAGCGAGATGGCGCTCGCCGCCGGCGCGCGCGAGGTCTACACCGCGCTGCTCGGCGCGCCGCCGGTCACGTCGATGGACGCCGCGCGCGCGGCCGAGCGCGCGGGCGCCACGTCCATCGACGCGCGCCGCATCGAGTGCATGGCGTTCCACCCGCTCGGGAGCGCGCGGGTGGCGAACGATCCGCGGCGCGGCATCGTCGATCAGAGCGGCGAGTGCTTCGCGCTGCCGGGGCTCTTCGTCGCCGACGGCTCGATCCTCCCCACGAGCATCGGCGTGAACTCGCAGGTGCCGATCATGGCGATGGCGACGCGCATCGCGTGGCGGATGGCCGAGCGGTTCCCGCGGCTCGCGGCGGCGAGCCCCGCGTAGCGGGCGCGGCGCCGCGTAGCGGGCGCGGCGCCACGCGGTGCTACAACGTCGGTCGACGCCGACCGCCGAGGTTCCAGGATGCAAGCGACGATCGATCTCCGCTCTGACACCGTCACCCGACCGACCGCGGCCATGCGCGCCGCCATGGCCGCGGCCGAGGTCGGCGACGACGTGTACCGGGAGGACCCCACCGTGCGGGCGCTCGAGGAGCGCGTCGCGGAGCTCACGGGCAAGGAGGCGGCGCTCTTCGTGCCGAGCGGGACGATGGGCAACCAGATCGCGCTCCTCTGCCACACGCAGCGCGGCGACGAGGTGATCGCGGGCGAGGGCGCGCACTGCGCGTTCTACGAGAGCGGCGCCGCGCCCGCCTGGAGCGGCGTGCAGTTCGTCTTCGCCGGGCGCGGCGGCCTGTTCAAGGCGGCCGACGTCGAGGACGCGATCAAGCCGCCGCAGTACTACCTCCCGCGCACGCGCCTCGTCGCGATCGAGAACACCCACAACCGCGCGGGCGGCCGGGTCTTCCCGCAGGAGGACGTGATCGCCATCGCGTCGGTCGCGCGCGCGCACGGGCTCGCGCTGCACCTCGACGGGGCGCGCCTCTGGAACGCGGCGGTCGCCACCGGTCGAACGCCCGCCGAGCTCGCCGCGCCGTTCGACACGGTGAGCGTCTGCTTCTCGAAGGGCCTCGGCGCGCCCGTCGGCTCCGCGCTGTGCGGCAGCGCCGACGTGGTCCGCGCCGCGCTGCGCTTCCGGAAGATGCTCGGCGGCGGCATGCGGCAGGCCGGCGTGCTCGCGGCCGCCGCCCTGTACGCGCTCGCGCACCACCAGGGCCGCATCGCCGAGGACCACGAGGCCGCGCGCGCCATCGCGCGGGCGATGCGCGCGGCGGCCCTTCGCGCGATGGCGCCGCCCGCGACGGGCGCGCCGCCCGCGACGATCGAGGAGCCCGAGACGAACATCCTCTACATCGAGACGCCCGGCATCCCGGCCGAGCGGCTCGTCGAGGCCGCGCGACGGCGCGGCGTGCTCGTGGGGGCGACGGGCCGGAGCGCCGTCCGCGCCGTGACCCACCTCGATCTCGCGCCGGAGCAGGTCGCGCCCGCGGCGAGCGCCCTCGCCGAGGCGCTCGCCGAGGTGCTGGCGCTGCCGCGCGATCGCGGCGCCGAGGGCGCGCGCGCATGAGCCGCCGCCCCAGGAACGCCCCCGCGCCGACGCTCGCCGTCGCGATCGCGATCGCCGCGCTGCTCGGCCCCGCGTGCGCGCCGGTGCGCGGCGACGCCTACCTCACCGCGATGACCGCCGGCGAGCGCGCCTACCACGCGGGGCGCTACCGCGAGGCGGCCCGCTCGTTCGACGACGCCGCGTCGCAGGCGCTGCGCGTGAAGGACCGCGACGAGGCGCGCCTCATGCAGGCGCGCTCGTTCGAGCGCGCGGAGTCCTGGGGCGAGGCGCGCGCGTCGTACGAGCGGCTGCTCGCCGACTCGCCGCGCGGGCCGCGCTCCGAGCGCGCGGAGTTCGAGCTCGCCGATCTCGCGATCGAACACGGCGACGCGGACGCGGGCTACGCGATGCTGCTGGCGGCGACGCTGCGCCGCCCGTCGCACGGGCTCGCGCGCAACGCGCTGAAGCGGCTCATCCAGCGCGAAGAAGACCGCGCCGGCGCGGCGGGCGCGCTCGCGTGGCTGCGGCAGCACGGCCCCGCGCTCCGCGGGACGGAGCTCGATCAGGACGTCGCCTACAACACCGCGCTCCTCCTGGAGCGGAGCGGCGATCGCGAAGCTGCGCTGCGCGCGCTCGTCGCCGCCGCGCGCGCGCACCCGTACCCCGTCGGCAGCTTGACGGACGACGCCCTGTTCCACGCGGCGGAGCTCGCCGCGTCCCTCGGGCGCCCCGAGGAGGCCATCGGCTACCTGAGGGAGATGCTCTCCGCGCGCGAACCGGCCGTCACCGGCAGCTACGACCGCGAGAAGTTCGACGACGCGCAGCTCGAGATCGCGCGCCTCTACCGCGACGCGCTCGGCGATCGCGCCGCCGCGCGCCGCGAGCTGCGCAAGCTCTATACGGACCACCCCGCGTCCATCCTGCGCGACGACGCGCTCTGGGCCGAGGCGAAGCTGTGGCGCGAGGAGGGCCGGAGCAAGGAGGCGTGCGCCACCGCAGCCCGGATCGTCCGGGAGCTCCCCGAGTCGCGCTACGTGCGCTGCGCGCACGCGATATGTCCGTCGCTCCCGGCGGCGCCTCGCCCGTGCGCGGACTACATCCTCCGCGAGCTCGACGAACGGAAGGACCCCTGACGCGGGGACGCCGCGCGGCGCGTCGCCGCGGCGGCGGGCCGACCGCGCTCAGTCGTCCTCGTCGTCCTCGGACTCCAGCTCGGCGTCATCGTCGTCGCCGTCCTCGTCCTCGTCGTCGGCAAGGTCGTCGTCGTCGGCCTCGTCGAGGTCGTCGTCGTCCTCGCGCGGCTCATACTTCAGATCGATGCCGATGTCGCCGAGCTGGGTCTCGAGGAGCTCGAAGAGCTCGTCCACGTCGTCGCCCCCCCACTCGTCGAGCACGTCGGTCAAGAACTCAAAAAAATCACCGCTGTCCAGACGACGCTCGATCTCTTCGACCTGCTCCTCCGAGAACGCCTCGAGGACGTCCTCGCGCAGCGCTTCGGTGTCGCCTTCCTCAACGGCATCCGCCGCAGAGAGGCGGATCTGCTTTACGGCACGCTTGTCGAGGTGAATCTCCATGAAGGTGGCTTCGTTTAGGCGACCCTCGCAGCCGCCGTCAAGCGGCGTATGGTGTCGAGCTTCAAGAGACCGCTCGCCTCCCCCTTCCGTCGCGTCTTTTCCTGGGGGCGCGGCGAGGCGCGGACCTTCCCCAGGCGGCCGCGCGCGCGCCCACGTCGGAGGTCGGCGCGGGCGCGCCCCAGCGCCCGCGCCGCGAAGGAGCGTTGCCGGCGGCAGATCTCTCGCGTATCTCAAACAACTCGTGCGTTTGCGATCTCCGCCCGGCGCGCTCTGGGCCGCGACCATCGCGGCCAGCGCCCTGCTGTCCTTGACAGCGCGGGCCGCGCCTCCGCACCCCCAGGCCGAGGGCGCCCTCCACGGCGCCGCGCCAGGCGCTCCCGCCGGCGGCCGGACGGGCGAAGGGGCCGAGGACGGGCGCGCCACGTCCGCCTGGAGCGCTCGGCTCGACGCGGCGGGGGACGAGGCCGCCGCCGAGCAGGAGCCATCGCCTGCCGTCAAGCCGAGCGTCGAGCTCGCCTCCCGGCCGCCGCCGCTGCACGTCGAGTACGTGCAGTACGGCGTCGCTCTCGTGGCCGAGATGAGCCTCGATCCTGGCGCTGCCTGCCCGCGCTCCGGACCCCTCTACGCGTGCATCCTGGGCAGCGGAGGCGGGCTCGCGATCCGCGGCGGATACCGCTCGCCAGGCCCCTGGTACTTCGGCGGCGCGTACCAGTTCACCAAGATGGACTCGAGCAATCTCTACCGGCTTGGAATCTTCCAGCAGCTCCGGGCCGAGATGAGGTACCTGCCGGACATCGGCTACCGGGCGGCTCCCTACTTTTTCGCCGGGATCGGCGGCGTCGCCTACGGGAACGAGTGGGGCGTCGAGACGGGCGGCGCGCTCATCTTCGGCGGCGTCGGGGTCGAGCTGGAGGTCTCGCGCCGCGCGGTGCTCGGCGTCAGCTGCGTGTACCGGCCGGTGCTGCTCGCTGGCTGGAGGGACACGGCCAACTACGAGCGGGCCACCGCCATCGCGCAATTCGTCGGCTTCGAGCTCCTTCTCGAGGTGCGGACCGAGGTAGGCCGGCGCTGAGCGGTTCCCCTGTCCGCTCGAGAGAACGCACCGGCTACTTGACTCGACCGTCGCTCCGCGGTCCCCTCGGCAGCGTGATCTGCGATGTGTGCGGCCGCGACAACGCTGGCGATCTGACGTTCTGTCAGGATTGCGGTCGACGGCTGAAGGCTCGAGAGGCGCGGGTCGTCCCGCCGACGCCGCCGAGCGGCTTGCCGCAGGTGTCGCTCCCGGCCCTGCCGGCGGCCGCGCAGGTCGAGACGCCGCCGGCGAACGACGCCCGCGCGGCCGCCAGGGCGCCGGGGCCTCGCGGCGCGCCGGGGCGCCTTCGCCCGGAGGCGCCCGTGTTCTCCTTCAGCCCTCTCAGCTCGGCGAGGACGGAACCAGCGATGCCGGCGGTGCACGGCCGCGCCGAGGGCGCCTCGCGCCCGGCGCGCGAGGGCGCCGCGACGCCGGCTGCTGGCGCGCTGGACAGCGCGATCCAGATGGTGCCAGCCCTGCAAGGGCCGAGGATCACCGAGCGGGGTGACGCGCCCGCGACGCCCGCGACGCCCGCGATCACCGACGCGATCCTGGGGCTCTCCTGCGCGAACTGCAACGGAGAGAACCCTCCGGGCTACCGCTTCTGCGTGACGTGCGGCGCGGCGCTGAACAGGAGAGATGGCGGAGCGCCGGCGGGCGCCCCGCAGCCGGTGAGCCAGGTGTCGAAGCGCGCCAGGGGAGAGCGCGGCGAGCCAGGCACCGCGCTCTCCCCTGGCGCGCCGTACATGGCGCCCCCGCCCCACGAGGAGATCGGGACGACCGCGCGAGGTCTCCACGACGTCACGCCCGCCGCGCTCCGGCACGCGCCGCCCACGGAGGCCGCGCCGCCGCCAGCGGCGCGCGACGAGCGCTCCGACGCCGGAGACGCACATCAACGGGTCGGCGCGCCGGCCAGGCCGGCTCCGCCCCCGCTGCCCCCGGTCGCCCTGCCCCCAGCGCGGCTGCCCGTGGCCAGCGGGAGCAACGCGGACAAGATCGTCGGCTCGCCGGTGGTCGACATCGCGTCGTCGCAGCGGGCTCCCGTCCCGCCGGTCGAGTGCGCGCGCTGTCGCGGTCAGTGCCTGGCGGGCACGCGGTTCTGCAAATATTGCGGTGCGCCCCTCGAGGGCGAGCGGCCCGCCTCCGAGCGCCCATCCAGGGCCGCCTCCGAACGCCCGCAGCCCGCGCCAGCGCTCGCCCCGGACGCCCGGCGCGACCCGCAGCGGCCCCCGCAGACTGCCGAGCCCGCCGGGCCGATCTCGAACGAGGCGAGCAGCGCGCCGCCAGCCTCCCAGCGGCCGCTCGCGCCGCTGCGCGCGTCCCTCTCGGTTCGCCCGCCGGCGTGGATTCCGGCTGACACCCAGCCGACCCGAGCGCTCGAGGGCAAGCTCATCGTGATCGTCGAAGACGGGACCGAGGGAAAGAGCTTCCCCCTCGCGGGCCCGCAGATCGACATCGGCCGAACCGAGGGGGATATCGTCCTCGAGGACGACCAGTACGTCTCGCCGCGGCACGCGCGGCTCATCCCGCAGGAAGGGTCCTGGGTTCTCCGTGACCTGGGCAGCGTCAACCGCATCTACCTCCGCATCCGGAAGACGCACCCCCTCCGAGATGGCGACTTGCTCCTCCTGGGCCTCGAGGTGTTACAGTTTCAGACCGTGAACGACGGCGAGCGAGGCCTCGGCCATGCCATCCAGCATGGAACGTTGCTGTTTGGCTCGCCCGCCATCCACCGCCGGGCGAGACTCTGCCAGCGGACGGTGGAAGGCGTGACGCGGGACGTGTACCACCTCTACCGGGATGAGACGGTGATCGGACGGGAGACGGGAGACATCGTATTCACGGCCGATCCGTTCCTCTCGCGACGCCACGCCGCCATCCGGAGGAACCCGGCCACGGGGGAGTTCACGCTCAGCGACCTGGACTCGTCGAACGGGACCTACGTCGCCATCCGCGAGGACGTCAGCCTCCTCGATCGCGATTTCGTGCGCATCGGGCAGCACCTGTTCCGCGTGGATCTCCCCCGATGAGCGATCAGACCGTCCGCGAAACGCCGACCGAGGCGCTGGAAGTCGAGGGGCTCCCCGGCGCGACGTCCGCAGGAACCGACTCGAGCAGCCACGCCGGCAAGGCGCTTCATGACTCCCCGCACGGCGCCGCGTCGCTCGAGTCCGGCAAGGCGGGGTCTGTGGAAGCAGGCAAGCCCGTGAACTGGAAGCCCCCGCCGCCCAAGACGCGTCCGGCCGCAAACGCCGCGCACAAGGCTGGCATCGCCATGAAGCCCGTGAAGGCGCCCAGCACATCGAGCCCGGAGAAGGTCGGGCGGAAGCTCCCTCCGCCGCCGCGGGTGCGGCTCACCGCCGGCGGGTCGCGCGAGGAGGACACGGATGGAAGCGCCGCACGGTCGGACGACCTGGGAGACGCTGTGACCCCCGATGCTCCGCCGGCCGCCGCTCAGGCGCACGCCTCCCCCGCGGCCGCGTCGTACGACGGCGCGCTCGACGAGACCCCCGCCGCGGAGGCCGCCCACGGCGGCGCTGCCGGGCGCTTCGCGGGCGAGGCGCCGGGGGGTGGCGAGCCGGACGAGGGCGGGCAGCGCCCCGGCGGCATGGACGGCGCGGCGACACCGCCCGACGAGCCGCGTCGCCCCGAGGTCGTGCTCCGGCTGTTCGGCCGGACCGACGTGGGCCAGGTCCGCGAGCACAACGAGGACAACTTCATCGTCGCGGATCTCACGAAGGCGAGCCGCGGCCTGATGGAGATGGATCGCTACCAGGTCGTCGGCGAGCGGGGCGCCCTGCTCGGCGTGTGCGACGGCATGGGCGGCGCCGCGGCCGGCGAGGTCGCGAGCCAGCTCGCGGTCGACATCATCTACCAGCGGATGAGCGCCGCCGGTCCCCCGGAGAACCACGACGAGCTCGCGGCGCGGCTGGTGCAGGCGATCGAGGCGGCAGGCCTCCGGATCTTCAGCGAGGCGAAGCTCGATCGGACCCGGCGGGGGATGGGGACCACCTCGACCATCGCCGCGCTCATGGACGATCACCTGTTCCTCGGCCAGGTGGGCGACAGCCGCGCGTACGTCCTCCGCGGCGATCGGCTCGTGCAGGTGACGCGCGACCAGTCGCTCGTGAACCAGCTCATCGAGGCGGGCCAGCTCACCGAGGAGGAGGCCGAGACCTTCGAGCACAACAACATCATCCTCCAGGCGCTCGGCACCGCGGACTCGGTGCAGGTCGACCTCACCTTCGTGGAGCTCAAGCGGGGCGACACGCTGATGCTCTGTTCCGACGGGCTCTCGGGCATGGTGCGGAACGAGGAGATCCGCGAGGTGCTGCGGAGCGTCGACGATCCGATCGAGGCCTGCAAGGTGCTGACGGATCGGGCCAACCAGGCCGGCGGGCACGACAACATCACGGTGGTGGTCGCCAAGTTCGACGGCGACGGGCTCGCCCTGCCGGAGCTCGAGGACATCGAGGACCTCCGCTACCAGAAGTACGCGCTGCCCGAGCACCTCCTGGCCCAGAACGCCGCCGCGTCCGAGCCGGCGCGCAAGGTGAAGGAGCTCGACGAGAAGAAGATCTCGCAGCGGCCCCCCTCGCCGAAATCGTGGCTGAGCAGCGCGGACAGCGACATGGACGACGACGGGGACGACTACGACCACGTCGCCTCGCCCCTGCCGGCCGACGACGCGCTGGACGAGCGCAACGCCCGCGCGCCCGTCCAGGGCGACGAGCCGATCATGATCCCGACCGACGGCGCGCCGCAGTGGCTGGTGATCTTGATGATCGTGAGCGCCGTCGCGTGCGTTACCATCGCCGGCTACTACCTGCTTCGTTAGGGTACGCGTAGCGCACGTGCGCGCGCCCCCCACCGCGATGCTGCGCAGCAACGACAAGCGTGGCCGGCAGACTCCGGCCGCCCCGCAGGAAGAGTGGCCCCCCGGGCGCCCGGACGCGGACGGCCGCGTCGACGTCGAGACCGCGCAGCGCATCGTCAAGGATGCCGTCGTGCAGGCGATGCGGCGCGAGGAGAAGGCGCTCGCGCTCGTGCGCGCCAAGGCGGACGAGGCGAGGCGCAAGGTGTCGCGCCACAACCTGATCCTCGGGCTAGGCGTCGCCGCGGCGCTCGTCGCCGTGGCCGTGGCCTTCGTGGTCACGTACCGGTCGCGCCAGGCGGCCGACGCGCTGGCGCGCGAGGTCGGCCTCGGGATCGCGCCCGCGGCGCGCCCGTCGGGCGCGATCCCGGAGCAGGTGCTCTCGGGGCGCGCCATCTTCGAGCAGAACAGGCTGGCGCTCTACGTGATGGGCTACAAGGTGGACAACCGCATCGGCGGTTGCTGCTCGGCGTTCGCCATCGCGCCCGATCTGCTCGCGACGAACGCTCACTGCGTCCGCGACTGCCGCGCCCGCGGCGGCACCTCGATCGTCACGCAGAACGACTCGATGGGGAAGATCCGCTTCCCCATCGTCGCGATGTCGGCCCACCCGGCGTACAAGCCAGGGCAGGCGGGCGCCGGCTCGCCGGACGTCGCCCTGCTCCGGATCGCCGGCAAGGCGACGCGCACGGTGAAGCTCGCGAACGACGCCGAGCTGCGGGCCATCGGGCCGGGCGACGACGCCTATGTCATCGGCTTCCCCGGTCGCTTGATGGACCCGCTGAGCCCCTCGGCGACGTTCCTGGAGGGCCGCATCGGGCGCGTGACCGGCATCGACGAGGAGGCGACGACGCCGGACCGAGCCGTCCTGATCCAGCACGACGCCGTCACGCGCGGGGGCAACAGCGGGAGCCCCATCTTCAACCAGTACGGGCACGTCATCGGCGTCCATGCGGCGCACATCGACGACGAGGACAACGTCACGATCGACGGCCGGAAGGCGACGGTGACGCAGAGCTCGCCGTTCCGCATCGGGATGCGGATCGATCTGCTGCAGGGGGTCCCGGCGCCGTGATGTTACGCGTCGTACATACCTTCGGGCGCAACGCCGGTTCTGTGGAGATCCATGACCGGCGCGCGGTGCGCTTCGGTCGAGCGCCGGACAACGACGTCGTCTTCGACCCGAACCACGATCGCGACGCGAGCAGCCACCACGCCGAGGCGCGCCTCGAGGCGGCGGGCTGGGTGCTCTACGACCTCGACAGCCGCAACGGGACCTACGCGGGCGGGCAGCGGATCAAGCGGCACCCGATCGCGTCGGGCGACGAGATCACGTTCGGTGCCAAGGGCCCGCGGGTGCGGCTGGAGCTCGTCGAGCGCCGCACGTCGGGTCCACCGCAGGCGCACGCTGTGGCGCATCACCCCTCTCCTGCCGCGGCTTACCCTGCGCCAGCGACGGGCCATCCCGCGCCCGCCGCGTACCCCGTGCCTACTGCGGGCTACTCCGCGCCCGCCGCGTACCCCGCGCCCGCCGCGTACCCCGCGCCCGCCGCGTACCCCGCGCCCGCCGCGTACCCCGCGCCCGCCGCGTACCCAGCGCCCGCCGCGTACCCGGCGTCCGCTGCCGCCCCCCCCGGACACGTCCCGGCCGCGCCGCCGGCCGGAGCTCGGCGGGTCGGCGAGCGGACGATCGCCATGATGATCTCCTCCGCCGTCGCGGCCGCCACGGGGCGCGCGAAGCCCCGAGGCACCGTCGAGATCAACGCCATGCTCCACAAGGAGGTGCACGCCGCGACGGCAGGCCAGCGCCGCACGACCTACATCCTCGCCGCGCTCCTCGTGATCGCGCTCGCCAGCCTCGCCGCGCTCATCGTCTACAACCGCTCCTCCCACGACGAGATCAGCCAGCTGCGGGAGGAGCTCGCGGGCCTCTCGCCGGAGGACCCCCGGCGCAAGGAGATCGAGCGCCGCCTCGGGACGCTCCACCCCTCGAACGCCAACTTCGGGCGCAACCTCCACGACCGCTCCAGGAAGGGGATCTTCATGCTCGCCGCCGGGCGCGAGGGGTTCTGCACGGCGTTCGCGGTGCGGCCCTCCGTCCTCGTGACGAACGCCCACTGCATCACCGCGGCCAAGCGCCGCGGCGGCGCGATCGCGGCGCTCGAGAACGAGGGCCGGGGCCAGATAAGCTTCGCCGTGACCGGCATGCGGACGCACCCGCAGTACCGTGACAGCGCGGATCAGCTCACCCCGGACATCGGCACCGTGACGATCGCGGGGCGCGCGGCCGCCGTGCTCGAGCTCGCGACCCGGGAAGAGCTCGCCGCGGCCGGCGCCGGCGACGACGTGTACCTGATCGGCTTCCCGGAGCGGCTCACGGACACCGCGAACCCCGTCGCCACGTTCCTCGCCGCCAACGTCGGCCGGATCACGGGCGCGAACGGCCGGCCCGCGCCGGCGGCGGAGGCCTGGCTGATCCAGCACGACGCCCGCAGCACGAGCGGCATGAGCGGGAGCCCCATCTTCAACGGCCAGGGCAGGGTCATCGGCATCAACGCCGGCGGGTACCTCGAGGGCAACGACGAGACGATCTCTGGCCAGAAGATGGAGGTGGTAAAGGCCTCCCCCTACAAGTTCGGGATGCGCATCGACCTGCTCGACGCCATCCTGCGCTGACTCCCGGCCGAGAGAGATGCTCCGCCACGCGCTCCGCAGGCTCCTCTGGACGCTGCCGACCCTCGTCGGCGTCTCGCTGCTGACCTTCTTCGTGCTCTCCTTCGTCCCCGATCCGACGGACGATCCGCTCCTCGCCAGCTCGCTCTCCAGCGCGGAGCTCGCTCGGCTCCGCCGGGAGCGCTTCCTCGACCTGCCGCGCTTCATCAACCTGGAGCCGCGCGACGTGCGCCTGCGCGCCCTCGCGGCGGCGCAGGCCATCGCGGCTGGCGGCGACGACGCGGCGGCCGCCGCCGACGAGCTGCGTCGCCTCGGCGGCGCCGCGCTGCCGCACATCCTGCCGCTCGACGCGCTGGCGCCCGAGCCGCGCACCCGCGTCGCGCTCGCGCTCGCGCCCGTCGCGGCGCGGATGGGCCTGCCGCGGGCCGACGACGCCGCGGACCCGGCGCACGCGGTCGCGTTCTGGACGCGCTTCTGGGACGACCGCGGCATCGAGTTCCGGAGCGCGTCGGTCCGGAGCGCCGTGCGGCGCCTGGTCCGCTACGGCTCCGCGTCGCGCGCCGCCGAGCTGCTGGAGCTCGACACGTTCGCCCTGCAGGCGGTGATCGCCGCGCTGCAGCCGCCGCGCGACGCCGCGACGCTCGAGCAGGCGCGCGCCCTCGTCGACGTCGCGGCCCACATCGCGGAGATCGACGACCGGATCGCCCCGGGCGACGACCTCGCGGAGGCCCGCGCGTGCGTCACGCGGTGGAAGTCGTTCTGGAACGTGTACCGCAGCGACTTCGAGGTGTTCACCGGCCCGGCGCAGCTCGCGGCGACCGTGCTCGAGACCCGCTACGGCAAGTGGGCGCTCGGCGCGGTCACCCACCGGCTCGGCGTCGCGGCGACCGGAGAGCCGGTGCTCGACGAGCTCGCGCGGCGCGCGCCCGTCACCCTCGCGCTCGTCTTCGGGGCGATCGCGCTGGCCTACGCCGTGGCGATCCCGCTCGGCGCGCTCAGCGCGGCCTCGCAGGGCCGGCGGAGCGACTCCGCGATCGCGGCCGCCGTGCTCACCGCCGCCGTCCTCCCGACCGCCGTCGTGGCCGTGGCCGCCGCGCTCCTCTCGGGCGGCGCGCGGTCCCTGCTCCTGCCGACGTGCATCATCGCGCTCTCGCTCGTCGCCGCGCCGACGCGGCAGCAGCGCGCCGCGCTCGTCGCGGTCCTGACGCAGGACTTCGTCCGGGCCGCGCGGGCGCGCGGCGCCGGCGCCGCGCGCGCCATCGCCGTCCACGGGCTCCGCAACGCCGTGCTCCCGGTCGTGACGCTCGCCATGCTCGAGCCGCCGATGGCGCTCGGCGGCGCCTTCGTCGTCGAGCGCGTCTTCGAGCTCCACGGGCTCGGCGAGCTCACGCTCCTCGCCGTGCAGGCGCGCGACGTGAGCTGGCTCATGGCCATCTCGATCGGCGCCGCGGCCATCGCCGCGCTCGGCGTGATCGCGACCGATCTCGCCTATGTGCTCGTCGATCCGCGGCTCGGCCCGGCGGTGCTCTCGCGGAGGAGCGAGGCGTGACCCACGCGACCGCGTTCCTCCGCCGGATGGTGGGCAGCAAGCGCGTCGCCATCGGCGCCGTGCTGCTCGGCGTCCTCGCGCTGCTCGCCATCTTCGCCGAGCTCCTCGCCGCCCCCGCGCCCATCGCCTGCTTCAGGCCGGGCCGCGCGGAGATCCTGCCCGCGGTCACCGAGGGCGCCGCGCTCGAGTCGCTCACCGAGGCCGAGCTCAGGGTGCGCTTCGAGGGCTTCGCGATCTGGCCGCCCATCCGTTACGGCCCGGAGCAGCGCACCGACGCCGGCCCGAACGCGTCGCCGTCCCTCGACCACCCGCTCGGCACGGACTTCGAGAGCCGCGATCTCGCCGCGCGGCTGATCTACGGCGCGCGCACGGCGCTCGGCCTGTCGCTCAGCGCGGTGCTCGTGGGCATGTTCCTCGGCGTCGTGCTCGGCGGGCTCGCGGGCACGCTGCGCGGCTTCTGGAACGACGGCCTCGTCCGCCTCGTCGAGACGGTCGACACCTTCCCGGCGATCCTCGTCGTGGCCATCGTGCGGGCGATCGAGCGCGAGCCCTCCGCGCTGTCGCTGGTGCTCGCGGTCGCCTTCGTCCGCTGGGCGGAGATCGCGCGCCTCGTGCGCGCCGAGGTGCTGCGCGCGTCGAGCGAGGAGTACGTGGCGGCCGCGCACGCGCTCGGCAGCACCCGGCTGCGCGTCTTCTACCGCCACATCCTCCCGAACGCGCTCGGCCCCGTGATCGTGAGCTCGGTGCTCGGCGTGGCGTCCGTCGTCCTGCTCGAGGCGGCGATCTCGTTCCTCGGGATGGGCGCGCCCGCGCGCGTGGCCTCGTGGGGGGAGACGCTGGGCCAGGCGGCGCGGCACCCGAGCGAGATCCGGCTGCTCGTCTTCCCTTTCGTGCTGCTCCTGGCGACGGTCGGCGGCTCTTACCTCATCGCCGACGCCCTGCGCGACTCCATCGATACACGCACCGTGCGCGCGCGCGTCCCGCGCTGACGGGGCGCGACGCGGGGGCCGCACGTCCGCGGACAGCCGCCGGCCGTGCAGCGCTCTCGCGCGCCGAAATTGCGCTGAAATCGCGTTCATCTCCGCGATCTCGGCGGCGGAGCCCTCGCGCCGCTCGATCTCGCAGGAAAGGCCCGCTATGAATTCGCCCGCCATGGCCGTTCCCGAGATCAACGAGCAGGAGTTCGAGCGCGAGGTGCTCCGCAGCGAGTTGCCCGTGCTCATCGATTTCACCGCCACCTGGTGCGGACCGTGCAAGACGGTCGCGCCGGAGGTCGACGCCATCGCGCGCGAGCTCGAAGGCAAGGCCAAGGTGGTCAAGGTCGACATCGACCGGTCGAAGCGCATCGCCACCACGCTGCGCATCCAGGCTGTCCCGACGTTCATGGTCTTTCATCGAGGCCGCCCGGTGGCCGCCGAGCAGGGCGTCCTCAACCGAAAGCAGCTCCGCGAGCTGCTCGATCCGTTCCTCCCGCGCGCCGAGGGCGCCATCCGGGCGGCCGAGCTGGCGCAGCTGATCCGGGAGGGCCAGGTGGTCCCCGTGGACACGCGCGAGAGCCCCGCCTACGGCCGCGCCCACATCCCGGGCGCGGTGCACATCCCGATCGAGGAGATCGAGGGCCGGCTCGCCGAGCTCCACATGCTGGCCGGCGCGCCGGTCCTCTATTGCCGCTCCGGCGACAGGTCGAAGGACGTCGCCGCGAAGCTCGCCGAGGAGGGCGTGCCCGTCGCGTTCCTCGAGGGCGGCTTTCTCTCGTGGGAGGCCGAGGCGCTCCCGATCCAGCGCCCCGACTGACCGCTGCCGCAGGGTGACGCTGCGCCGCTCGGCGATCTCGGCGCCGCGCGGCAGCACCCTGCGCGGCGCGGCGTCACCCCTTGGCGGCCGACAGCGCCGCCGAGACGACCTCGCGCACCGGCACGCCGTGCGTCCTCGCCGCCGCGGCGCAATCGTCGAACTCCGGCTTGATCTGCGGCGGCCCGAACGGCCCCTCGCTGATCTTCACCCGGATGGCTCCGTACGCCGTCTGCACCGTGGTGATCCGCCGCGGCCGCTCGGTGCGCGCGACAGGGATCTTCCGTAGCCCGATGCTGGTCGTCTCGCGGAGCAGCGCCGTCGCGACGGCGTCGGCCTGGGGGGCGGCCGCGAGCGCCGCGATCGTCAGGGCGGGGCGCCCTTTCTTCATCGTGATCGGCGCCGCCCAGGCGTCGAGCGCGCCCGCCGCGAACAGCGCCTCGATCGCGTGCCCTGCCACCTCGCCCGTCAGATCGTCGACGTTCGCCTCGACGATCACGTGCGACGCGCTGCCGAGGCTCTCGTCTCCACCCGTGCGCGTCCCGAGCACGACCCGCAGCAGGTTGGGGCGGTCCGGCAGCTCGCGCTGACCGGCGCCGAAGCCGATCCGATCGGGGGCGAACGTCGGCCAGCGCTCGAACCGGGTCGCCAGCGTGGCGATGATGGCCGCGCCCGTGGGCGTGACCAGCTCGGCGTCGAGCTCGACGCCGTAGGTCGGGACGCCGCGGAGGCACGCGACCGCCGCGGGCGGCGGCAGCGGGAGGATCCCGTGCCGCGCCTTCACGAACCCGCGCCCCATGGGCAGCGGCGATCCGACGACCTCCGCCCCGATGTGCACGATCGCGGCGGCGGAGCCCACGATGTCGACGATCGCGTCGACGGCGCCGACCTCGTGGAAGTGCACGTCTTCCAGGCGGATCCGGTGCACGGCGGCCTCCGCCTCGCCGAGGCGCCGGAAGATCCGGCGCGCCAGCGCGGCGACGGGCGGATCGAGCGGCGCGGCGGCGAGCATGGCGTCGATGGATCCGTAGGTGCGCTCCGGCTGCGGCGCCTCGACGTGCACGTCGAACGAGGTCGCCACGATGCCGCTCCGATGGGCGTGCCCGCGGTGCAGGTGGAACCCATCGAGCGGCAGCGCGGCGACGGCGCGCTCGATGACGAGGAGGGGCACCCCGAGATCGAGCAGCGCGGCGATGGTCATGTCGCCCGCGATCCCGCTGAAGGCGTCGAAGAACAGGACCTTGCCCGTGCCCGCGCCCTCCTCGAGGAGCGGCGCGCGCGGATGGTCGTGCGCGTGCCCGTGATCGTGATGGCCCTCGTGCGCGTGCCCGTGATGGCCCTCGTGCGCGTGCCCGTGATCGTGATGGCCCTCGTGCGCGTGCCCGTGATCGTGATGGCCCTCGTGCGCGTGCCCGTGATGGCCCTCGTGCGCGTGCCCGTGATCGTGATGGCCCTCGTGCGCGTGCCCGTGGTGGTGCTCGTCTCCGTGCGCGTGGTCGTGATCGTGCCCGTGTCCCATCTCTCGCCTTCTCCGTTCCCCGGGCGCCTTCGCGGCGCGGCGCTCCCGCGGTCGCGCTCGTTCCGAGCTACTCCTTCGGCAACATGCGATGCACCACCATCGCCGCGCCGAAGCCGCTATCGATGTTGACCACGGCGACTCCGGAGGCGCACGACGTGAGCATGGCGAAGAGCGCGGTGAAGCCGCCCAGGGCAGTGCCGTAGCCGACCGACGTCGGCACCGCGATCACCGGCGCCGCCACGAGCCCGCCGACCACGCTCGGCAGCGCGCCTTCCATGCCCGCGACCACGATCACGGCCGACGCCTTGCGCAGCTCCTCGACGCGATGGAGAAAGCGGTGCAGCCCCGCGACCCCCACGTCGTACAGCCGCTTCGCCTCGAGGCCCACGGCGCGCAGCGTCTCGATGGCCTCCTCGGCGATCGGCAGATCGCTCGTGCCCGCGGTCACGACGGCGACCGCCCCGGCGGCGCGCTTCGGCGGCGGCGCGACCTCGATGCTGCCGGTCCGCGCGAGGGGCACATAACGGAACGCGGGCAAGAGGGCCGAGACCGCCGCGCCCTTCGCGGCGTCGACCCGGGTCACGAGCACGTTCTGCCCCGCCCCCGAGATCTCCCCGGCGATCAGGGCGATCTGCTCGGGTGTCTTCCCTTCGCCGAAGATCACCTCGGGGACGCCCTGCCTGAGCGCGCGGTGGTGATCGACGGTCGCGACGCCCAGGTCCCGGAAAGGCAGCCCTCGGAGGGCATCGAGCGCCTCTTCGACGGCAAGCTCGCCGCTCCGAACGCGCTCAAGCATCTCCCGGACGAGGCGCGGCTCCATGTGCGCAGCCGCTTAGCGCGGCGGCGTTCCCAGAGCAAACGTTCCGCCCAGCCTGCCCAGCCGCGCCCGGAAGAGCCCTGGTGTGGGCCGCTCGAGCCGTCCTGGTCAGGAAAAGGTCCAGGCACTTTGCTCAGGAGGGGGCGACAGGACTACTTTCGGCGCCGCGTGCCCGCCTTCGTCGCTCCCCTCGTCGGCTTTGCTCTCGGTGCGCTGCTCGCCTGGTTCAGCGCTGCAGCCCCTCACCGCCTGGGCGCGCTGCGCGCGTCGGAGCCTCGGCTTGCGCCGGGCGCGCGCGCTCGGCCGCTCGCGCTCGTCTCCCTGTTCGCCTGCCTCGTCTTCGCGCCGGTCTGCGCGTACTTCCTCGTGTTCGCCCCTGACTGGAGCTTCGCGTACCTCGTCGACACGCGCCGCATCCCGTCCGCCGTCGACCTCGTGCTCGTCCTCGTCAATGCCGCCTCGGTGCCCGCCGGGTTCGCGGCCGCGAATCGCTTCGCCGGGAGCGCTGGCGGCAGGTGGACCGCGCAGCGCGCGGTCCACGCGCTCGCCGTCCTCGCCGGCGCTCCGCTGTCGATCGCCCTGGTCGCCGTCCTGGCCCTGTCCCGGCGGCTCGCGCTCGACGGCACCTACCGGCAGGTCGAGGGCGACTTCGGCGTCCACCCGGTCGCCGGCGGTCCGCTCGGCTATGCGCTCCTCTGGATGTACACCATGCTGGCCGCCGGCTTCGCGGTCACCGTGAGCGCCCTGCTCCGGCGCGAGCCCGCGGGCGCCGCGCCGAAGGCCGAGCCCTCCCCCGGCGCGCGCCCCCGCGCCGTCCCGAGTGAGCCAGCGGCCGAGGTCGTTCCGCCCCGGCCCGCCTCGACACGCCCTCATCGGCGGCTCGGCGTCGGCAGCGGCGGGCGCTCCAACCGACCGGGCTGAGACGCCCCTCGTGCGCGCGGGGCTGAGACGCCCCTGGTGCGCGCGGGGAGGCGACCGCGCCACCGCGTTGACGGAGCCAGCCCGCTCCACCACCCTGTCGCCCCATGTCCGAACGAGCCCGCGTGGAGCAGCAGGTCGAGGAACTGATGGAGCTCGCCGAGCAGGTGGTGACGCGCGCCAGGAAGGGCGGCGCCGACGTCGCGGAGGCGATCGCCCGCTCCGGCTCCGAGCTCACCACCAAGGTGCGCCTCGGCGAGCCCGAGCTCGTCGAGGAGGCCGTCCACAAGGGCCTCGGCATGCGGATCATCAAGAAGCAGCGCGTCGCGCTGACCTCGACGTCCGACCTCACGCCCCGCGGCATCGATCGCTTCGTGGCGGACGCGCTCGAGCTCGCCGACATCTCCCAGGAGGACGCGTTCGCCGGCCCCGCCGATCCGGAGCTCATCGCCAAGGGGCCGTTCCCCGCGCTCGATCTCTACGATCCCTCGGGCGGCGAGGTCACGGCCGCGCAGGCGATCGACATCGCGCGCCGAGGCGAGCAGGCCGCACGCGACGCCGACCCGCGGATCACGAACAGCGAGGGCGCGACGTTCTCGCGGAGCGCGGGCGCCTTCGCCCTCGTCCTGTCCGGCGGCTTCCGCGGCGGCTTCGCCGGCTCGTACGCGCAGCTCGTGGTCTCCCCGATCGCCGACGACAGCGGCGACAAGAAGCGCCGCGGCTTCTACTTCACCGGCCGGCGCCACCTCGCCGACCTGGACGCCCCGGACGCCGTGGGCCGCGAGGCGGCGCGCCGGACGCTGCGCAAGCTCGGCGCCCGCAAGGTGGCGACCTGCGAGGCGCCCGTCGTCTTCGACCCGGACGTCGCCCGGTCGATGCTCGGGTTGCTCGGCTCCTGCATCATGGGCAGCTCGATCTGGCGCAAGTCGAGCTACCTCGTCGGTCGCGAGGGGACACGCATCGCCAGCGATCTCATCACGGTCGTCGACGACCCGCTGATCCCGCGCGCGCCCGGCTCGCGCCCGTTCGACGGCGAGGGCCTCCTCGCCCGGCGCAACGTCGTGGTCGAGCAAGGCATCCTGAAGACCTACCTCTGCGACAGCTACAGCGGCCGGAAGCTCAAGCGCCCGCCGACCGCCAGCGCCTCGCGCGGCGCCGGCGGCGGCGTCGGGCCGTCCACGTCGAACTTCCTCCTCCAGCCCACCTCCACGCCGGCGGCGGAGATCGTGCGTTCCACGCCGCGCGGGCTGTACGTCACCGAGATGATGGGCTTCGGCTTCAACGCCGTGACCGGCGACTTTTCCCGGGGTGCGTCCGGCTTCTGGATCGAGAATGGAGAGCTCGCCTATCCGGTGAGCGAGGTAACCATCTCACTGAACCTGGACGAGCTCTTGCAGCGGATCGACGCCGTCGGGGACGATCTGGATCTCCGGACGTCGACGTGCTCACCGACGTTCCGGGTCTCCTCCATGACCATCGCTGGAAGCTGAAGCGCCTCCGTCCGAGGAGCCATGCTCCTCGGGCGCGTCTTCCTCCAGGAGACTCCGAAGCGGACTCGACAGCGGGGTTGCGAGCGACCCATCAACCGGCCCCGGGTTGTGCTGCAGGAGGGGTTCTGACCTCAGCGGCTCGCTCTGCAGTGCTGCGGCTCCTGGCGGAGCCTCCTCGGGCGCGACCGGCCGTCCCGGCCCAGCCTCTTCTGCTGGGCGTAGGACGGCCGGGGCCCTGGCTCAGCGCGAGGACCCGCCTGCGGCGAGGCTCCGCGGCGGCTCTTCCGACGCCGGACCGCTCGCCGCCTGGAGGGGCGTCGCCGTCTGCGCGGCCGCTTCGGGCACGAGGAAGCCCTTCAGCTGCTGCGCGTCGCTCCGGCCGATCCGGCCGACGAACGACGGCAGGCTGATCGGCTCATCCGACAAGGCGACGAAGGTCCCCTGCGAGTTCGCTCGGTGGAGCGCCTCGAAGAGGGAGGGGACGTCCACGTCGCTGGACACCGCCCGCACGTCGACGATGTACACGTCCGCGGGGTCCGCCCCCGCGAAGATCAGCGCGTCATACGGGTGGCTCGCGTGCCGAATGGGCACGCCTTCCCCGAGGGCTCGCGCCACGTGGGCCATCGTATCCTTGGTGCCGATGGCCATCATCGACTTGGAGGTCGCCTTGGCGAGCTCCCTGGGCACCGAATAGCCCCATGCACGGAGGAACTCGGCCACGTCCGCAGCCTTGAAGCGCAAGTGTCTCCCCGGCGTACGGAAATGGGCAATCCTCCCCCGATCTACCCAGTTATGGATTGTCTTCAAGTCGACCTCGCACAAGGCTGCGAGGTCCGATGCCGTCAACAGCTTTTCACGAACACCAGCCATCGCCGAACTCCACGCGAAAGGCACCTGCCGCACAGCTCGCGTTCACAGCGCGGCAGCGTCTCCTCAGGTGGCGGCCCCCCCACCCGTCTGTCTACTCGATTGAAACCTAGCTCTCATAGACGGGTCCGTCACCCGCTTTGCTCGAATTTTCTCAGCCCCATGGCGAGTTCGCCCCGCGCGGAGGCAAACTCCCCATCCTTCAGGGGATCTCCTGGTTCATTATGTTCACGCGACCGGGCGTCGGCCAGCTGGTCGTGAAGGAGCCAGCCGAGCCGTCTGGAACGCGCGGAGCGACGCGGGCCAGGCTCATTCCCGGCTTTGGCACGGGCGCGGCGGGCGACCTGGACAAGACAGCACCTCCTCGATCCTTCAATTTGAGCGGTTCTCCCGAGTTCGACAGCCCGTGGCTGCCAAGTTTGGGGACGCGGAGAAGAAGCGTCTCGGGAGGAGGCGGAGGGTCGAGCTCATCATCAGAAACGTAGTCCTCGTTGACGACCAGAGCATACGCGCCGGGCATGAACGAAATAGGGGACAATTCGGTCTCACCACCCACATCGGCGAGTACAACCCCTGTGAGCTCAGCAGGGACGTCACCGTCATTGTAGAGCTCGACCCACTCCTGCCCTGGCTCTGGCCCGACGGGGTTCGCCAGCACCTCGTTGATGATCACATGGGGCATGGGCGCGAGCGTCATGGCCGAGAACGTCCGGCGCTCCACGACCCCGGCGTTGTCGACGGTCGCAATGGCGAGCTCCACGGGGCTCAAGGGCGGCAGTGGAGCGAGGACGAACGGCTCGCCCGGCGGTAGCGCGAGGACTTCGTCGAACCCCCCGCCCGCGATCGCCCAGAGCAGCGGAGCATCCGCCGAACGAACGAGGATTCGATCGTCGGCGACCCGAGCACAGCCCGGCCCGAGCGCGAGCTCGTCCGGCGCACACGCCACCGCGATGGCGGGAAGCGGATCCGATTCCAGCATGAACGGACGCGGATCGAGGCTCACTGCTGTCGGCTCGCCCGGGAGCGCGACGGGAGGCCCCACGAGGCGCATGCCGTCGGCCTCGGGCGGCGCCGTGGCGGTTGGCTCCCCTTCGAAGCGCAGGCAGCGCGCGCCGATGTCGTCGACGGCGCCGCGGCGCAGCTCGCCCGCCGGTCCGCCAGGCGCGAGCGCCGCCGCGGCGATCACCTCCGGGAGGGGAGCGTCACCGCACCACACCCCCAGGCCGAGGGTCGCGCCGGCGTCGGGCGGCGGCCAGAGCCGTGAGAGCACGGGCGGCGAGCCCTCCGTGGCGATCTGGATGTGGTGCGAGAACACAGGGCTGCCACTCGCGATGGCGTAGGTCTCCCCGGGGGCGAGCGGGGCGAGCGGCGCCACGGTCAGCGAGAGGTCGCCAGGGGGAGTCCCGTTCAGCCAGGCGATCGAGGGGACGACGCGCTCCGACAGCGCCGTCGACAGCTCGCCTCGCTCTATCTGCCGGAGGTGCGCCGCGCTGAGCTTGCCGCGGACGACCAGCGCACGGGCGGGGTCGACGCTCCCGAGAGCGGCGCCGGGGAGGAGCACGCGCGCCCGCAGCACCGGAGGCGCGGCGTCCAGCGGCGCGGCGGGCTCGATCTGGAGCTCGGGGCCCGGATCTGCGGGGCCGGCGACCTCGGCGTCCTCTTCGTCACCGCCTTCATCGAGTTGCGGGGGAACGACGAGCTCCGGCGCGCAGGACAGGGGTGAGGCCACGAGCGGCGTGAGCGCGAGCGGCAGCGCGCGGAGCGCGCGGGGAGTCCACGAGGGGCGAATCGGGCAACGATGGGTCATGACGCGGAGTTCGGCGGGAGCTCGCTGCCGGTTGCTCGACGTCGCTTTCTTTTTTCGAGGCCGCTACCCTCGCCCCGCATGGCCCCCGAGGACATCAAGAAGCTCCGACAGGAGCTCGGCTGCACGGCCCGCGAGCTCGCCGGAGCGCTGGGCATCGAGCAGGAGACCGTGCTCGCGTGGGAGCACGGAGATCTCTTTCCCACGAAGCGCTTCGTGGGAATGATGGAGGAGCTGCGACGAAAAGGTCCGGAGGCGATCCCCCGCAAGAAGAGGAGGCAGGTCGCCACCTCGCCGCTTCAGGTGCTCGCCGATCCCGAGCTCTGGCGGCTCTTCCGCAAGCTCCTCGCCCACCCCGAGCTGAGGAGCGCCGCAACGAAGCTGGCCGAGGCCTATCCGGATCCGACGGATGCTCCACCGCCGTGAGCGACGGGGCGACGCGCTGGACGTTCAGACAAGGGTGAACGTTCAGTCCTCGTCCTCTTCGTCGTCCTCGTCCTCATCATCTTCGTCGTCCTCATCATCTTCGTCCTCGTCCTCTTCGTCGTCCTCCTCGTCTTCGTCGTCCTCCTCGTCCTCGTCCTCGTCCTCGTCCCCGTCTTCTTCTTCTTCGTCGTCGTCGTCCTCGTCCCCGTCCTCGTCGTCCTCGGCGTCTTCGTCCTCGGCGTCTTCGTCATCCTCGTCGCGCCGTTCCTCCGCGACGTCGTTGGCGTGCTGGAAAGCGTCCTTTTCAGCAGGCTCACCAAGCGCTGCGTCCGCTCCCACGACAGAGATCTCGTCAGACACTTCGTCTTCCCTTGCTTCCATCGCGACCTCTCCCTCCCGCGGCGCAGCAGGCGACGCGCCGACGTCTTCCGATAGGTTCTCGCCCGCACTGGCGACGCTCGTCCGGAGCGATCCCTCCGCGCCGGCGAAGCTCTCCTGTCCCGATGTCACCACCCCCGTCTCGGGCGGCTCTTCACCGAGCTCACGCTCATAGGCACGGCGCGACTCCTCGGTCAGCTCGGTGAACTCGCGCAGGGTGGGCAGCTCGCCGAGCGCCTTCAGGCCGAAGAACTCGAGGAACTGCGCCGTCGTGCCGTACAGCATCGGACGCCCAGGCTCGTCCTTCTTGCCCAGGATCCTCACGAGGTCACGCTCCAGGAGCGACTTGAGCGCCGCGCCGGAATCCACACCGCGGATCTCGTCGATCTCGGGCCTCGTGATCGGTTGCCGGTACGCGACGATCGCGAGCGTCTCCGTCTGGGCGCGAGACATCTTGACCGGCTTCTGCTCTGTCACCTCGCGAACGAAGGGCGCAAATGCAGGGCTCGTTCGAAAGACGTACCCTCCGGCGACCTCGTCCAGACGAAATCCTCGTCCGTCGTACTCCGCGACGAGCTCGGCCAGCAACTCTCGCACGATGCGGTGCTCTGCGTTCGCCGAACGCGCGAGATCACGGGCCGGCACCGGTCGCTCCGCCACGAAGATGAGCGCTTCCAACACGCCCTTCAGGTGCTTGCGCGCGACGGCAGAGAGCCCGGGCGCCGTGGTTGCGCTCCGGACAGGAACGTCGGCGCGGCGCGCCGGATGACCGAGCTGGTCCCATGCGCCAGCGCGGAAGCGAGCGACCGGATCTTGCCGTGTCCCTTTCGGTGCACGCGGCTCCTTCTTCGCGCCCCTCGGCTTCTTCGTTCCGCCGAGCCACGCGTGCGCCGCTGCCCTCAGCCGCGCCGGCGTGGTCTGCGCGCTCGCCTTGGCCGGCGTGCCCTGCCCTGCCGTCTTCGGTGCACGCGGCTCCTTCTTCGCGCCCCTCGGCTTCTTCGTTCCGCCGAGCCACGCGTGCGCCGCCGCCCTCAGCCGCGCCGGCGTGGTCTGTGCGCCTGCCTTGGCCGACGTGCCCTGCCCTGCCGTCTTCGGTGCACGCGGCTCCTTCTTCGCGCCTCTCGGCTTCTTCGTTTCGCCGAGCCATGCGTGCGCCGCTGCCCTCAGCCGCGCCGAGGCGCCCTGTCCTGTCGTCGTCTTCGCTATGCGCCGCCGCTTCGCCGCGGCATCAGCCACCGTCACGGCCACTCCCTGCGTCTACTTCATCCACCTCTGTCGGCGGCACTGCGAAGTCCTCTGCGGTCGAGTGCGCGTTCGGGCCCACAACCGCATCGCGCTCCGCCTCTTCCGGAGCCGGACCGGCATCGGCTTCCGCCGCGTCCACCGCAGGCTCGCCCCCTGCGACGTCGTGCGCACGGCTCGTCTCCTCCGCCGTCCCAGGAAGCTCCGTCCCCGATGCTTCGCCGCTCGATTCCTCAGCTGGCTCGGCCAGCTCCGGGTCCGTCGGTTCGCCGGTCGGTGGCTCCACGGGCTCCGCCAGGTCCGCGTCACTCGCCTCGACGTTCCTCTCTTCCACGGGCTCGACCAGCTCCGACCACGCCAGTTCGCTGCTCGACGCCTCCGCTGCTTCCGCGGGCTCCGGTTCTGCCTCCGCGACGCTGACGTCCTCCACCTGCTCCACAGGCTCGGCCGGCTCCGACCACGCCAGTTCGCTGCTCGACGCCTCCGCTGCTTCCGCGGGCTCCGGTTCTGCCGCCTCGACGCTGACGTCCTCCACCTGCTCCACAGGCTCGGCCGGCTCCAGGCGCTCCGGTGCGCCGCTCGGCGCCCCCGCGAGCTCCGCTTCCGACAGTTCTCCGCGCGCCTGCTCGACCGGCTCGACGAGCTCCGGCCCAGCCGGCTCGCTTCGCCCCACCTCGACGGCCTCCGCGACCTCGCCCTCGGCAGCAGCAGGCGGTACTCCTGCCTCCTCGCTCCCCGCTGTCTCGATCCGCTCCGCCACCGGCGCGCCGTCCTCGAATCCGTCATCCGTCACCGGCGCGCCATCGGCGACCGCGAGCTGGATGTGAATGGGCGCCAGCGAGTCCGTCTGATGGACCCGGATGAGCCTCAGCTTGCACATCTCGAGCACGGCCAGGAACGTGATGACGACCTCGAAGCGAGGGATCACTCCCCCCTTCGAGACGCTGTCGAGCAGCAGATCCTCGAACCGCATGGCGCGCCGCGCGGAGAGCTTCTCCGTGAGCTCGACGATGCGATCCGTGATGCTGATGCGATCGAAGACGACCTCATGATCAATCTGGACGTTCGTCCGCTTCAGCACGCGCTCGAACGCGTCCAGCAGGCTGAAGATGGCCGTCTGCGCGAACGGAGCCGGGCCCTTCGGCACCTCGCTCTCGCTCATGCCGCGCGTGAACACGTCGCGCCCGAGCGTCCCGCGCTCGGCCAGGTCGGCCGCGGCGACCTTGTACTTCTGGTACTCCAAAAGCCGCCGGACGAGCTCCTCCCGCGGATCCTCCTCCTCACCCGGCATCCCGTCGTCGTCCTGCCCCGCAGGCACGCTCGGCAGGAGCATCTTCGACTTGATGTGCGTCAGCGTCGCCGCCATCACGAGGTACTCGCTCGCGAGGTCGATCGAGAGCGAGCGCATGATCTTCAGGTACTCGAGGTATTTTTCCGTGACGAAGCTCACGGGGATGTCGAGGATGTCGAGCTCGTGCTGCTGGATGAGGTGCAGCAGCAGGTCGAGCGGCCCCTCGAACGTGGGAAGCGTGACGACGTACTCGCCCTCGCGCGGCCCTGCATCGGCCGCCGGCGAGGCGACCTCCCGGGGCGGCGAGGCGGCCTCCCGGGCCAGCGAGGCGGCGGCCTGGCGCGCGGCGGGCGCAGGGGTGGCACCCGCGTTGCCGCGCCCTTTCCCGCTGCGCGCCCGTGCTGCACCCGCCTTGGAGCCGCTCACGCCGCGACCGTAGTCGCAAGGCGCCGGTCGGTCCACGTCCGAGCGTCCTCGGGCGCCGCGGCGCGCCGAAACGCCGCTGCGTCCGAGAATTTATGGCGGTAGCGGTGCTAGGATCAGCGCCGTCGATGGAGCCGTCCCCCGCGAAGAGCTGCCCCTCGTGCGGCGAGCGCTACGACGCGGGCGTTCTCTACTGCCCGCGCGACGGCACCCCGCTCGCGAGCTCGCGCAAGAGCCCCACGTTCGGCGCCGCGGAGCGCGACCCGTACGCGGGCATCACGCTCGGGGGGCAGATCCAGACCCGCCACCTCATCGGCATCGGCTCGATGGGCCGCGTCTACCGCGCTTTCCAGGCCGGGATCGAGCGCGACGTGGCCGTGAAGATCCTCCACCGCGAGCTCAGCAGCAACGCCGAGCTCGTGAGCCGCTTCCACCGCGAGGCCAAGATCTCGAGCCGGCTCGTCCACCCGAACGTCGTCCAGGTCCTCATGACCGGGAGCGTGCCCCCCGCGGCCGACCCCCGGATCGGCGGGGAGCTCTACCTCGTCATGGAGCACCTCGACGGCATCTCGCTGCTCTCCGCGCTCGCCGCGGCAGGGGCAGGCGGCGAGAGCGAGGCGCTGCCGCTCCCGAGGGCGCTCCACATCGCCCTCCAGGTGTGCGACGCGGTCGGCGAGGCGCACGCGCAGGGCATCGTCCACCGGGATCTCAAGCCCGAGAACATCATGCTCGTCCGCCGCGGCGAGGACCCGGATTACGTGAAGGTGCTCGACTTCGGCATCGCCCGCCTCGACTGGGCCGACAAAGCGATGACCACCCAGGCGGGGCTCATCTTCGGCACCGCCAAGTACATCTCGCCCGAAGGCGCCGAAGGGCAGCGGGTCGGTCCGCCGGCGGACGTCTACTCCATCGCGACGATGCTGTACCAGTGCCTCGCGGGGCGCGCCCCGTTCGAGGGCGACTCGCCCGTCGCGCTCCTGGTCCAGCATACGCACGCCCCGCCGGCGGACCTGCGCAGCATCGCGCGCTCCAGCTACGTGCCCGAGCCCATCGCGCGGATCGTGATGCAGAACCTCGCCAAGAAGCCGTCGGACCGGGCCCCCGACGCGCGCGCCCTCGGCCGCGACCTCGCCCTCGCCGTCCGGGCGAGCGGGCTCGACCCCGATGAGATCGCCGCCCAGCCCGGGCTCCTGCGCGCCAGCGCGGTCATGAAGCTGGCATCGAAGTCGCGCACCAAATCGCTCGATCTCTCCCCCGCGCTCGCCGCCCAGATCGGCGGCATCGCCGCGCCGACGCTCGAGAGCGCCCACATCGGCGACCTCGATCCCCGCCTCCCGGGGGGCGAGGCAGCGCGCTACAGCGACCCCGCGTCGCACCGCCGCGAGAGCGACCCCGCGTCGCGCCGCCGCGAGGAGGAGCGCTCCTCCTCCAGCGGCGTCGAGCGCGCTTCGTCCAGCTCGATGAGCTCGGCGCCCTCCTGGACCACGCCGCTCGCAGCGCCGTCCCAGGCCGAGCGGCCTTCGAGCGGCGCGCGGTTCGGCGGCGCGTTCGCCGAACCGGTGGAGCGGCTCGACGCCGGAGCGCGCGCATCGTGGAGCGCCGCTCGCCACGGCGGCGCGGCGGACGAGCCCGCGCGCACGGCGATCGGCCTCGGCATCGATCCCATGCGCGACGCTGCGCCCGTCCCGTCGACCATGCAAGGCGTCGAGTCCGCGGCGCGGCCGCTCCCCCGCCGGGCGATGATCGCGCGCGCGACCGCCCTGCTCGCGTGCGCCAGCGCGGTGGGGTTCGTCGTGTTCCTCGGCGGGCGGCACCTCGGCGCCTTCGGGGGGCCGGCCGCGCGCGACACCCTCGAAGCACACATCGAGCGCGCGCGCGACTGCATGGGCAGGCACGCCTGGGACACCCCGCCCCGCGAGAACGTCAAGGAGATCGTCTCGCAGGCGCTCGCGCGGTGGCCAGGAGACGCGCGCCTCGCCGAGCTCCGCCGCGAGTCGTCCGAGCGCATCGTCGCCGACGCCCTCGGGCGGAAATATGCCGGCGACAGGGCCGGCGCCATCCGGCTCGCGAAGCTCGCGCTCGAGCTGCAGCCGGCGCTCACCACCGCCCAGCACCTCGTCGCCGAGCTCTCCGGCGGCCCGCCGGGCGCCGCCCCGGCGCCGCCCCCTCAGGTCGCCCCGCAGAGCGCGGGGCCGCAGGCCACAGGCGCCGACCGCAGGCCTGCGCCGCGCCGCCCCGCGCCGGCCGAGGTCCGCGGCGCTCCCCAGGGCCAGCCGCCGGCGCCCGTCCCCCGGGGCGCGCCGGCCCCGTCCCCGGCGCCGGGCGGCGCGGGTTCGCCCGACAGCACAGGCGCCGCCTCGCCGCCGGCCAGCGCCACACCTGCGCCGGTCCTCCCGCCCTCGCCGCCGCCGCTGCCCACGGACGCCGCCTCGCCGCTCCCCTCGTCGACGGGTCCTTGGTTATAATCCAGAGAAGGTGAGTCCAGCCGGCCGGTACCCGATGTCGCAAGCGCCCGCCAACGCCCGCGCCGGGCAGGGCGGCCGGGCAGCGCCGGCGGGGCGTGGCAGCGCGCGATCGCCGAGCGCGCGCGCGCTCGGCGCCGCATGCGCCGCCGCGCTCGCCGCGCTCCTGATCTCCGCCCCCGGCCGGGCCGACGAGAGCAGGGCCGCCCGCCGCGCGGTCGCCGCGCGCGAGCGTGGTTTCCCCTACACCATGGTGGAGGTGAGCAGCGGCGTGATGACGCTCCCGGGCGCCGACGTCTGCCCCGTTTCGCTGTCTCCGGGCGCCTGCGAGCAGGGCGAGACGAGCGTCTCCCTCGGCATCCACAACCTCTACCGCTGGCGCGACATCGGCTTCGGCGCAGGCATCTTCTGGGCGGCGACGCTGACCTCCGACGCCGCGCGCGGCGCGCGCGGCCTCGAGCGCGATCACGCGCGCAGCTACTTCATGCTCGACGGGCTGTTTCGCTACTACGCCCTCCGCATCCGCAGCTCGGAGTGGTGGGCCGGCGTGACGGTCGGCGGCGTCATCGTCAACGACTCGTGGTCGGTCGAGGCCGATCGCAACCCGTACTCGGACACGGCGTATGTCGGGCCCAGGGCGGCGACGATCGGCACCGAAGGTGTCGCCGCGGGGCTCGCGATCGGCGGCGACTGGGCCTTCGCCGACAACTGGAGCGTCGGGAGCCACATCCGCTACTCGAGCTGGTTCCTCCCCGAGCAGCGCAAGGTCTCCCCGACCGGCGATCTCGCCTCGCTCTCCGAGCGCGTCGACATGTTCAACATCGGCGTCCTGATCGCGTACCGCCTCGCGCTCTGACGCCGCGCCAGGCGCCGCCTGCGGCGCCTCACGCCCTGACGCCGCGCTCCGCTCGGCGGGCGGCAGTTGACGCGACATCGCCAGGTCGGTACGCCTGCCCGGCCGTTTCCATCCTGCGAGGAGCCCCCGATGCCGCTGAATCTCTCGAAGGTCGGCTACACGACCCAGCCCAGCGCGTTCACCTTCAACTGGAAGACCCTGGCCACCTACGCGCTCGGGATCGGCGCCAAGCGCGAGGAGCTCGAGTACCTGTACGAGGGCACGCCGGGAGGCATGAAGGTCTACCCCACGTTCGGCGTGATCCCCTCCCAGGGGACCGTGTTCGAGGCGCTCGAGGTGGCCGGGGCCGAGCTGGCGCTCATCGTCCACGGAGGGCAGACGCTCCGGGTACACCGCCCGCTCCCGACGAGCGGGACGCTGTTCACGACCGCCACGCTGGCGGCCATCTACGACCTCAAGAAGTTCGCGCAGGTGATCGTCGAGACGAAGACCACGCTCGACGACGAGCCGCTCTTCGACACCGTGTGGTCGATCATCGTGCGCGGCGTCGGTGGCTTCGGCGGGCCGCGCCCGCCGCACGCCGAGTCGGAGGCCCCCGTGCCGAAGGACCGCGAGCCCGACTGGGTCGTCGAGCAGGCGACGGCGCCCGAGCAGGCGCTGCTTTACCGGCTCTCGGGCGACGAGAACCCGCTGCACGCCGATCCGGAGGTCGCTGCGAAGGCGAGCTTCACGCAGGGCCCCATCCTGCATGGCCTCTGCACGTACGGCTTCGCGGCGCGCGCGATCATCCAGAAGGCGGCGGGCGGCGACGCGAGCCGACTGCGGGCGTACGGCGCGCAGTTCCGCAAGCCGGTGTGGCCGGGCGACACCCTCATCACGCGGGGCTGGGCGCTGGCCGGCGGCAAGGTCGCGGTGGTCACCTCTGTCAAGGATCGCCCCGATCCGGTGCTCACGAGCGCGTGGGCGGAGATCGGCTGACGGCCGGCGTGGTCGCGTGCTAAGGGCCGAGGCCCGGATCAGGGAAGCGTTATGAGCAAGACGAGCGAGAAGGACAGGGCCAAGGACGACGAGGACCTCGACGAGGCCGGGTCGACCGACGAAGGCAACGACGACGGCGAGGAGGAAGAGGCGAAGGCCACCGCGGTCCGCGGCCGTGGCCACGGCCACGCGCACGACGACGACGACGCAGGGGACGACGGCGCCGAGCCGGAAGATCCGTACTGGTGGGCGCCGCACGCCGTGCTCAGCGCGCTCGTGCTGATCGGGCTCCTCGGCTTCTTCGGCATGTTCAACAAGACGCCGCTCGCCCGCCTCGCGGCCCCCGTCGCCCCGGAGCCCGACGAGCACGAGCACGCGACCGCCGCCGCTCCGCCGCCCGCTCCCACGCCCCGCCCGGCGCAGTCGGCGCAGGCGCCGAGGGAGATGTTCGGCGCGAAGCACCTGCTCGTCATGTACAAGGGGAGCCGCCGAGCGCCCCCGACCATCGAGCGCACGAAGGACGAAGCCAAGGCCCGCGCGACCGAGGCCATGACGAAGGCCAAGGCCGATCCGAGCAAGTTCGCGGACGTCGTGAAGGAGTACTCGGACGAGCCGGGGGCGGACAGGCGCGGCGGGGACCTCGGCAAGTTCCCGAAGGGCGCGATGGTCCCGGAGTTCCAGGCGGGCCTCGAGAAGATCAAGGTCGGCCAGGTGAGCGACCTCGTCGAGACGGCGTTCGGCTACCACGTCATCCTCCGCACGCAGTGAGCGCGCGGCGCCGCCGGGGCCGCGGCGCCGCAGCGTCGCGAGCCCCGGGCGGCTCGACCCCTCCCGCTGCGGTCAGCGCGCGGGCGCGATGACGAGCTTCTTCAGCCTCGCCGTCTTCTCTTCCTTGGTCAGCGTCAGCTTGGCGTGCTCGTCGGCCGTCATGCCGTTGCGGAGCACGCGGGCCTCGTCGCCGATGCCGTAGACGGTCTTGTCGGCGCGCGCGAAAACCCACTCGGTCGCGGAGCCCTCGCCGTCCTTGTTCATGAGGCGCACCGAGCCGTCGCCGATGCCCTTCTCCCTGGCCGCGCCCGGCAGCTTCGCCAGCGTCGACACCACGTCCTTGGCCTGGTCGACGTCGTCGCGCACGACCGCGACCACCCGATAGCGCTTGTCGACCTCCTTGTAGTAGCCGAACGCGCCGGGCCCAGCGCCATCCACCCCGAGCACGTCCTTGGTCTCGTAGCGGATCCCGAGCGGGATCATGTTGTCCCTGGGCAGCGCCGCCGCGGCAGGCGGCAGCGACGGCTCGCCGGGCAGCTTCGCGCCCATCTCCTTCACGAGCCCGGGCAGGACCTTCTCGCTCGACGACTTGAGCGCCGCCTCGGCCAGCGCCTCGTCGTTGTAGGTGATCTCGGCGAGGTACTGCCCGCGCCAGAGGTACGCGTTCCCGACCCCCATCGCGGCCGCGCCGCCCCCCTCGATCGCGCGGGGCGTCGCCTCGTCGGCGGGGTCACCGTCGCCCACGGTGCGCTTCGTGAACATGCCGTAAGCGCCCTCCGTGGATCCGAATTTCGAGAGGTGGACGTCGACGGTCGCGGAGCCGCCCTCGCCGCTCACGTACCGCGCCTCGACCACCCGCCGCACGCCGAATCCCTTGTAGATCTCGCACTCCCCGTCGAACATGTCGCAGATGCTGTCGAGCGGCAGGGGCGCCGATTCCCCGAACGTCTTCTCCCCGCCGTTCGGGTCGAGGCAGAACCCGCCCGTCGTGCGCGGGAAGAACGGCGCGCTCGCCGCGTCGCCGATCGTCCCCCCGCCGCCGGCGCAGGCGGCCGGCTTCGCGGCCGGCGGAGGCGGCGGCGGCGCGCCGAGGGGCTCTTCCTTCTTGCTGCAGCCCGAAGACAGCGCGGCCACGAGCGCGCCGGCGAGCAGCGCGCAGCTCCGCGCACGGGAGCGCGACGGCTTCCCGGGGCACGCGCGGGTCGCGCGGGTCGCAGCTGACACGCTGTGGTCCAATGGGCCTCTCGGTGAACACCTTTCGGGCGGGAATCGCATGGCCTGTTCGCCTTGCACCTTTTTTCATAGCGCCGCAATCGTTAGCGCCCGCGGCGAATCGCTTTGAGAGATTCACCATGAAGTTCCATGGCTTAGCGCCCCATGTCGAGGGCATGCAGCTTGCCTTTGCCGACCCTTTGGTGCGTCCTCCCTCCTGTTCGCGACCTCCTCCTCGTGATTCCGATCGACCGCCGGCCTGCTCTCCGGGGCAGCGCGCGCTGCGCCGCCGTGGCGCGCGCGGCTTCACCCTGCCGGAGCTGCTCGCGGTGGTGGTCCTCATCGGCATCCTGGCCGCAGCGGCGTCGCCGAGCTTCGTGAGCGGCATGCGCGACCGCCGCGTGAACCGCACCGCGATGGAGATCAGCGGCATCTACCGGCTCGCGCGCTACCAGGCGATCGGGCGCGGGGCGGCGGTCCTCGTGCGGTGGACGGCCTCGACAGGCGCGTTCCAGGTGCGGCAGGCGCAGGTCGATGACATCGCCGCCGGCTCTCTGATCGCGAC
The DNA here is from genome assembly GCF_051530145.1 of Sorangium sp. So ce302. Taxonomy (GTDB): domain Bacteria; phylum Myxococcota_A; class Polyangia; order Polyangiales; family Polyangiaceae; genus Sorangium; species Sorangium cellulosum_B. The sequence continues at coordinate 2,903,159 of NZ_CP150326.1, read as the reverse complement.
GAGCTGCCTCAGCATCGCCGACTGGATGAACCCGGCCCAGACCCAGCCGGTCACGACGTTCCACACCGAGGGCATCGAGCTGGCGGCGATGCAGCTGCTCGATCCCACCGGCGTGGCGCACGACAACGCCGACGTCTGCTTCACGCCGCGGGGGCGGACGTTCGTCCGCTACGACCCCGCCGGGGCGTTCGCGCCGCTGCTCGGCGCGCTCCGGGTGGATGTGACCAACACCAGGACCGGCCTCCTGCGCTCGGTCTTCGTCCCGCCGAACGGCGTCGCGAGGCTCGGGCTGTGAGCGCGGCGCGTGCGAGGAGGGCGGCGAGCCGCGGCTACACGCTCATCGAGGTCATGGCGGCGCTCGGCGTGCTCGCGATCGGCGCCACCGGGGTGCTCGCGCTGCAGAAGGCGACGCTCATCAGCAACACGAACGCGCGCAACCTCGCGATCGCCAACAGCGTCGCCATGACCTGGGCAGAGCGGCTGCGGGTGGACGCGCTCCAGTGGAACGATCCCATGCGGGTGCCCGACATCAACAGCGACACGGACTGGCTCGCGCTCAGCACCACCGCCCCGTTCACGAAGGTGACCCCCACGGAGATCACCGCGCTCGGGTCGCCGAGCGCCGACGTGCTCGGGGCCGACATCTACGCGGGCGACACGTCGGCGTCCGCGTTCTGCACGCACGTGCGCTTCCGCGAGTTCACCGATCCCGTGTCGGGCACGCGGATCTGGGACAGCCTCCTCCGCGCCGAGATCCGCGTCGTCTGGGAGCGCAACGGGGACCCGATCAACTGCGGGATCCTCCCGCTCGACGTCGACGCGGCCCCGGGGCGCTTCGGCGCCGTCTACCTGACGACGGGCGTGCTCCGGAACACGAGCGAGGACAGGCGATGACGACGAGCCGACGCACCACCCGCCCGCGCGCGCGGGCCTCAGGACAGCGAGGCTTCACGCTCGTGGAGCTGCTCGTGGCGATGGCGGCCGGCCTCGTCGTGTCGCTGGCGGCCTTCCTGCTCTCGAAGAACGCGACGCGCTTCTTCCAGAACGAGGCAAGGGCCTCCGCCTCGCACCTCGCGGCGACGCTCGGGATGAACCGGCTCACCGCGGACCTGCAGCGCGCCGCCTATCTCTCGTCGGCCAACATCCTCAATGACCCGGAGGTCTGCCAGGTCCCGCCCTCCCCGATCGGCTTGAGGCGCCTCGCCGGCATCTCGATCCTGCGTCAAGGGTCGGAGTTCCTCCATGGGACGGAGCTCAACCAGAGCATCGCCAACGGGCTGCACCCCGACTCCATCATCATCGGCGGCAGCTTGAACAGCACCGAGCTGTTCGAGTTCAGGAAGATCAGCGATGAGTCGGGCAACTGGATCGTCGAGCTCAACCCGAACAGCTCCGCCGTGCAGCGCACGCTCGCGCGCGCGCAGGGCGGCGGGCAGAGCCTGACCCAGATCTTCGCGCCTCACCGCTTCCTGCGCATCATGGTCCGCGGTCAGGAGAAGTTCCTGTATGGCGTCATCGATCAGGTCAACGTGATCGGCGACCCGCCCACCCAGATCGAGATCACGCTGAGGGCGGATCCCGGCCTGCCGACGCTTGTCGGGCTCGCCGATTGCGGCGTGACCCCCGGCGGCTCCACCGGCGACGGAGGATGGGTGAACGTCGTCTCCCGCGTCCGCTACGACATCCGGAGCCTCGTCGGCAAGCCGACGGCCTACGCCCCTCTCGTGGCGCCCGTCACGACGGAGCTCGGGACGCTCATCGGCGACAACGGCCGCACCGAGCTCGTGCGGGTCGAGCTCGACGAAGAGGATCAGGAGCTCCCGGGCACGCTCGAGCTCATCGCGGAGTACGCCGTCGATCTGAAGTTCGGGATCTCCGTCGCGCAGGAGAGCGCCGTCCCTGGAGTGACCAACCCGCAGATCACGCGGTTTCCCATCATGGCGACCGACAACGCGCTCGTGTACACCAACGCCGCCGCGAACGACCAGCCAGGGGCCAATCCGGAGCGCGTGCGGTCGGTCCAGGTCCGGCTCTCGACCCGCACCCGCGCGCCCGATCGCGACGTCGGCCTCCCCGTCCCCATCCCCCCGGCCTCCGATGGCCGCAGGCTCAGGTTCCTGATCCCCGGCATCGCCGCGGGCGCCAACACCTATGGGAACACGGCGCCCTCCGGATCGCCGCCGGTCTACGCCCGGATGCGCACGCTCTACGCCGACATCGCGCTCCCCAACCAGGCCTACGTCCCATGGTGAACACAAGCATCGCCCGGTCCCGCCGGCGCTCCCGCGAGCGGGGCGCCGCCGTCTTCATCGTCGTGCTGGTCATCACGATGCTCACCGCGATCGGCCTGTTCGCGGCCCACGCGGCCACGCTGTCGACCATCGCCAGCGGCCACGAGCGCCGGATGACGCAGACCCACTATCTCACCGAGTACGCGATGCAGCTCGCGATCGCCGAGATCGAGCAGAAGGGCGGCCTGGAGATGATCCCCAGGTCGACGAGCTGCTCGGTCGCCACCAACCAGTGCTGGCCGCTCCTGCCGCACACGTTCGGCGCGGCACAGCCGCTGCTGGAGCCGCCCGCGGCCGGCCCGCCGGAGACGCCCGGGAGCCTTGGTCGCGCCGACGTCCAGTGGATCGCCAAGGTGGAGATCACGGATAAGATAAGGCCTGCGATAGGGAACCGCGCCGGCAGCGACATGGGCGGCCCGAACCCGGTGAGCGTCGATTACTGCACGGTCACCATGAGCGCGCGGCTCATCGCCTGGCCCGGCGGCTCCGCCATCGCGACGGCGGGCAGCCAGGAATCCATGTCCGTCGTTGCCGATATCCTCTGCTCGAAGTGACGAACCGGAGCGCACGATGCGAAACCTGACGAAGGTCCTTGTCACCATGAGCTCCGCGGCGACGCTCGGCCTCGTCGCGGGGCGTGCACGCGCGCAGGCGATGGATGTGGAGCCGCCGCTGCCCAACGTGCTCTTGCTCGTCGACACGTCAGGCTCGATGGAGAAGACGGTGGCGGGCGAGGAGCCGGACTGCAACCCAGGCACTCCCCCCGCCTCCGAGGCCCGGAAGAGCCGCTGGACGAAGCTCGTCGAGTCGCTCACGGGCCCGATCCAGGACTTCAGCTGCGTCGCGCAGCCCCGCACGAGCACCGCGTTCGTCAACGAGTTCAGCCTCGGGGGAGAGCCGCCCTACGACAGGAACTACTACATCCCGTTCCATCGCATGATCTCGGGCCACTGCACGAAGGGCCCGGGGGCGACCTACGATCTGGTGGGAGAGCATCGCTGGGACAACGCGGCCACTCCTTGCACGACGCCGTTCACGCAGCTCAACTCCGGCTTGCTCGACGTCTATCAGGACCGGATCCGGTTCTCGCTCATGACGTTCGACACGCTCCCCGACGCGAGCACCGGGCTCCTCTCCGGCGCTCCCGATCCCGTGGGCGGCATCGAGGGGATGTGGAGCTACTTCCTCGGGTTCGAGCCCGGCCCAGGATACCCGGCGCGGGGCAACCCGCCCGCCTGCGCTCCGGCGGACATGGAGGTCGGCGCCAGGAACCCGTCCGCGCCGCTCTGGGAAGGGCCGCTCATCCCCTTTCCGACCTACACGGCGGACACCACCGAGATCCGCAGCGTGAACGAGAGCATCCAGAACGCGCTCATCGCGATGCGCCCCTACGGCGCGACGCCGCTCGCCGGGATGCTGTCGGACGCGCGCGACTACATCCTCAACGACCCCTCGCCCTGGAAGAGTCGGCCGCTCGGGCCGCGCGACGATCCGTTCATCGCCGGCGGCTGCCGCAAGACCTCGATCGTGCTGATCTCCGACGGCGAGCCGAACCTCGACCTGCGCCCGAGCTGCGCGCAGGGCACCGGCCCCGGCCCCGAATTGACGGGCTGTCCCTACGAGGAGCCGCACGTCCTCGCCCAGTCGCTCAACTCCCACGTCAACCCGAACCGGCGCGTGCCGACGTATGCCGTCGGGTTCGGCCTTACCACCCAGGCGCGGCAGGAGCTCGGCGATTCGAATTTCGATTGCGCGGCGATCTCCAGCGCTGATTTCCTGCCCGCCGGGCGCTGCGACAACGCCGCTGGCGCGGTCAAGGCGTGCTGCACGCTCTCGCGCATCGCCATCGAGGGCGGGACCGACCGCGGCTATTTCCCGGACGACGCCAACGAGCTCTCCGCGGTGATGTCGCGGATCTTCGCGCAGATCGCCGCGAACTCGACGAGCCGCACCCTCCCCGTCTTTGCCAATGCGGCCACGACCGCGAACAACGGCAGCACCGACGCGGGGGTCGCCTACCAGTTCGCCTCCTCGTTCAGCCCGCCGCCGGACGGCTCGCTCTGGAGCGGCAACCTCGAGCGCAAGCGCTTCGTCTGCGAGACCGTGAGCGGCGTCATGACGACGCAGCTGAAGGACATCGACCCCGGCAAGGGCGATGACTTCGCGGCCAACGTCAACTCGAACGCCGGGCCGGCGCGGCAGTTCTTCACCGTGATCGGCGAGCTCGACACCACCGCGCAGCGCATCTGGTCGCGCCGGAGCATCCGCCTCGCCGACGTCGCCACGGGCGCCGTCGCCACGGACGGCCTGGGCAGCTACACGGGCACGATGACCAACGGCGGCGCGCTCGCGCAGGCGACGGCGTTCGCGACCGATCTCTCCAGCGCGTCCCGCGCGCTCGACCTCGATCCCAGCGCGGCCGTCCCGCCGCAGTGCTCGGGCGGGCTGCAGGCGACCAACGCCGCGGACTGCGCCCGGCGCCTCATCGAGTGGGAGGTCGGCCAGCCGATGCCCTCGGGCGTCGCCTCCCGCGACGGCAACGAGCTCGGCAGCATCTATCACTCCACGCCGGTCGTCGTGGGGCCGCCGAACGACTACATCCCCGACGAGTCCTACCGGGCCTTCGCGGAGCACCCCGATCAGGCGAACCGGCCGCTCGTGCTCTACACGGCGACGACCGACGGGCAGCTGCACGCCTTCCAGGTGACCGCGGCGACCGCGTCGGACGCGCTCAAGGTGGACAAGGTCGAGAACAACGAGCTCTGGTCGTTCCTGCCGCCCCACGTGCTCCCCCGGCTGCTCGCGACGTTCAACCAGCAATCGCTGCTGCTCGACGGCGCGCCCGTCGTGAAGAACGTCGTCTTCGAGCGCACGTCGGCGCAGGTGAGCAGCGCCAACGCGACCTGGAACACCGTGCTCCTCGCCAGCGGCGGCGCGGGCGGCAGCTTCTACTACGCGCTCGACGTGACGAACCCGAAGGCGCCGCGGTTCCTCTGGCAGCTGTCCACCGACGACGCCGGCACCCCGCTGTTCGGCGAGGCGACGCCGACGCCGGCGATCGGCATGGTGGAGATGGAGTCCGGCGGCGCGATCAAGGAGATCGCGGTCGCCATCCTGCCCGGCGGCTCCGCCCCGCTCGATACGAGCCAGCCCGCGTGCAACCGGAAGAACACGGCGCACCCGCTCTTCTATCCGACGGGCACCCTGGCGGTCCGCGACTCGGTCCGGTGCTGGGGCAGCGCGGGCACCGGCGGCCCCGTCGGGCCGTCGCGCTCGCTCACGATCGTCCGGCTGGACACGGGCGAGATCCTCCGCACGTTCCGCGGTCTCCCCTCCGAGGCCCCGGCCGGGATCGCGTCGCGGACCACCGAGGTCGACTTCGACTCGCCGATCACCGGCATCCCCGTGCCGTTCCCGGCGGGCGTCGGTGAGGTCGCCGAGCGCATCTACGTCGGCGACGCCGACGGGACGCTCTGGCGCGTCAGCCTGACGAGCACCAACCCGGACAACTGGACCGTGGACCTCGCCTGGGACGCGTACTCGTTCCCGACCGACAGCGCGGCGAGCAGCCAGCCGATCCAGACGACGCCGATCGTGAGCACCGATCCGCTCGGCAACAAGGTCATCCTGTTCTCCACCGGCGATCAGGAGGCGTTCACGGCGAGCGGCGCCATCGAGACGCGGGTCTGGTCGATCACCGAGCGACCGCACAACACCAGCCTCCGGTTCAGCGAGAACTGGGTCGTCCCCTTCACGGGCGGCCAGCGCGTGACCGGGCCCATCTCCCTCTTCAACGGCTGCGCGTACTTCGCGACGTTCACGCCCGTCGCGCCCGGGACCTACGCGTGCGCGGACGGGCGCGGCGCCATCTGGGGCGTCGACTACCTGCTCGGCAACACGGACTCGCCCGCGCTCCCGAACGGCTGCCTCGTCGTCGATCCGCTCGCGCCTCCGGAGCGCTTCGAGCTGCAGTCGCCGGGCACCATCGTCTTCGGCGTGGCCGTGACCCAGAAGCCGACCTGCGTGGATACGGAGAACTACACCGATCCGTACTTCGGCCCGCAGACGATCGTCCGGCACTCCACCCCGCCCGAGTACCAGCTCGTGTTCCACACCGGCGCCGCCGGCGACGCGGACGCCCAGGGGGGCGCGACGCGAACGAGCACGAGGACGCTGCAGCGGCCGCGCAAGGTCGTTAAGATCGACTCGTGGGCCACCCTCATCGAATGACGCGAGCCAGCCTGTCGCGCGCCGGCGGCGCGCTCGCCGCGCTCGTCGCGTGCGCTTCGGCCGCGCCCGCCTGCCGCAGCGACGTCAGCGCGCCGGCGCCGGCGCCGCAGGCGAGCGAGGCCGCGGCGCCGAAGCCGCCGGTCGACCAGGCGCTGCCGGGCGAGCTCGCCGAGGGGACCGAGCAGGCGTTCGGCCTGCCCATCCCGCGCCGCATGAAGGTGCGCGCGCGCTTCGCCGATGCCGTCTTCGCCATCGGGGAAATCCCTGCCGAGCGGGTGGCGAACTACGTGCGCACGCGCGTCCTCGCCGGAAATGTCGAGACCGGGCCTGCGAAGACGATCTTCTCGCGCGCCACGGTGAAGAGCGCGCCGCAGCGGATGATCCGGATCGAGGTGGTCTCGCGCGCGCACATCTCGGAGCTCGTCATCCGCGACGAGACCCGGGCGCCCGCGGAGCAGGGCCTGTCGGTCGAGGAGCGCTGGCGCCGCAGCGGGCTCACGCCGGACGGCAGGGTGATCGATCCCACCCGCCTCGAGTGAGCGCGGCGGCGGCGGCCTCGACCTCCAGCGCCGCGGGGCCGCTGCGCCAGTCGGCGCCAGTCGACATCTCCGACCTTTCGAAGTAGATCGCGGCCGTGTCGACCAAGCCGCTCCCCACCGCTCCGCTCCGAAGGACGCCGCTCTACGACGAGCACATCAAGCTCGGCGGCCGCATGGTCCCGTTCGCCGGCTGGGAGATGCCGGTCCAGTACAAAGGCGTCACCGAAGAGCACAAGGCGGTGCGCTCCGCCGCCGGGCTGTTCGACGTCTCGCACATGGGCGAGATCATCCTGAGCGGCGAGCACTCCGGACAGGTGGTCGACTACCTCGTCACGAACGACGTGAAGAAGCTGGAGGACGGACACGCGCTCTACACGTGCGCGTGCAACGAGGCCGGAACGATCCTCGACGACCTCATCGTGTACCGGATCGACGCGCGGCAGTGGCTCATCGTCTGCAACGCCTCGAACCGCGACAAGATCGCCGCCCACATCCGGGGCGCGGCGCAGGGCCACTGCAGCTTCGAGGACGCGTCGGATCGCACGGCGATGATGGCGCTCCAGGGGCCGAAGGCGCTCGACATCGTCGCGCTCGCGGGCGGCGACGGCCCCGCGCTGCGCGAGCTCGCGCCGTTCCACTTCCGCGACGCGACGCTCGCCAACGTGCGCTGCACCGTGGCCCGCACCGGCTACACCGGCGAGGACGGCATCGAGATCTTCTGCTCGCCGTCCGACGCGCAGCGGCTCTGGCGCGCGCTCGTCGAGCTCGGCGGTCCGCTCGGCCTCGAGGCGACGGGCCTCGGCGCGCGCGACACGCTCCGCCTGGAGGCGCGCCTGTCGCTGTACGGCAACGACATCGACGAGACGACGAACCCCATCGAGGCGGGCCTCGGCTGGGTGGTGAAGCTCGACAAGGGCGATTTCGTGGGGCGCGCCGCGCTCCAGCGCATCAAGGACGAGGGCCCCGCGCGCAAGCTGGTCGGCTTCGAGATGACGGGGCGCGGCATCGCGCGCCACGGCTACCCGCTGCTCGACCAGAGCGGCGCGAAGGTCGGCGTCTGCACGAGCGGCAGCCCGGGGCCGACCGTCGGCAAGAACATCGGGCTCGGCTACCTGCCGGCGCCGATGGCGGCGGTAGGGACCGCCTTCCAGGTGGACTGCCGCGGGCGCACGGTCGAGGCGGTCGTGGTCAAGACCCCGTTCTACAAGCGGGCCTGACCCGCGCCGAGGCGCGCCGCGGCGCGCCGATCCGAGCGACCGCACGCGGCGACCAGAGATCCAGGTTGGCAAAGGGAGAAGAAGTCACATGGCGAGCGACAATGTCCGAACGGACCGGCGGTACACGAAGGACCACGAGTGGGCCAAGCAGGAGAACGATCTCGTCGTGATCGGGATCACCGCCTTCGCGGTCGAGCAGCTCGGCGACATCACGCTGGTCAACCTCGACGTGAAGCCGGGCGACACGATCACCGCGGGCACGGCGTTCGGCACGATCGAGAGCGTCAAGACGCTGAGCGATCTGTTCGCGCCGGTGAGCGGCAAGATCCAGCGCGTGAACGCGGATCTCGAGAGCCGCCCCGAGCTCGTCAACGACGACTGCTACGGCAAGGCGTGGATGATCGAGGTCGTCCCCTCGGATCAGGGCGAGCTCGGCACGCTCATGGATCCCGACGCGTACAGCGAGCTCCTGAAGACCGCGGCGCACTGAGCGCCGCGCCCCTCCGCATTCCGCATCACCCTTCCCGCTTCCCGCTGCACAAGACCATGCGCTACCTGCCCCACACGCCCGAGGAAATCAGCGAGATGCTGCAGGCCGTCGGCCTGTCGTCGCTCGAGGAGCTCTACAGCGCGATCCCGAAGGAGGCGCGCCTCACGCGCCCCCTCTCGATGGAGCCTTCGCTCGACGAGGCCTCGCTCATGCGGCACCTCGAGGAGCTCGCCCAGAAGAACCGCGCAGGGCGCATGCTCTCGTTCCTGGGGGCCGGCGCCTACGAGCACCATTTCCCGCCGGCCGCCGATCAGCTGCTGCTCCGCAGCGAGTTCTACACCGCGTACACGCCGTACCAGCCCGAGGTCTCCCAGGGCACGCTCCAGGTGATCTTCGAGTTCCAGACGATCGTGAGCGAGATCCTCGGGCTGCCGATCGCCAACGCGTCGATGTACGACGGCGCGAGCGCGCTCGCGGAGGCCGTGCTGATGGCCCGCCGGCTGACGGGGCGCGAGCGCACGGTCCTGTCCGGGGGCGTGCACCCCGACTACGTCGGCACGGTCGAGACGTACGTGCACGGCATCGGGACCGGCAAGGCGTCGCTGGTCGGGGTCGACGTGGGCCGCGACGGCACGGCGGACGTCGAGGCGCTGACGCGGGCGATCGACGAGACGACCGCCTGCGTGGTGGTCGGCTATCCGAATTTCTTCGGCGTCGTGGGCGATATCCGGAAGGTGGCCGAGGTGTGCCACCAGAAGGGCGCGCTGCTGATCACGGTCACCCTGGACCCGTACGCGCTCGCGCTGCTCGAGTCGCCGGGCGCGCTCGGCGCCGACATCGCGGTGGCGGAGGGCCAGCCGCTCGGGCTGCCGCCGCAGTACGGCGGCCCCAACGTCGGGCTGTTCGCGTGCCGGAACGACCGCAAGTACCTCCAGCAGGTGCCCGGCCGGCTGGTCGGCGAGACGGTCGACAAACACGGGACCCGCGGGTACGTGCTGACGCTCGCGACGCGCGAGCAGCACATCCGCCGCGAACGGGCGACGAGCAACATCTGCACGAACAGCGGCCTCTGCGCGACGGCGGTCACGATGCGGATGTGCATGCTCGGCAAGCGCGGGTTCGTGGAGGCGGCGAAGCAGTGCCTCGCGAAGGCCGAGCACCTGAAGCGGGAGATCGCGCGGCTCGACGGGTACTCGCTGCCGATGTCGGCGCCGACGTTCCACGAGTTCGTCGTGAAGGTCCGCGGCGGGGACGCGGGGAGGCTCACGCGGGCGCTGGCCGAGCAGGGGATCATCGCGGGGCTGGATCTCGGGCGGATCGACGCGCGGCGGCGGGACGAGCTGCTCGTCGCCGTGACCGAGCGGCACAGCCGCGCGGATCTCGATCGGCTCGTGGAGGGGCTCGCGGGGTTCACGGGCTGAAGCGGCAGGCGGGGCGGGTCGGGGAGTGCCGAGCTGCCCCGCCCCGGCCGAGCCCGGAACGCACCGGCGTCGCTGCGTTCAGAGCACGTCAGGCGCAGGCGGCGCGGCGGGGCCCGGCTTGACCTTCGCCTTCGTCTTGCGGTGCGCCAAGCCGAGCCGGACCAGGAAGGCGCGCCGGGGGCGGGAGCGCCTCATCGGGCCGATGCGCCGGGGATCCGCCCGGCTCGCTCCACTCGGTCACCTGCTCGAGCACCGGCTTCGCCGTCGCGATCTCGTCGACCGGGAACTCAAGCGTCCGCCCCCCAAGGGGCTGTCGTAGGTGACGCACACCTTGAGCTCCGGCATGCCGGTTAGCACGTCGAGCTTGGTGAGCGCGATCCCGTCGAGGCCGTTCACCCGCGCCGCGTAGCGCAGCGTCGGCAGGTCCAGCCACCCGGTCCGCCGCGGCCGCCCCGTCACCGAGCCGTGCTCGCCGCCTACCGACCTGAGCCGCTCGCCGAGCTGGCCGTCGAGCTCGGTCGGGAACGGCCCCTCGCCCCCGCGCGTGCAGTACGCCTTCGCCAGGCCGAGCACGCGGCGGATGCGCGTCGGGCCGACTCCGGCGCCGACGCACGCGCCGCCCGCGATCGCCGAGGACGACGTCACGAACGGGGACGTGCCGTGATCGAGGCGATGGCTCGGAGGCGGCGCGCCTGCGGATGCACTGAAATCGTGCTGGGGAGCGGGCGGATCTGGCGGCTTTTGTGGCAGGGTCGCGCTGTCTGTTATCGGCTGTAATTGCTATTTACTCGTCGCTCTGGTCCCTTCGCGCCCGCGGAGGAAAGCAATGACGCCGGGATGGGTGAAGTGAAGAGCGCTCGCGTGCTGCGCACAGGTGCTCCTCGTCGGGGGGCATGTAGCTCCGGATCGTCGGACGATGAGGGGCTGCGCGGGACGGCGAAGCTCGCGGCGGGCGCCGAGGACGCGACCTGCGTGACGAGCCAGCGCGGTACGGCCGGCGCGGTGGAGGACGGGACGATCTGGGAGACGTTCACGACATGGATCGACTCGACCGTGCTCCTCCGGACGGGCGCGCTAGCCGGCTTCGGCGTGCGGCACGCCCGTCTCCTTCTCGACCAGCTCCACATCGTGCCGCGCCGCCGCGGGCAGCTCCATCACGGAGCGGGCGCTGTCGATCGGCTCGCTCCACTCGGCCACAATTCCAGCGCCGGCTTCGCGGTCGTGATCTCGTCGCTCTGGAGCTCCCGTGCGCGCCCCGACGGCGGGATCACGCGCGCGTGGATGCGGCACCAAGACACTCGGATTCGCTTCGCATGACAAAACGTGGAGTTCAGTTTTTTGAATGTGGAGCTCCCAGGTGGCCCCTAAGGTGCGCCATCAGTCCTGCTCGGCGCAATGCCGTTCAGTGCAAAAATCAATGACAAGGCACAGGGCAACAGCGCTTGGTTGGTAATGCTTTGCGGTTCAACGCGTCCGCCATCCAGCGGCGACGCGCAGCATTTCTCTTTTCTCTTCTTCAATAAGGAGCTATCGAGTGAGACATCACGAGCCATCATCCCTTCGACCACTAGGATCCATCAGGGTCTTACGCAACGCTTGGCGGAAGTACTCCCTGCTGATGGGGGGTGTCCTGTTCAGCGCAACTGCGACCGGCGCCGCGTGCAGCTCGAGCTCACCGGAGGAGGAGCTGCACGGCACCGCGAAGCTCGCGGCGGGCACCGAGGACCCGACGTGCGTGACAATCCAGCGCGGTACGCTCGGCGCGGTTGAGGACGCGACGATCTGGGAGACGTACCCGACCTGGACCGACTCGACCGTGCTGCTCCGCACGGGCACGCTGGCCGGCTTCGGCGTGCGGCACGCCGTCCTCCGCTTCGACCTCTCGCCGGTGCCCACCGAGGCGCAGGTCGTCTCCGCGACGCTGCGCCTCCGGCAGATCTACCGGGACGATACCAGCACCAGCACCATCAACATCCACCGGATCCTCTCGCCGTGGACCGAGCCGACAGTGACCTGGCAGAGCCTGGCGAACGGTACCGATTTCGACCCGGCGATCGCGGCCTCATTTCAGTCGCTTCCCGGCGTCGGCATGCGTTCGGCCGATCTGACCGCGCTCACCGCGGCGTGGCTTGCGGGGACCACCCCGAATCACGGCGTGTTGCTGGAAGAGGCGCCGGTCCTCACCACCTCCTTCCGGAGCAGCGAGGAACCGAATGTGGCCGAGCGGCCGAGCCTCGAGGTCTGTTACACGACCGCGCCGACTTGCACCGGCACGCTCGACGACGGCGACGCGTGCACGACCGATACCTGTGACCCGGTGCTGGGTATTCTGCATACGCCGATCGCGACCGACGACAGCGATCCGAGCACGATCGACACGTGCGACCCGGCGACCGGCGCGGTGACGCACGTCGCCTGTCCGGCGCTGGACCCGACCGTGGCCACGCGGCTCATCGACGCCGTGGGCTGCATCTACCAGGGACCGGACGCGCCGCAGACGGGCGTGAGCCCGGGGACGATCGACGTCGTGACGGTCGCGGTCGTCAAGGGCAAGGTCGCGACGCGCGCCGGCGTCCCGCTCTCGGGCGTCAAGGTGAGCGTGCTGGACCATGGCGCGGGGGACGCGGCCAGCTACGGGCAGGTCCTCACGCGCGCGGACGGGGTGTTCGAGCTGGTCGTCCGGGGAGGCCAGCCGCTCACGGTGAAGTACGAGAAGTCCGGCTATCTGCCGGTGCAGCGCCATGTCGGGACCCAGTGGCAGCAGTGGTCCAAGGCGCCTGATGTGGTGATGATCGAGAGCGATCCCGTGGTGACGCCCGTCGCGCTTGGCAGCACGATGGAGGTCCAGGTGGCCCGCGGGAGCGTTCAGTCGGACGAGAGCGGTGAGCGTCAGGCGACGTTGCTCTTTCCCCCGGGCACGATGGGAACGATGACCGTACCGGACGCGAGCGGCCCACCGGGGGCAACGACGACCGTCGCGCTGCCGGCCGAGGTGCACGTGCGCGCGACCGAGTACACGGTCGGTCCGAACGGGCCCGAGGCGATGCCGGGCACCCTGCCGCCGACCAGCGGATACACGTATGCCGTGGAGCTTGGGCTCGACGAGGCGGTCGCCGCGGGGGCAACGAGGGTCGAGTTCGACAGACCTATCCCGTTCTATGTCGAAAACTTCCTGGACTTCCCGGTCGGGATGGCCGTGCCGCTCGGCTATTACGACGCGCGAAAAGGGGCGTGGATCCCGGAAGAAGACGGGCGCATCGTCGAGATCCTCGGCGTGAGCGGCGGCGTCGCCTCGGTGGACATCGACGGCGACGGCGTGGCCGACGACGCGAGCGAGCTCACCGCGATCGGGATCAGCGCGGAGGAGCTGGAGGAGCTGGCCACGCTGTATGCGGCGGGGACAACCCTCTGGCGGGTCCAGGTCACGCACTTCACCCCATACGATGCCAACTGGCCGGGCAGCCCGCCGAATAATCCGACTCCGGAACCGCCGCCTGACCCGGGCGGCGGCGATGGCGACGGCGACGGCAACCGCAGCTCAAAGAAGTGCCTCGACAAACCGTGCAAGCAATCCGGCTCGATCATCGAGTGCGAAAACCAGATCCTGGGGGAGCGCCTGCCCGTCAGCGGCACGCCCTTTCGCCTGCATTACCAGAGCGATCGGACGATCGGGCGCAAGGAGAATTACCGCCTCGAGATCCCCGTGACGAAGGCGGGAGTGCACCCGCTCCTCAAGCGGATCGATCTCCAGATCAGCGTCGCCGGGAGGATCTTTTCACCGAGCATTACCTGCCCCTGCGAGCCCAACCAGAAATACACCTTCGAGTGGGACGGCCGAGACGCGCTCGGGCGCTTGCTCATGGGAAAGCAGGCGGTCGTGGTCGAGCTCCAGCATGCCTATGACGGCGTCTACACCGTGCCCGCTGCGAACGTGACGATGGCCTCGGGGGGAGGCAGCTCGGGCGGGGGTGGAGGCTCGGGGGGGGCGGCGCAGAGATCCTTCGCCGCGCCATCGAACGTGATGATCGTCGGGAGCAGGACGCGGCAGGAGATCGCCCTGGCGCGCCGCTGGGAAGGCCTCATCGGATCGAGCTCGACGAACGGCTCCGCAGCGCTTGGAGGCATGAGCCTCGACGTCCACCATGCCTTCGACCCCGTCGGATCCATTCTCGCCCTCGGCGACGGAACGCGGCGCGACGTCCGGAACATCGGCTCGGTCTTCGAGCGCGTTGCCGGCGAGATCCCTCGCAGCGCGACCCCAGCCGCAGCCGCCGATGGCCTCAGCAGGGACACGGCGTACATCGGCAGGCCGTCGGGACTCGCGCTCGGGCCGGACGGAACCATCTATTACTCCGACCAGGTGAGCTCTCGCGTCCGGAAGATATCTGCTGATGGGGTGGTCACCACGGTCGCCGGCGTCAGCGGCGTGAGCGGGTACAACGGCGACAATCGACCCGCCACTACGGCGAGACTGGACAGTCCAGGCGCCCTCGCGATCGCGCGGGATGGCAGCCTCTACATCAGCGACCGCCTTCGCGTCCGGCGGGTGGCTCCCGACGGGACCATCACCACCGCCGCCGGAAACGGCAGCTATGTCGCCACCAAAGAGGATAACGTCCCTGCAACCTCGGTCGGCGTCGGTGGGTTCATTCAGGACATCGCGATCGCTCAAGATGGTAGCCTCTATATCGCGGAGAGCTCGCTCGTCCGCAAGGTGGACCCCCAGGGGATCATCACCACGGTGGCAGGCACCGGGGAGAGGGGCTACTCCGGCGACGGCGGCCCGGCGGTCCAGGCCAAGTTCACCGACCTCAAGAGTGTCGTGCTCGGGCCGAACGGCAGCTTCTACGTCTCCGATGCCCCGGCGAACCTCAACACCGCCTGCCCTAACTGCTGGAACCGCATCCGGCGCATCGACCCGAACGGCATCGTCACCACGATCGCGGGCGGGAACGAGTACGGACCGACCACAAACGGGGTACTGGCGACGACGGCTCGGATCGGCATCCCTGGAGATCTCGCGCTTGGCCCCGATGGAAGTGTCTATTACGTCTCGCAAAATCCACTCGTCCAGCTCGGCAGCATGCCGGTCGTCCGTCGCATCGCACCGACCGGCTTCATCTACACGGTCGTCGGCAACCCTGCCAATCGGACTTATCCTTGCACCATCAAGCATTGCAATCTTGGCGCTCCGGCGGCCGCGGCCGAACTGCTCTCGCCCCGCGCGCTCCTGGCAACACCGCTCGGAGGTTTCCTGCTCGCTGATCACGGCAGCAGCGACGACAGCGGGATCATCGCCCGCGTCGGGGCGGCGCTCCCGGGAGTTTCGATGAGCAACGTCGCCGTGGCTAGCGAGGACGGGGCCGAGCTCTACGTGCTCGACGAGACGGGACGCCACCTCTCCACGTTCGACGCGCTCCTCGGCGTGACACGCTTTCAGTTCGGCTATGATGCCGGAGGGCGATTGACGACGGTCACCGACGTCAACAATCAAGTGACGCAGATCCTGCGCGATGCGAGCGGCGCCCCGACGGCCATCGTCGCGCCCACGGGGCAGTCCACGTCGCTCTCGCTGGATGCGGAGGGACTCCTCTGGACCGTGACGAACCCTGCGATTGAGACGACGACGCTGGAGTACTACCCGAACAGCGGCCTCCTCCGATCCTTGCGCGATCCGCTGAATCGAGTCCACGAGTTCCAGTACGATGCGGAAGGACGTCTCACCAGAGATGCCGATCCGGCGGGCGGCTACAAGGCGCTCAGCCGGACGGGCACGGATGCGGACTACCAGGTCACCATCACCACAGCAGAAGGGCGGACGCAGGCGTACAGGGTCGAGGATCTTTCGGACGGCAGCCAACGGCGCACGTTCACTGGCTCGGACGGCCTCTCCACGGTGATGCAGGCCGCGACGACCGGCATCGGAACGATCACGGCGCCGGACGGCACCGTGACCTCCCGCGAGGTCACGGGAGACACGCGCTTTGGAATGCAGGCGCCCATCCTCAAGCGAGAGACGACCACGACGCCTCTCGGGAGGACGCGGCAGGTCACCGGGGCACGCTCCGCGATGCTGGCGAATCCCAATAACCCACTGAGCCTTTCGTCGCTCACCGATATGACCACGATCAATGGGCGCCCGTTTACGCAGGTCTTCAATAAAGCTACGAACACCGTTGTCTCGACGTCGCCGTCTGGGCGAAGCATGACGACCACGCTGACTCCGCAGGGTCGAGTTGAAAGCGTCGCGCTCTCCGGCATTTCTCCGGTCAATTTTGCGTACTATCCGGATGGCCGGCTGCATACCATGTCCCAAGGAGCGAAGACCTGGACTTACACCTACGAGGACGGATGGCTGGCGAGCGCGACGGATCCGTTGCTTCGCACCGAACAGTTCATCCATGATGCGGTCGGCCGAGAAAGGCAGGTGACGAGGGCCGACGAGGAGATCATCGATGCGAGCTACTATCCTGGCGGACGTCTTCATACGATCACTCCACCGGATCGGCCGGAGCACACGTTCGGCTACACCCAGGCAGATCTGCTGGACGAGTGCATTGCCCCTGACGCCGGATCGATCCCCACAGCGACCTCCTGGTCCTACGACCTGGATCGCCTGCTTACGGGCTCGACCCGTCCCGGCGAGCCGGCCAGCGTCTACACGCGGGAGCCTGCGACCGGCCGTCTCAGTCAGGTGACGTTGCCGCTCGGCATGGGAAATATCGGCTTCGCGTATCATCCGACGACGGGCAAACTCGTCAGCATGACGGGGCCATCCGGCGTCTCGCTTGGCTTCGACTACGACGGCGCGCTGATCACCAGTCGCACGTGGACAGGCGCCGGGTTCGGGAGCGGATCGCGCGTGGTGAGCTGGATTTACGACAACGACTTCCGCATCAGCAGCGAGACGGTCAGCGGCGGCGCAGCGATGAGTTTCGGTTACGACACCGACGGCTTCCTCAACCAGATCGGCGGTCTCACGATGCATCGCCATCCGCAGAACGGGCTGTACACCGGGAGCAGTGCCGGCGTCGTCAGCGACACGGTGACCCCCGATCCCGACGGCGGCGTCCAGGCGTACGTGGCGCAGGCAGCTAGCTCCGTGGTCTACCAGGTGAGCTATACGCCAGACGTCCTCGGGCGCATCGACCAGCGGACGGAGACGATCCTGGGAGAGACGCATGTCTACGATTACGAGTACGACCTGGCCGGGCGGCTCACCGACGTGCTCCGAGACGGCGTGCTCGCCGCGCACTACGACTACGATGCGAACGGTAACCGCATCGCCCGCACGTCGCCTGCAGGGGCGGAGGGCGGCACCTATGACGACCAGGACCGGCTGATGACGTACGGGACCAAGACGTACGTGACGAGCCCGGCCGGCGACCAGACGAGCGTGACCGACACGGCGACGGGAGGCACAACGACTTTCACGTACGATGCCCGTGGCAGCCTGCGACAGGTTGACCTGCCAGACGGCACGGAGATCGATTATCTGGTCGACGGCGAGGGCCATCGTATCTGGAAGCAGCGGAACGGAATCAACGTCCAGGGGTTCCTCTACCGGAGCGCCCTCCAGCCGGCGGCGGAGCTCGACGGCGCGGGCAACGTGGTGGCGCGCTTCATCTACGGGCAGGGGCGCAATGTGCCGGACCTGATGATCAAGGCCGGCGCGACATACCGCATCCTCACGGACCACCTCGGCAGCCCGCGGCTCGTCGTGGACGTGGCGAGCGGGCAGATCGCTCAGCGGGTCGACTACGACGAGTGGGGCAACGTCATGCTCGACACGAACCCGGGGTTCCAGCCGTTTGGATTCGCGGGTGGTCTGTACGACCGGGAGACGAAGCTCGTTCGATTCGGAGCACGGGACTACGACGCGAGCGTCGGGCGCTGGATTTCGAAGGACCCGACCGGCTTCGCCGGCGGGCTGAACTTCTACGCCTACAGCAACGACGACCCCATCAATTACGTCGATCAAAACGGGAGGGTCGCGATTGCGGTGACGGGGGCGATCGGATTCGTGGCGGGCGGCGTGGGTTCGATCATCGTGCAGGGAATGACGAAGGGCTTCAGCTGCGTGGACTACGGAGAGGCCGGCATCGCGGCAGTGGCTGGAGGGCTCGCCGGTCTCGGTGTTGGCTGGCTTGGAACTGGAGTGTGGGCCAGCGGGGCGATCGGTGGCTTCATCAGCGAAGGCCAGTACCTTGCCACATCCGCCTACTACGGACAGGATCCGACGATGGAGGGCCTCGCCGGTTCGGCGCTCCTCGGTTTCGTAGGTGGAGCTTTCGCCTCTTGGGCGTCTCCCGCACCCGCCGCGACCGGGGGGTTCGTCGAAGGCTCGGTCCGCGGCGGTGCTATCGACGCAGCGTTCGCTAGATCTCTGAACGATACTCCGAAGGTGTTCGCGGTGATGTCTGGGCAGAGCATCGGCGTGAACGGAGCGGCCGGCTATTACTCGAACGGACCGTCAAAATGAACATTCCGACGAGGCGGCGGTGGGCGGTCATTGCTGTCGTGAGCCTGATTCCGCCGGGGCTTGCATCGCTGGTGCTCGCGTGGTGCATGCTTCGCTGGAACAGCCCGGATGCGCTCAAGATGGCTGCCATGTTCGTCGCCTCGTCGCTGGCCGTATCCGCGGTGGCCATGTGGCAGGCGTTCGTGAGGATCACCGACGAGGGGGTCACCTCCCCGCTGTCGCGGCCGATCCCATGGACCGAGATCGTCTCCGTTCGCGGTAACGATAGGATGATCGAGCTGAGATCCGCGTCCAGGTGCGTCGCCATCGCGCTGTGGCCCTACCGCTCTCGTCAGGAGCTCATGCAGTACATCGCGGAGCGGCTTCGCCGGGCAGGCCGCGACGATCTCGTCCAGTAGACACGGAGCGCCCGAGGCGCTCTCGCTTGCGCTCCGTCATGGCAGGGACGGAGCGCAGGCGCGGCCGCGCAAGCCGCTCAGGGGGCTTCGACATTCCTGCCGTGTCTTCGGACGCCATGGTGGCGTCGTTGGAATCGTTTTTTATGTTAAGAGGTGCTTCATGAAATTCGATATCATGTATTTGCCGAATGTGGCCTCGCCCGCGCCCCTATTCTTTCGCCTCTCGCGGCCGAACCTGGGCTGCGGCTTCGCTCCTGGGCCAGCGGATAAGTGCACGGCATGAACGGCGCAGGGGGCCAAGTCCACCGGCTACGTCGACGGGCGTCTGCATCGATGTGATAGGGGCGCGGTCCCAGGGACCGCACCTGCCGCGCAACACCATGAAAGCGCACGGACTTTTGTCGTCGCCAAGGATCTACACCCATTGGGAATGGCCCGATCGGCCGACGGATCTCGTGCTCCTGAGAGGGGCTGACGATTGGCTTGCGTCGGTAGCTCACGAGCAGCTGTGCTCCATGACGATGACCAAAGGCGAGTTTGCGCTCGTGTGCTCCGCTGTGCCGTCGCTGCGGGTGCAGAGCGACCCAGGCCATCGAGGCGGCCATCGCTGAGCAACGATGCAGCTCCGTTTCTTGGCATAGAGACAGAACACGTCGATGAGACCACCCCGCTGATGCCGGCCGGGCGGGGTGGTCTGCCTCACGCGATTCCGGCCCGTCCCGTCGCCCGCTTCGTTCACAGCCAATTCGCGGTATCGGCGGGACCGGGAACTTCAATCCCACAGAGGCTCGACTCGTCTTCCGGTTGATCTCGCCGTCGCGGCAGGGACGGCCCTCGCCTTGCTTAGGTTATGGACAGCCCTCCGCGCGTGACATCCGATCCGGCGAGGTGCAACGTGAATGAATGCGAGGAGGATGGCGAGCGCGGCGACGACATCCATGACGCCCCCTGGCCGCACCCTACCGGGGCACGACTTCGCCGGTCAACCGGCGTCGGCGGCGCCAATGCGCGTCGCGCGCCCGATCCTCGACCGCCCACTTCCCGGCTCGATGGCTCCACATCGTGTCCGGAGAGACGCTCGCGCGCCCTTCAGCGCGAAGCGACGTCCTGCCCGCGCTGCTGCGCGGGGAACGGGTTCGGCCACAGCGGCAGGAGCGACTGCCGGTAGACGGTGAGACGCAGCAGGTCGATGCCCGCGATGGCGGCGAACGCCATCGCATTGTCGGTCCCGTAGCTCCCCTGGAGCGAGAGGCTGATGCCGAGCGGCGCGCCCAGCGTGAGCGCGCCGGCCACGCCCGTGGAACCTGCGCCCCAGAAGCGGCGGTAGCCGCCCGCGTCGAGGGCAAGGCCCAGCTGGCCAGCCTGGAAGCCGCGCGTCGCGACCCGGGCGAGCAGCGCGAGATCGATGCCGCTGTCGAGGATCGGCGTCGCGCGCATCAGGCCGCCGACGATGACGGGCGCGTCGGGCGTGGTCCCGACGCCGACGTCGCACGACAGCGCGCCGTCGAAGACGAGATCGCTTTCGCCCTGCTTCCAGCCGACCGCGCCGGCGCCCACGAAGGTCCACGCGGAGGCGTCCGCGCGCGACGGTGATGACCAGGCGAGCGGGGCGAGCAAGGCCCCGAGGGCGGCGAGGCAGGCGATGGGCGAGCGCACGCGAGCGAGCTACCACGAAGCGCCGAGCGGCGATAGGTCAGCGCGCGGGGCTGCGCCGCTCGACGATGTGCCGCGCCACGAGCGCGGCCACCTCGGGATCGAAGAGGAGCGTGTTGTGCCCCCGCCCCTCCATCACCCGCACCTCGCCGCCCGGCAGCGCGTGCGCGATGGGCGAGCGGACCAGCGTGTCGGCCCCCGCGACGATCGACAGGTGCGGGATGCTCGACCGCGCCGTCCCGAGGAGGACGCGCCGGAGGACCGGGCTCGACGCGTCGAGATCGCGCGCGCCGCCGAAGCCGAGCAGCCCTGCGCGCGGGATGCCGCCGAACGGGCTCGCCATGGAGATGGTCTGCACGATGCGTGGATCGACGACCTCCTGCGCGAAGAAGCGGCACACGATGCCGCCCATGCTGTGGCCGACGAGGTGCAAGCGCGCCCCCTCCGGGAGCGCCGCGACGAGCGCCGCGAGGCGCGCCGACAGCACCTCGACGCCGGGCCCCGGCGCGTAGGACATCGTCGCCGTGTGGACCGACCACGGCGGCTCGGCGCGCGCCGGGTCCGTCCGACCGCGCGCCCGCGAGGCGCGAGACATCGCGGCGTGGCGCTCGATCGCCGTGCGCAACGGCCGGAGGACGCCGGCGGAGGCGAAGAGCCCGTGAAGAATGACCACCACCTCGTCGCCGTCGCGCGCCCCGTCAGGGATCACCGGCGCGAGGGTGTCGTACGGCAGGAGGACCGCCTGCCTCGCGAACGAGGCCACCTCCCTGCCAGCTGTCGCCGCGAAGGCCGACGCACGGAACCACCTCGCCACGTGGTGGCTCTTACCATGGATCCGTCGCGCGACGTCCCCGTGGCTCGCGACGCGCTGTGTCGCGGGCGCGCGCCACGAGGGCGCCGCGCGGGCGGCAAGGGGGCCGATCACGGCCGCAGCAGCCAGACATGGAAGCTGCGGAACGTCCCCCGGAGCGCGCGGATCCGGACAAGGTCCCCCGGCGCGACGTCGCGCAGCGGCACCCGGATCTCGGACCAGCGGTCCAGAGGGCGCTCTGGCACCTCGACGCGCGCCTCGTCCGCGGCGCGCTCGACCGCCACGCCGATCGCGATCGGGCCGCCCCCGTCGGTGCGCAGCGCGAGCAGCGCGGGCCCGCGGGCGCTCGCGGCGGCCGCGGCGGCCGCGGCCGCCGCTCCGATTGCGAACGACTGCTCGCGCCCCTCGGGGATGATCCTGCCGGCGTCGAACCGCGGCGCGCCGCCGCCGTCGCTCCCGTCGCGCAGCACGGCGCCGACGACCCAGCCGCCGCGCGGCGACGGGAACGCGTAGCCGTGCGCCCGCTCGTCGACCAGGTCGGCGATGTCCACCTCGTCGATGGCCCCGTCGCGGCGCTCCCCCGGCGGCGCGAGAGCCGACCAGTCCGCCTCGTAGATCACCTTCTCGTCCGCGGCGCACATCACGTTGTCCTCGATCTTCACCGCGTCGACGCGCCGGCCGAAGACGTCCGCGAGCCCGCCCCACCACGAGGGGTACAGGGCGAAGACGTCGGGCCGCTCGGCGGCGTCGAGCCGCTCGATGAGCTCGACAACGGCCGGGACCCCGTGCACCGAGGCCCGCGCGAACGGCATCCCCCGGTACCCGCCGAGGCCGAGCCCGTCGATGGCGGGGATCCCCGACAGGTACGGGATCGCGCCCGCGTCGCCGAGCAGCACCCGCCGCGGCCGCGGCTCGCGCGCGGCGAGGCGCCGCGCGACCTCGACCTGCTGCCCGGCGATGTTGGCCGAGGAGCGGGCGAAGTGGTCGATCTGCCGCCCGAACCACGCGGAGGGCGCCGCGAGGGCCGCGAGCGCGAGCGCCGCGGCGACGCCGGCCGCGAGCCGCCCCCGCCGCGCGAGCGCCTCGGTCCCGAGGGCCGCCGCGACGAGCAGCATCGCGAGCGCCGGGGCGGCGTAGCGGAGGTTCTGGTAGCGCGCCGTCGCGTTGAGCGCGACGAGGAGCAGCGAGCCGTAGGCGCCGATCAGGAGCGGCACGGCGAGGCGCCGCGCGCGCCGGTCGAGCGCCGCGATCGCGCCGAGCAGCGGCAGGAGGAGGGCGTAGGACGGGCCGCCCAGCGCGCTCTCCAGCGCCTGCACCCGCAGCGCGGCGAGGTTCTTGATCACCTCCAGCGCCTTCTCGAGCGGCGCCGGGTACGGGTTCGAGAGGATGAGCTTGCGCACCGCCCCCGCCGCGCTCCACTCCCCCGTGAGCGCGCGGTTCGCGGCGGCCTGCACACCGAGGAGCAGCGCGGTCGGCAGGGACGCGCGCGCGAGCGACGCCGCCGCGCCCAGCGAGCCCGCCGCGTGGGCCACGGCGACCGCGAGCGGCGCCGCGAGCGCGACGGCCTCGGGCCGCGTCGCGACGAGCAGCGCGGCGAGGAGCCCTGCCCGGAGCTGCTCGGCCGGGCGCTGCGCCGGCGGGGCGAGCTCGGCGCGCCGCACCGCGACGAGCGCTCGGCCCATCACCGCGCCGAGCAGCGCGAGCTCCATCCCGGAGAACCAGCTCCAGTCGAGCAGCGGCACGGCCACGACGAAGAGCGGCGCGGCCCAGGCGACCCAGCGGGAGTACGGGGCGCCGGGCCCGCCGCGCGGATCGAGCAGCCACCGGAGCGATCGGCAGAGGTCGAGCAGCGCGGCGCACGCGAGGAGCGCGGCGAAGAGGCCGAGCCACGCGCCGCGAAACCCGAGCAGGTACCCGGGCGCCAGGGCGAGGGGGTACGCCAGGCTGGTCCCGCCCGAGGAGTAGCCGTTGCCCGGGATCCACGAGAACGGGTGGCCCAGGGCCGCGGCGCGGGCGAACCCGAAGTGGATGTAGACGTCGTCGAGGGGCGCCGGCCAGACGCCGCCCGTCCTGGCGAGCGCGGGCCCGTAGAACGCCGCGGCGGCGCCGAGCACCGGGATCGCGGCGCTCGCGTGCCACAAGAGCGGCCGGATCCACGGCGGGCGCCTCACCGCCCGGCCGGTACCACGAAGGAGCCCAGGACGGCGCGCCGAATCTGGCTAGACTGCGGGCCATGGTGCTCAGAGCCGTGGTGGACGAATCGGTCGACGCCGCCCACTGGGAGGCCGTCGAGGAGGCGGCCGAGCTCCTGCAAGAGGAGCAAGTCCAGGAGGCGCTCGTCGCGCTGCGCGACGTGATCAAGGCCTCCCCGTCGAACCCGTACGCGTACAACCTGCTCGGGCACGCGCTCTACGAGCTCGGCCAGCTCGATCCGGCGCGCGACGCGTACCGCGCCGCCGTGCGGCTCGCGCCGAGCTTCCTCGGGGCGCGGGTCGGCCTGTCGCACGCGCTCCGTCGCCTCGGCGACACGGACGGCGCGATCGCGCAGGCGAAGGAGGCGCTCCGCCGGTTCCCGAAGGACGGCGAGGCGATGCACGCGATGGGGCTGGCGTACGCGGCCCGCGGCAACCGCGCGCTCGCGCGGAAGCACCTCCAGGGCTTCCTGGACGCGGGCCCGGAGGTCGAGGCCGCGATGGAGGTGCGGCAGATCCTCGAGATGCTCGGCGTCGGGGGCGACGACGAGCCGCTCCAGTTCGAGTAGCCTTCTCTCGGCGCACGCGCGCGCTCGGCGCGCCGGAGGCAAGGAACTCGATGGTGACCACCCCGCACTTCGATCTCATCATCCTCGGCACGGGGCCGGGCGGCGAAGGCGCCGCCATGACGGCCGCGAAGCACGGCAAATCGGTCGCGGCGATCGAGCGCTACGCGCGGGTCGGCGGGGGCTGCACCCACTGGGGGACGATCCCCAGCAAGGCGCTGCGCCGCGCGATTTACCACATGAACCTGATCAACCAGAGCCCCATCTACAAGCGGATGGATGTGGTTCCGGAGTACCCGTTCGCCGAGCTCCTCGCGACCGCGAACCGCGTCATCGACGAGCAGGTCGATCTGCGCGAGAGCTTCTACGACCGGAACCGCGTCCAGCTCGTTCCGGGGCAGGCCAGGTTCGTCGATCCGCACACGATCGAGGTGGAGAGCGACGGCGGCCAGCGCCGGCGGTACACGGCCGACAGCTTCGTCATCGCGACCGGCTCGCGCCCGTACCGGCCGGCCGACATCGACTTCAGCCACCCGCGCGTCTTCGACAGCGACACGCTGCTGCGCATGGATCACACCCCCCGGAGCATCACCATCTTCGGGGCGGGCGTCATCGGCTGCGAGTACGCGTCGATGCTGCGCAACATGCAGGTCGCCGTGAACCTCGTGAACACGCGCTCCCACCTCCTGGAGTTCCTCGACGACGAGATCACCGACGCGCTCGGGTACCACTTCTGCGACAAGGGGATCCGCGTCCTGAACGGCGAGGAGCACGAGGCGGTCGAGGCCACGAAGGAGGGCGTCGTGCTCTCCCTGAAGAGCGGGAAGAAGCTCCGGAGCGAGGTCTTCCTCTGGGCCAACGGGAGGTCGGGCAACACGGCCGATCTCGGCCTGGAGAGCGTCGGCATCACGCCGAACAAGCGCGGTCAGCTCGAGGTGAGCGAGACCTTCCAGACGAGCCAGCCGCACATCTACGCGGTCGGCGACGTGGTCGGCTTCCCGGCGCTCGCGAGCGCGAGCTACGACCAGGGCCGGTACGCGGCCAGCCACATCTGCGGCCACGCCGACGACAAGCTGGTCCGGGACATCCCCACGGGCATCTACACGACGCCCGAGATCTCGTCGCTGGGCAAGAGCGAGCGGGAGCTCACGGCGGAGAAGGTGCCCTACGAGGTGGGAAAGTCGACGTTCAAGACGCTCGCGCGCGCGCAGATCACGGGCCAGCAGGTCGGGATGCTGAAGCTGATCTTCCACCGCGAGACGCTCGCGCTGCTCGGGATCCACTGCTTCGGCGAGAACGCCGCGGAGATCATCCACATCGGGCAGGCGATCATGTCGCAACCTGCGCCGCACAACACGATCCGGTACTTCGTGAACACGACGTTCAACTACCCCACCATGGCCGAGGCCTACCGCGTCGCGGCGCTCGACGGGCTGGGGCGCGTGTTCTGAGGGCGCGCGGCACCCGAGCGCCCCCGGGCCGCCCCTGGCAGCGTCCGGCGAGTCCGTGGCGTGCGTCAGGGCTGTCGAGGAGGGCAGCGGCGCGCGGGCGCTCGGATCGGCGGTTGCCAGCGCGCGGCGCGGGGGTGATACTCCCCGGAGGAGCACGCTGTCATGGCCGCCGCTGCACCCCTCCTCGTCCCCCCTGCCGGCGCCGCCGACGCGGGCGCGGCGAACGGCTCGGAAGACCAGCTCTTCGTCGTTCATGACGTCTCGTGGGAGGAGTACGAGGCCATCCTGGCCGCCCTCGGCGACCGAGCGGGCGTGCGGGTGACGTACTGCGAGGGAGTGCTGGAGCTGATGAGCCCGGGCGGACCGCACGAGGGGCGGAAGACGATCCTTGCCCGCCTCGTCGAGGCCTACGCAGAGGAGGCGGAGCTGCCTCTCAGCGGGTACGGCAGCATGACCGTCCGCAAGAGGCTCGCGGAGCGGGGCGTAGAGCCGGATGAGTGTTACGTGCTCGGGACGGTCGAGGACGGCGAGATCCCGGAGCTCGCGATCGAGATCATCGAGAAGAGCGGGACAATCAACAAGCTCTCCGTCTATGCGGGGCTCGGCGTGCCCGAGGTCTGGTTCCTGAAGAAGGGAAAGCTCTCCATCCACCTCCTCGGCCCGGACGGCTACGCGGAGGTGGGGCAGAGCCGGCTCCTGCCGGGGCTCGACGTCGTGGGGCTGACGGAGTTCATGCTGCGCAAGGGGGATCAGACGACCGTGGTGCGCGCGTGGCGCGCGAGGCTCCGGGAGCGGGGCGCCAGGTGAGCTCGGTCCGCTGAGCGACGAAGCGCCGTCCACCGAGGCGCTTCGCGACCAGCCTCCTACCCCCCGCCGCTCGCCCGCGCCGCGCACGCCGCGGCGATCGCCTCCGACCCCGCCTCTCGCGCCACGATCTCGCACGCGCGCCACGCCGCGAGCCGCTCCGGCCCCGCGGCGCCCCGCGGCGCCGCCGCGACCCGCGCCTCGACCGAGCGCGCGAAGGCGTCCAGCGCCGCCTCGTCCCCGCGCTCCGACAGGAGCGCGCCCAGCGTGAGCGCCGCGTGCGCGACCTGCCGCTCCGCGCCCGGGTACATCGCCTCCGCGAGCGCCTCGACGAGCGCCGGGAGGTCGCGGCGCGCCGCGGCCTCGCGCGCCCGCACCTCGGGCGCCGCGGCCTCGGCCCCTGCGACGCCGAGGCGCCGCTCCAGGTAGCCGACCACCGAGCGGGCGACGCGCTGGAACGAGGCGAGCCCGTCGGTCGGCGCCTCGAGCACGCCGCCCCCGGCGCGCGCGCCCGCGACGTCGAGGTCGAGCACGATGACGAGATCCTCCCGCTCCCCGATGACCAGGAGGTCGCGCGCCCAGTCGAGCGAGCGCTCCTCCGCGAGCCACGCCGTCGCCCGCGCGACGTCGCCGCGCGGCAGGATCAGCGTGCCGTCCGGGAGCGCGATGCCGTCCGCCGCCGCGTAGAGCGCCGCGAGATCCGGCGGCTCGGTCAGCGCGAGGGACCACGCGCCCGCCCCTGCCGCCGGGGGCCGCGCCTCCACGCCAGCGCATGCGAGCAGCGCGGCGACGCGCGACGCGAGCGCGCCGGCCGCGCTCACGGCGCCCGCCGGCAGCTGCAGCGGCAAGCCCATCGCCACGGCGTGCATCTCGATGCCGCGAGGCTGCGCGAACGTGTCGCCGGTGCCATCCGGTTGATGCTCTCGGTCATGTAGATGCTCTTCGGCGCGAAGCCGTCGCGGGGCGCGACGAACAGGCGCGCAGCGTAGTAGATCGGATCGACCACGTCGACGATCGACTGCGCGAGCGAGATCGCGGGGTGGAGCTCGTGCTCCGCGCTCCGGCGAGCCCGGAAGAAGCCGTCGAGGACCGAGTCCATCTCGTGGATGTACTCGTCCAGGATCCTGAGGCGCCGCGGGTTGTGGTGGCCGTCGAGCCGGACCATGTCGCCCTCGCGGCGCAGATCGTTCGGCCACGCCCGCTCTGGTCTTCGTCCATGCTCTCCACCCACTACGTTCCAGACGAGCGAGGAGAGAGCGAGGAAAACGAGGCCGAGCCGCGCGTTCCGTCGCGAGGTGGCCGACTCCGACCTCAGCGAGCGGGCGCCGCAGCGCGCGCCGACGAGGGTGACTTCGGCTTGTGCTTCATATATATATGATTTAGGTGCTCCGGATGTCCCTGGAAGGCAGGATCGCGCTCGTCACGGGTGGGGGTCGCGGCATCGGCCGGGCGATCGCCGAGCGGCTCGCGCAGGGCGGCGCGCGCGTCGCCGTCGCAGGCCGCACGCAGGCCGAGATCGAGGAGACGGCGGCGGCCATCGGGGGCGTCGCCGTCCAGCTCGACGTCGGCGATCGCGAGGGCGCGCCGCCGGCGATCGCCGCGCTCGAAGCCCAGCTCGGGCGCATCGACGTGCTCGTCAACAACGCGGGCGTCGCCGAGAGCGCGCCGTTCGACAGGACCAGCGACGCGCTCTGGGACCGCATGCTCGCGGTCAACGTGACCGGCGCCTTCGCGCTCTGCCGCGCCCTGATCCCGAAGATGATCGCGCGCGGGTTCGGGCGCGTCGTCAACGTCGCCTCGACCGCCGGGCTCGTCGGGTGCGCCTACTCGACCGCGTACTGCGCGTCGAAGCACGCCATGGTCGGAATGACCCGCGCCATCGCGCTGGAGATCGCCCGGACGCCGGTGACCATCAACTGCGTCTGCCCCGGGTGGGTGAACACGAGGATGGCGGACGAGGCGATCTCCCGCATCGCCGAGAAGACCGGGCGGGGCGAGGACGCGGCGCGGCGGTCGCTCGAGTCGATGTCGCCTCAGGGCCGGATGGTCGAGCCCGGCGAGGTCGCGCTCGTCGTGGCGATGCTCTGCAGCGACGAGGCGCGCAGCATCCATGGCCAGGCGATCCCGGTCGACGGGGGGCAGGTGATGCGGTGAACGGCGATCTCGAGATCGTGCAGCCGGCCGGGTGGCCTGCGCCGCGAGGCTACGCCAACGGCGTCGTGACGAGCGGCAGGACGCTGCACATCGCGGGGCAGATCGGGTGGGACCCCGCGTCCGGGCGGTTCCGGAGCGACGATCTGGCCGAGCAGTTCGCCCAGGCGCTCGACAACGTGCTCGCGGTCGTCGCGGCCGCCGGCGGGGAGCCGGGCGACGTCGCGCGCATGACCGTCTACGTGACCGATCTCGAGGCGTACAGGGGCTCGCTCCGCGCGATCGGCGCCGCGTGGCGGGCGCGGTTCGGCAAGCATTTCCCGGCGATGGCCCTCCTCGGCGTCGCGGGGCTCGTCGAGCGGCGCGCGCTCGTGGAGATCGAGGCCGTCGCGGCGCTCGACGCGCGCGGCGGGGGCGGCCCGTGAGGCGCGGGGCGCCGGCGAGGCGGCCGCTCGCCGTGGTCCCCCCGCCGGAGAGCGCGCGCGGCGACCAGGCCGCCGTGCGCGCCTGGGTGCGCATCCTCGCGGTCCACAAGCGCGCGCTCGCGGCCATCCGGGAGGACCTGGAGCACGAGATGACCCTCCCGCGCTTCGACCTCCTGGCGAACCTCGTGCGCAGCGACGGGCAGACGCTCGCGTCGCTCTCCCGCAGCATGCTCGTCACGGCGGGCAACCTCACCGGGCTCGTCGATCGCGCGGCGCGCGACGGCATGGTCGAGCGGCGGGCCGACCCGAGCGACCGCCGCGCGTGGCGGGTGCACCTGACCGCCAAGGGGCAGCGCGCGTTCCGCGACGCCGAGCGGCGGCACGCCGCGCGCGTGGCGAAGGTGTTCTCCGGGCTGAGCCCGGCCGAGCTCTCCACGCTGACGCGGCTGCTCGACAAGCTGCGCACCACGCTCCGCGAGCCGGACATGCCCGTCCCGTCGCGCCCCGGCAGCGCCCGCGCGCACGCCGAGCGAAGCGCGCGGAGCCCCCCGCGGCGCACGCGGACGAAGCCCTGATCGCGCGAGGCTCGCGTCCGGCGCGCGCCGGACCCAGGAGATGCCCATGACCCTCACACCCCGCTCCTTCCAGCTCGAGCTCAGCCGCGGCGTCGCGGAGATCACGCTGAGCCGCCCCGACCGCCTGAACGCCCTCACCTTCGAGGTCTACGGCGAGCTCACGGCCACGTTCCGCTCGCTCGAGCGCTCGGCCGCGCGCGCGGTCGTGCTCACCGGAGCGGGGCGCGGCTTCTGCTCGGGCGGCGACGTCGAGGGGATCATCGCCGAGCTGTTCGCGCGCGACGCGCGGGGGCTGCTCGAGTTCACCCGCGCGACCGGCGCGCTGATCCAGAGCATCTGCGAGCTCCGGCGCCCGGTCATCGCCGCCGTCAACGGGGTCGCCGTCGGCGCGGGCGCGGTGATCGCCGCCGCCTGCGACCTGCGCATCGCCGCGGCGAGCGCCCGCTTCGGGTTCATCTTCCCCAAGGTCGGCCTGTCCGGCGCCGACATGGGCGCCTCGTACCTCCTGCCGCGCATCGTCGGCCAGGGGCGCGCCGCCGAGCTGCTCTTCTTCGGCGATCTCATCGGCGCCGACGAGGCGCTCCGCATCGGCCTCGTGAACCGCGTCGTCGCCGACAGCGACGCGCTGGGCGTGGCGCGCGGCTGGGCCGAGCGCCTCGCGCGCGGGCCGGCGTTCGCGCACGCGATCACCAAGCAGATGCTCGAGAGCGAGCGCACGATGCCCCTCGCCGCCGCGATCGAGGCCGAGGCGCAGGCGCAGGCCATCTGCATGGCCCACCCCGACTTCCGCGAGGCCCACGAGGCGAACAGGGCGAAGCGCCCGCCGCGCTTCGAGGGCGCCGACCGGGGCGACGCGCCGGCCGCGCCCGGCGACGCCGACGCGCCCCCCACCCCGCGGTCCACCGGCCAGGAGACGCCCCGCGTATGAGCGGGCTCGCGCTCTCCTCCGCCGAGCTCCCCGTCTTCTTCGAGGAGCGCCACGCCGCGCTCGCCGCGCGGCTGACGCCCGAGGCGCTCGCGCCGCTCGCGCGGCTCGCCAAGACGCACGACGCCGCCGCCGTGGCGCGCAGCATGGGCGAGCCGCTCGGGCTCTACGCGCACCTCGTCCCCGAGGCGCTCGGCGGCGCGCCGAGCCCCAGCGGCCTCCCCGGGGACGCGACCGCCATCGACGTGCGCTCGCTGGTCCTCATCCGCGAGGCGCTCGGCCAGGTCGCCCCGCTCGCCGACGCGATCTTCGCGGTGCAAGGGCTCGGCTCGTACCCGATCGTGCTGGCTGGCAGCGACGCGCAGCGCCGCGCGATCTTGCCCGACGTGCTCTCGGGGCGGCGCATCGGGGCCTTCGCGCTGACCGAGCCCGAGGCGGGCAGCGACGTCGCCTCGCTGAGGACCGAGGCCCGCCGCGAGGGCGACGGGTGGGTCCTCGACGGCGAGAAGGTGCTGATCTCGAACGTGCCGCTCGCGCACCACCTCGTGGTCTTCGCCCGCACGGGCGCGCCGCCGCGCGAGGGCGGCGGCGCGGCGGGCGAGCG
Source organism: Sorangium sp. So ce302 (assembly GCF_051530145.1). Lineage (GTDB taxonomy): Bacteria > Myxococcota_A > Polyangia > Polyangiales > Polyangiaceae > Sorangium > Sorangium cellulosum_B. The sequence continues at coordinate 2,871,934 of NZ_CP150326.1, read as the reverse complement.
CGGCGGCGGGCGCGCCGCGATCACGGCGTTCCTCGTCGACAGCGGCGCAGAGGGCGTCGCCTCGGAGCCGCTCCCGATGTCGGTCCCGCACCCGATCGGCCGGCTCCGCTTCGAGCGCTGCCGCGTTCCGGACAGCGCGCGGCTCGGCGAGGTGGGCGGCGGCTTCAAGCTCGCGATGCAGACGCTCGACGCCTTCCGGATCTCGGTCGGCGCGGCGGCGAACGGGATGGCGGCGCGCGCGCTCCGCGAGGCGATCGCGCACGTCACGCGGCGGAGGCAGTTCGGGGCGCCCCTGTCCGAGCAGCAGATGGTGCGCGCCTACCTCGCCGAGATGGCGACCGAGCTCGACGCCGCCCGCCTGCTCGTCGCCCGCGCGGCCCACAAGCGCGACACGGCTGCGGCGGGCGCGGCGGCGCGCGTCTCGACCGAGGCGGCCATGGCGAAGATGTTCGCCACCGAGGCGGCGCAGCGGATCATCGACCGCGCGGTCCAGCTCCACGGCGGCATGGGGGTCATCGAGGGGACCGAGGTCGAGCGGCTGTACCGCGAGATCCGGCCGCTGCGCATCTACGAGGGGACGACGGAGATCCAGAAGCTCATCATCGCGAAGGGCATCCTCGAGCGCGCCGCCGCGGAGCCCCCTGCCGACGAGCGCGCTCGCGACGGGGCGCGGTAGCCATGTGGAGGCCGCCGGAGAGGATCCGCCACGCGCTGCCCCGCGAGGAGCCCAAGGCCGCGGGCGAGGCGGCGCGCGCGCGCCTCTTCTCGCCGCTCCGCCTCGCCTCGGGCCTCGAGCTCGCCGAGCGCTCGTGGGTGCCCGCGATGGTCCCGTGGCGCGCGACGGAGGAGGGCGTCGTCACGCAGGACGTGCTCGACTGGTACGGCCGCTTCGCCGAAGGCCAGCCCGGCGCCCTCGTGGTCGAGGCGACCGGGATCCGCGACGTGCCGAGCGGCCCGCTGCTCCGCGCCGGGCACGATCGGTTCGTCCCGGGGCTCCGGGAGCTCGTCCGGACGGTCCGCGCGCGGAGCGCCGGCAGGACGCGCGTGTTCCTGCAGCTCATCGACTTCCTCCGCATCCGCAGGCGCCCGGCGAAGGACAGGTTCCTGCGGGAGTTCCTCGAGATCACCGGCGCGCACCGGCGCGCCCTGTCCGAGGCGCTCGGGGAGCCGCCGCTCCGGGACGCGCCGGAGCTCGAGGTGCGCGAGCGGCTGCTCGCGCTCGACGACGCGCGGCTCGAGGCCGTGCTTGCGCCCCGCGAGCTCGAGGCGCTGCGCTTCGGCGAGCGCGAGCGCGTCACCGACGTCGCGCTCCCTCACATCCGCGATCTGCCGCGGACGCTGCCGGGCCTCTTCGCCGCGGCCGCCGTGAGGGCGCGCGAGGCGGGCTTCGACGGGGTCGAGCTCCACTACGCGCACGCCTACACCATGGCCTCGTTCCTGTCCGCGCTGAACACCCGCCCGGACGGCTACGGCGGCGATCGCGAGCGCCGCGCGCGCCTCCCGCTCGAGGTCTACGCGGCGGTGCGCGCCGCCGTCTCCGCTCGCTTCACGGTGGGCTGCCGCTTCCTCTGCGACGATGTCATCGCGGGGGGCAGCCGGGTCGACGACGCGGCGTTCTTCGCGCTCGCGTTCGCGCGCGCCGGCATGGACTTCCTTTCGCTGTCGACCGGCGGCAAGTTCGAGGACGCGAAGCAGCCCAAGGTCGGCGAGGCCGCGTACCCCTACACCGGCCCGAGCGGGTACGAGTGCATGCCGACCGCGCTCTCGGACGCGGCGGGGCCGTTCGGGCGGCAGGTGCCGAAGCAGGCGCAGATCCGGCGCGCCCTGCGCGAGGCCGGCCTCGGCACGCCGGTCGTCGTGGCGGGGGGGATCTGCACGTTCGCCCAGGCCGAGGCGATCCTCGCGCGCGGCGAGGCCGATCTCATCGGGGCTGCACGGCAGACGCTCGCGGATCCCGACTGGTTCCTGAAGGTGCGGCTCGGGCGCAGCGGTGAGGTCCGACGCTGCATCTATTCCAATTACTGCGAGGCGCTCGATCAGCGCCACCGACCCGTGACGTGTCAGCTCTGGGATCGCGAGGGGCTCGACGAGCCGGGGGTCGCGACCACGGAGGGCGGAAAGCGGCGGCTCACGGCGCCGCGATGGAGGCGAGAGGAGGCGTGACGATGACCGCACCGACGTTCCCTGACGAGCTCAACCTCGCCGACTACTTCCTGTTCGATCGGCTGCGCGAGGGGCTCGGCGACAAAGTCGCGCTGCTCTTCGGCGATCAGCGGCACACCTACGCCGACGTCGCCGAGAAGGTCCGGATGCTCCAGGGGCACCTCGCCGTCGAGGGCGTCGCGATCGAGCAGCGGGTGCTCATCGTCCTGCACGACTCGCCCGCGTTCGTCTGGGCCTTCTTCGCGGCGCTGAGCCACGGCGCCGTCGTGGCGATGGGCAACCCCGAGGCGCCCGCGCCCGACCTCGCGCACCTCGTCGAGTACACGCGGGCCGCCGCGGTCGTCACGATCCCGCGCGTGGCCGAGGCGCTCCAGGGCGCGCTCGCGGCCACGGACGTCCGCACCGTCGTGCTCGTGCCCGAGGTCCCGACCGGCGGCGATCTCGAGGCCGATCTCCCGGTCTCGCCGGCCCTCGCGGCGCTGCGGGGCACCTCGCTCCGCGGCGCCCTCGCGCAGGGGCGCGCGGCGCTCGCGGCGGAGCGCGCCCCGGCAGGCCCCCGCCCCACCCGGCGCGACGACATCGCCATCTGGCTCTTCACGTCCGGCTCCACCGGCAGGAGCAAGGCGGCCATGCACACGCACCGCGACTTCGCCTTCAACACCGAGCGCTACGCCAAGGCGACCGTGGGCTACCGCGAGGACGACATCACCGTCTCGGTGCCGCGCCTCTTCTTCGGCTACGCCACGGGCACCAACCTGATGTTCCCCTTCGCCGTCGGCGCGACGTCGGGCCTCTTCGTCGAGCGGCCGACGCCGGAGTCGCTCGCGCGGTACATCGAGCGCTATCGCCCGACGGTGGTCACCAACGTCCCGACGATGATGGGCAAGCTGCTCGACGACGACGACGCCCGCGCGGCGCGCGGCGAGCCGCGCCTCGACCTCTCCAGCGTCCGCTTCCACCTGTCCGCGGGCGAGGCGCTGCCGCCGGCGCTCCTCGAGCGCTTCCGCGCGCGGTTCCACGCCGACGTCTATGACGGCATCGGCTCCGCGGAGATGTTCCACATCTACTGCACGAACCGCCCCGGCGATGTTCGCCCGGGGTCGCTCGGCCGCGTCGTGGAGGGGTACACGATCAAGATCCTCCCCTCGGACGCGGCCGGGCCGGGCGCGCCCGAGCTCCCGCCCGGCGAGACCGGCGTCATGTGGGTGAAGGGCGACTCGGTCGCGCTCGGCTACTTCCAGGATCGCGAGAAGAGCTGGGGCACCTTCCACGGCCACTGGTGCCGCACCGGAGATCTCTTCCGCATGGATGCCGAGGGCTACCTCTGGTTCAGCGGGCGCGCCGACGAGCTGCTCAAGGTGGGCGGCGTCTGGGTCGCGCCGGTCGAGGTGGAGGAGTGCCTGACCGAGCACCCGGCCGTCAGCCTCGCCGCCGTGATCGGCGCCGAGGAGGCGGGCCTCGTGAAGCCGAAGGCGTTCATCGTGGTCCGCGACGACGCGCGCGGCCGCGTCGCCACCGACGAGGGGAGGGCCGAGCTCGCCCAGGAGCTCAAGGCCTTCGTGAAGGACCGGCTGAGCAAGCACAAGTACCCGCGCTGGGTCGCCTTCGTCGATGACGTCCCCAGGAACGATCGCGGCAAGGTCGATCGCAAGGCGCTCCGGCAGCGCGAGGCCGCCGGCGAGAACCCGGCGGGCCTTTAGCCCATGCAGGCCGCGCCGCGCCTCGCGGAGCTCACGACGGAGGAGCTCGCCGCGCTCCTGTCGGGCGGCGCGCCGTGCGTCGCGCTCGTGCCGGTCGGGTCGGTCGAGCCGCACGGCCCGCACCTGCCGCTCGGTACGGACACGCTCATCGGCGAGGCCGCGGCCGAGCAGGCCGGCCGCCGGCTGTGGGCGCGCGGCGTCGCTGCGCTCCTCGCCCCGTCCATCGGTTATGGCGTGACCGACTTCGCGGCGGGCTTCGCCGGCGCGATCTCGATCCCGGCGCCCGCGCTCACCGCCTTTCTGCGCGCCGTCGCCGAGGCCTACCTGTCGGCCGGCCTGTCGCATGTCTGCTTCATCAACAACCACCTCGAGCCGGAGCACGACAGCGCCGTGCGCGCCGCCACCAGCGACCTGCCCCTGGGCCGCGCCTCGGTCGCGTGCCCGCTCGCGCGCCGCTGGGCGCGGACGCTCTCCGCGGAGTTCCGGAGCGGCGCCTGCCACGCGGGCCGTTACGAGACATCGCTCGTCCTCGCCGCGGCCTCCGCGCTCGTCCGGAAAGACATCGCCCGGGACCTGCCGGACCTCGACCTGAGCCTGTCGGAGGGCATCAAGGCAGGAGCGAAGAGCTTCCGCGCGCTGGGCATGGACGCCGCCTACACTGGATCTCCGCGCGAGGCGTCCGAGGACGAAGGCCGCGCGCTGCTCGATCTGCTCGCGACGATGATTGTCACCGAGGTCGAAGAAGGCCTCTCCAGCGCTTCCGCCCACGAACCCGCGCGGGGAAAAAGCACCAGGTAAGCCGACGAGCGCTCAGGTAGACAAAAGCAGGCATCTCTGCCCCAGCACCACCACCCCTCACGCTCGCCTGAACGGCAGAATCCGCCATCGACTCACGCGCCCCGGCAAGCTGATCACCGGCGGTTCAGGCGGATGTAGCTGCTCATGTCGCGCGGCACGCGCAGAACGCGAGCGAAACGTGAGCGAAACGTGAGCGAAATGCGAGCGAAATGTGAGCGGCATCGCAAATGTGTCTCGCGGCGCTCGACACTTACCAAGGATTCGAGCAATAATGCTTAGTTTTGCTCCGACATCACAAGCAACATCAACAGATTTTTGACAGCAAACCTCTATTCCCAATTGACGCATTCAAATCAAAGCCGTAAAACGGTATCGTTTTCCTCGCGCGCTGTTTGACGCCAGAACGATCCGACGGCTGACCTGATGAAGGTGATGCTTTACGGCGCGCAGGCAGATGGTGGTTTTGGCGGGGGCGCTCTCTGGCGTTCCTGCGCGACGGCATCACACGAAGCCTCGCGGGCGGAGCTGGCCCGACGACGCGGATCGGAGAGCATCATGAGGAATCGAACGATCATGAGAGGGTCTCGGCATCTGCTCCTGGCCTCTTTCGCCGCCGCCTCCGGCGCGGCGCTCGCCGGGTGCGTCGGCGCACAAGACGAAGGTGGCGAGCTGCTCGGTGAGGCGCAGCAGGCCGCGACCGTCTGTGTGACTCTCCAGCGCACCGGGGCGACGGGCGTGGTCCAGGATGCCCTCATCAATTCGGCCTATCCCACTTACACGCCCACCGGGGCCGACATGTACGCCGGCAGGACCGGCACTGCCGAGACCGGCTTTACCTACATGCGTGGGCTGATCGCGTTCGATCTCTCGTCGATCCCTGCCGGCGCCTCCATCGTCTCGGCGTATCTCTACCTCAACATCGGCGCCTTGACCCCCGACGTGATGCGGGTGCACCGGATCACGACGCCCTGGGACGAGAACACCGTGACGTGGGACTCGCACTCGGGCGCCTGGGATCCCACGGTCCTGGGAACCCTCACGGCGAGCTCGGGATACATATACGCTTACCACACGGTCAGCCTCACCAGCACCGTGCAGAGCTGGGTGAACGACCCCACCACGAACAACGGCGTGTTCTTCGAGCAAACCCTGAATCGCACCCACATCCGAACGAGCGAGAGCTCGGTGGATCGGCGGCCGTATCTCCGCGTCTGCTACGACAGCGAGACGGGGGGCTCGACGGCGACGTCGAGCAGCTCCAGCGCCTCGACGACCTCCACCACGACGTCGAGCTCCAGCTCCTCGACGAGCTCCGCCACGACGTCGAGCTCCAGCTCCTCGACGACCTCCACCACGACGTCGAGCTCCAGCTCCTCGACGACCTCCACCACGACGTCGAGCTCCAGCAGCGCGGGCGGCGCCGGGGGCGCGGGTGGTGCCGGCGGCGCGGGCGGTGCGGGGGGCGCGGGTGGTGCCGGCGGCGGAGGCGGGGGCGGCGTGCCTGGCCTGCCGATCAGCTGCAACAGCAGCACTCCTGGCGCAGGTGCCAATTGCGGCGTCGAGGGGGGCGATAACTGCTGCTCGACCCTTCCGGTCCCGGGCGGCACGTTCAACCGGCTCAACAACGCGGGTCTGCCGGCGACGGTCAGCAGCTTCTACCTCGACAAGTACACGGTCACGGTGGGGCGCTTCCGGCAGTACCTCGAGCAGACCGGCGGCCCGACCCAGGCCAACCCGCCGGCCGCCGGCGCGGGTGCACACCCGAAGATCCCGAACAGCGGCTGGGACCCGTCGTGGAACACGTATCTCGCGGCCAACACGAGCGCGCTCAAGACGGCGCTCATCTGCGATCCCTATGGATGGCCGTCCTGGAGCGACATCCCGGGAGCCAAGGAGAAGAAGCCGATCGTCTGCGCGACGTGGTACGAGCTGTTCGGATTCTGCGCGTGGGACGGCGGCCGGCTGCCGACCCAGGCGGAGATCAACTACGCCTCTGCCGGCGGCAACGAGCAGCGCATCTTCCCGTGGGGCGGCTCGAGCGTCGAGAGCATCATCGGCGTCAACCAGGACGGCTCCACGGATGTCACACGGTATGCCTCCTGGTGCTGCCAGGGTGACGGCACGGTCGCGGGTGATGGAACGAACCGCTGCCTGGGTGAGCCGTACCCGAGCAACTATCCTTGCGCGCACACGGATCTCACGGACGTCGGCAAGTTCCCCCAGGGCGCCGGGCGGTGGGGGCAGCTCGACCTGGCCGGCAACGCGTACAAGGCCACCCGTGACGGTTCGGATAACTATCAGCTGCTGATGCCCTGCAACGACTGCTCGCGGCTCGACAACACCTCGAGCGCACGCTTCATGCACGGCGGCAGCTTCCTGGCCGCAGGGTACAAGCAGACGACGGACTTTCGGGCTTCCTACGCGGGCACCTCGCGGCGCTACTACGTCACAGCGACGTGCGCGCGCGATCTCCCCACGCCGTGACGCCGCTCCAGCCGGCGGCCCGGCGAGGCGACCGCGCGCCGCCCTGGTGAAGCCGGCGGGCGAGGATCCGCCGCACACCGCGCCAAGGCGCCCGCCGGCCCTGCTGGGCCTCCAGGCGGGCGCCTCCTGCCGGCGAGCCGCTCGCTCCCGTGCCCTCCCGCTCTCCTGAACCCCCCTTGAACTTGGCCCTCGCCGACGCCTCCTGATACGCGCGCTCCATGCGCGTGAGAGGTGTTTTCCTCCTGCCGGCGATAGCGCTCGCGACGCTGAGCGTGAGCTGCCCGCGCCCTGCCTCCGAGCCCGCCGCGACCTCCCCGGCCCCTGCGCCCGCCTCCGCCGTCACCGCGCCGCTCGCCGCAGCCGCGCCCGCCGTCGCTGCCCCGGCGCCCGCCGCCGCCCGCGCGGAGGACGCCGCGCCGCCGGGCGAGGAGGCCGCGAGGACGCCGGGCGCTGTCGCCGCGGGGCCGGGCGGCGACCCGCTCGCGTTGCCGGCGCTGCCGCCGGAGCTCGTCGATGACGGATCCGACAAGCTGCCCGAGATCGATCCTCCCCCGGCCACCTCGCCGACGGCGGCCGAGGAGGAGGTCCACGAGCTCGCGAGCATCGCCAGGGAGACGTGGATCTTCGCCGAACCGCGCTGGACCAGCCGGCGCATCGGGTACCTGCGCGCCGGCGCTGTGGTCGCGCGCAGGCCGGAGCCCTCCGGCAGGACGTCGTGCGCCGAGGGCTGGTACCGCATCGAGCCGAACGGCTACGTCTGCATCGGCGCCAGTGCGACGCTCAACATTCACGACCTGGCGGTCGAGGCATCGTCTCGCCGCCCGGTCCGTCGGTTCGCTTCGCCCAGCTTGCCGGTCGTTCGTGGCGAGGCCGCGCCTGCCACGACACAGGCGGGCGAGACAACACTTGCCGCGGCGCCGTCGGGCGAGGTCACGCTTGCCGCGACGCAGCCGGGCGCAAACGCACTTGCTGCGACGCAGCCGGGCGCAAACGCACTTGCCGCAACGCAGGCAGGCGCAAACGCACTTGCCGCGACGCAGCCGGGCGCAAACGCACTTGCCGCGACGCAGGCAGGCGACGCGACAACCCTGCTCGGCGGCCTGCCCTACACGTACGTGATGTCTCGCTCCCCGACCCCGCCGCTCTATGCGCGCCTTCCGGACGAGGACGAGCAGCGCGGCGCCGAGCCCGACCTCGCCGGGCACCTGCTCCGCGCCGCGACCGCCGCGCGCGCGCCCGACTTCGTCGCGCCGCCGCCTCCGGACGCGACGCCCTCGGTCCTGCTCTACGGGCGGCCGGCGCCCGGGCTCGCCGGCGATCGCCGCTCTCCCGACGCGCTCGTCCTGGGCCGCGCCCGGACGCGCTCCGGCTTTGCGTTGCTCTCGACGTTCGATCACGACGGGCGCCGCTTCGGCCTGACGACCGACCTCGCCGTCCTGCCGCTCGACCGCACCCGCGTCATCCGGCCGAGCGCCTTCGCCGGGCTGGCGCTCCCTGAGGGCGTCACCTTGCCCGTGGCCTTCGCCAGGCGCCGCCACGCCGCGCGCCTCGTCCCGGGCGGGCGCGGGGGCGTCACCCGCGCCCCGCTCCGCTTCCGCGAGGCGATCCCGCTGTCCGGCGCCTCGCGGCGCCTCGGCGGCATCGACTACCTCGAGGCGCGGGACGGCTCGCTCGTCCGCACCGACGAGGTCGTGCGCGTCGACCCGCTCCCCCGGACCCCTGCGTGGGCGGTGCGCGGGCGGAAGTGGATCGACGTCTCGATCGACAAGCAGAGCCTCGTCGCCTACGAGGGCGCCCGCCCCGTCTACGTGACGCTCGTCTCGACGGGGGCGGACGGCCTCGGCGATCCCAAGACGACGCGCTCTACCATCCAGGGGCTGTTCCGCATCCACACGAAGCACGTCACGGTCACGATGGACGGCGACGAGGAGGACGAGGATCCGTTCGACTTCCGCGACGTGCCTTTCGTCCAGTACTTCACGGAGGGCTTCGCGTTCCACGCGGCCTACTGGCACGACGATTTCGGCGCCCCGCGCAGCCACGGTTGTGTGAACCTCTCTCCGCTCGACGCCGCCTGGCTGTTCGAGTGGACGACGCCCGAGGTCCCGGCCGAATGGCACGGCGCGCTCTCGCTACGGAAGGGCACGCTCGTCTCCATCCGCCCCTGAGCCGGCGGCCCGCCGGCGCTGCCCCTTCCGCGCCGCGCGAAGGCACGCTACACGCTCGCTCCATGGCCATCCAGGAGCCCCTCTCGCTCGATCAGCTCATGGCGATCGATCCGCTGCTCTCCGAGGAAGAGCGCATGATCCGCGACGCCGTCCGTCGCTTCGTGCGCGAGCGGTACCTGCCGCGCGCCGCGGACCTGTTCGCGCGCGAGGAGTTCGCGACCGACCTGATCCCCGAGATCGCCGCGCTCGGCCTGCTCGGGGGCTCGCTGACCGGCTACGGCTGCGCCGGCATGAACTCGGTCGCTTACGGCCTCGCGCTGCAGGAGCTGGAGTATGGCGACAGCGGCCTGCGCAGCTTCGTGAGCGTCCAGGGCTCGCTGGCGATGTATCCGATCTGGAAGTACGGCTCCGAGGCGCAGAAGCAGCGGTGGCTTCCGAAGATGGCCGCCGCCGAGCTGATCGGGTGCTTCGGCCTGACGGAGCCCGACAGCGGGTCGGATCCGAGCTCGATGAAGACCCGCGCCCGGAAGGACGGGAGCGCGTACGTGCTGACGGGCACGAAGATGTGGATCACGAGCGCGCCGATCGCGGACCTCTGCGTTGTGTGGGCCAAGGTCGATGACGGAGGGGCCGAGTCCATCCGCGGCTTCGTGGTGGAGCGCGGGATGAAGGGGCTGGAGACGCCGCTCATCCACGGCAAGATGAGCCTGCGCGCGAGCCCGACCGGCGAGATCGTGCTGAACGAGGTGCGCGTGCCGGAGGAGAACGTGCTGCCAGGCGTGGTCGGCCTGAAGGGCCCGCTCGGCTGCCTGACCCAGGCGCGCTTCGGCATCGCGTGGGGCGCGCTGGGCGCCGCGCGCGCCTGCTACGAGACAGCGGTCTCCTATGCGCGCGAGCGCGTCCAGTTCGGCCAGCCGATCGCGTCGCGGCAGCTCATCCAGTCGGAGCTCGTCGAGATGGCGACGGAGATCGCGAAGGGGCAGCTCATGGCGCTGCACTTCGGCCGGCTGAAGGACACGACCGGCATCAGCCCGGTGCAGGTCTCGCTGTGCAAGCGGAACAACGTGGGCTGGGCGCTCAAGATCGCGCGGACCGCGCGGAGCGTGCTCGGCGCGAACGGGATCCTGCTCGATTACCCGGTCATCCGGCACATGCTCAACCTGGAGAGCGTGTACACGTACGAGGGCACCGACGAGGTGCATTGCCTGATCCTCGGCAACGCGATCACGGGACACAGCGCGTTCTGAGGGGATGTCGGCGGGTGGCCTGCGCTGGCAGGCTGTTGCGCGCGTGACCCGCCGCGCGCCGAGGTAGGGCTCGCCCGTCGGCCAGGCGAGCGAGAGGAGTCGTGGTACGCTCGCGGCCTGGAGGCTAGCGGAGCGTGGTCCATCGGAAGCCTGTCACCCTGCTGCACCTGTCCGATCTGCAGTTCGGCCCGCACCATCGCTTCGAAGGGCCGAGCTCGCCGGGCAGTCTCCTCCAGCGCCTCCGCGACGACCTCGATCGGCTGCGCGAGGAGGAAGGAACGCGCCCGGACCTCGTTCTCCTCACCGGCGACCTCACCGAGTACGGCATGAAGTCGCAGTTCGATCAGCTCCTCTCGTTCGCCCACGGGCTGACCGAGGTCACGGAGCTGCCGCCGCGCCGGGTGGTCGTCGTGCCCGGAAACCACGACGTCAACTGGAAGCTCTGCCAGGCATACTTCGCGGAGCGCGAGGGCAACGAGGAGCGTCCGTTGCTCCCGTACTGGCCGAAGCTGCGGCCTTATGCGGAGTTTTTCGCCCGCTTCTACGAGGGGCAGACGGGGATCCAGTTCACCGAGGCGGAGCCGTGGACCCTGTTCGAGTACCCCGACCTCCGGGTGGTGGTCGCCGGCGTGAACTCGGCGATCGCCGAGAGCCATCGGCCCGAGGACCACTACGGCTTCATCGGCGAGCAGCAGCTCCGGTTCTTCGCGGGCAAGCTGCGGCCTTACAGGGAGCAGGGGTTCCTCAGGATCGCGGCGATCCATCACGATCCGCTCCATCCGGGCGAGAACGACACCGCGAGGCAGGACGCGAAGGACCTGAAGGGGATGCTCCGGCCCTACCTGAACCTCGTGGTGCACGGGCACCTCCACGAGGAGCAGCTCGGGTGGCTCGACAACGACGTGCCGGTCCTCGGGATCGGCAGCGCGGGCGTGAAGGTGCCGGAGCGGCCGCCGGAGGTGCCGAACCAGTATCAGATCGTGCAGGTCTACCCGGATCGGCTGGCGTACGGCACGCGGGCCTATGTCCCGGACCAGAAAAGGTGGATTGGGTGCTTGAGATCCGACCCGGAGGGGCGCGCGTGGCGCATCGAAAAGAGGGTGGGGTTCGAGCGGGTCGACGGTACGTTCTCCGGAAGCGCTGAAGCCGTTGCATCCCCGCTTGCCGATCTCGCGCAGATGGTCGATGCGTACCGCCGTCACTGGGCAGACTTCTACCGGCGGGAGACGTTGTTCGACCTGGCGACGATGGGCGAGGACGCGGACATCCCCGCAGGGCTCGACCTGCTGCACGTCTTTCTGCCGCAGACCGCGCGCCGTGAACCGCCCCGTCTGGATCTGCCGCGCGACCTCGGCGGCGATCTCGACGACGACGAGCGGCTCGGCAAGCTCCCGCAACGAACCAGCGCCGACGATGCGCGGCATCGCACGGCCATCGTTGGTCCACCGCAGCCAATCGATCGCGTCCTCACCTCGCTGGGAGAACCCTGGGTTCTGATTCTAGGCGCCCCCGGGGCAGGCAAGAGCGCTCTCACCCGCTGGCTCGTCCTCAAGCTCTGCACGCCAGGCGAGTCACTCGGCGACCTGCCCGCCGACCTCGTGCCGGTGCGTATCGAGCTCCGGCGGTTCGATCTCCACTATCGTCAGTGCCGGCAGGCGGGCCGGTCGTGCGACTTCTTCGACTACCTCGACGAGATCCACCGGGAGCGCAACCTCTCGCTCCGTGGAGAGTCGTTGCGCCGCCTCGCCGAAGCGGGACGGCTCCTCTGGCTGATCGACGGGCTCGACGAGGTGGCGGACCCGCACGCCCGGCGGGACTACGCCGCCATGATCGTAGGCGTGCGCGACCGCTACGCGGGGCGCGGCGTCGTGACGAGCCGGATCGTCGGCGCTCGCCTGGCGCAGCCGCTCTTCCAACAAGCCGGGCTCGCGACCTACACGCTCCAGGAGTTTGATGAGCGGCAGATCGATGCCTTCCTGGAGCGCTGGCACCGGCTCGCCTTCCCCGGTGCGCCGGAGGCCGCGGCGCGACGGCTTGAGCGCCTTCGTCAGACGCTCAAGGAGAGCAGGCCCGTTCGCGAGCTGTGCAGCAACCCTCTGCTGCTCACGCTGATTGCGCTGCTCAACCGCGGCGCGGAGCTGCCCCGGCAGCGGCACCGGCTCTACGAGCGCGCCGTGGACCTCATGGCAGAGCAGTGGGAAGCGAACAAGCCTCTGGCCTCAGCCGGCGCGATCCAGTTCGATCTGGCCAGCAAGAAGCGATTCTTGCGGAGGCTCGCCTTCCTGATGATGACCGAGCTCGCAGGCGGCAGCGGTAACGCCGTCCGACAGCGGGACCTGAGCACCTTCGCGGCGTCCTTCTGCGCCGAGGCGTACGGGATCAGGGCCGAGGAGGCGCAGGCCACGGCTGAGCATCTCATTCAGCATCTGCGGGAGAGGAACTACATCCTCGCGTTGATCGGCGGGCAGACATTCGGGTTCGTGCACAAGACGTTCCTGGAGTACCTCGCCGCAGCGGAGATCCATGCGCGCTTCCGAAGCCATGAGTGGGGGCTCGACGAGATCAAGGCAGTATTCAGGAAGAACTGGCAGGACCAGGCGTGGGAGGAGACGCTAACCCTGCTCTGCGGGATGATCGAGGAGGAGCGCCCGCAGCAGGTGATCGAGCTGCTGCAGTCCGTTCTCGAGGACGTGGATCCCTTCGAGGATCATCCAGTATATAGCTTCGTATCGTTTGCGGTCCGATGCCTGGCCGAGATCCGGCTGCTCGATCAGGAACCTGTTCGTTCCTTCGCGCGCAAGCTCACGGATTGTATTCTCGGATATCACTTTGCACCCTGGTTCTTAATGGACAAGCTGCCCGCAGCGCTCCGGCTACGCGGACCGGAATGGCCGGACGCCGCGCGCATCGTCGCCGCAGCACTCGAAGCAAAGTCTCAACAGAAGCAAAACAAAACTCTTTTCGTACTAAACGAATGCGCATTTGCAGTTAGCACAAAACAAGAACGCGTCACCCGATTGACAGAGCTCGCCTTCAATCAAAAATCCGAGTTCCGCCTCATCAATGGAGTCATGGAAGCAGGGCGCCTGGGAGAATGGACAGCAGCCGAGGCATCCTCACTGCATGACGTCGTAGAGAAGCTCAAAGAACCGGCGAAGACAAGAGCGTCGATCGCGCTCCTCGACAGCGGCATGACCTGGGCTGCAAGCTCCGTCGCCGCTGTCATGCGTGGCCGCGAGGATCCACGCTTGCGCTACTCTGCGGCGCTCGCGCTGCTACGTATCCCCGAGTGGCGAAGCGAAGCGGTAAGCATCGTGGTAGGCGCGATCCGCTCCGCGCATGGGCCACTGTCGGGCGTGGACGTCGAACTCTTGCTGAAAGCTGCGGAGGAACCGTCTCTTCGCGAGCAAGTGCGCTCTTTATTATACATGAAACGCATTCATGTGAGAGATAGGGAGGAAATCGCCCGGGAACTCGCTTTGCATTGGCATGATGAGGAAGCCCTCTCGATCTGGACGAAGGCGATCTTCACCAAGGGAGACGAATCGTTATTCACCGGCGTTGACGCTGTCATGCTCGAGAAATTGGCCCGCGAGCACACCGGGGTGCAGCGAGCCTTGTCGCACGCGCAGGATGACATTACCAAGGTTAAGAGGCTCTGCCCAAGGATAGTTATCGCGCAGTGGATGGCCGGCCGCAACGACCCGCGTGGCATAGAAGCGCTGCGCGAGATGGCGTTCTCGGACTCGTTATTCGCCCGGATCCGCCATCTCGCAGCGGAAGCCTTGCTCGATGTCCCTTCAGTACGCCGGCTTGGTGTCGACGCGCTAGTCCTGCTCGTTCATGAGGGGACAGACCACTACAGCGACGATGCATTCTTTGAGCTGCTCCAGCGCGCGCGCAGTCTGCCAGAGGCACGGGCTGGGCTTTGGCGTCTCCTTGAGGGCGAGCTCCGTGACGATCGTCGGCTGACGGCGTGTCGAAGGCTCGCATCTCGCGAGGGTGAAAATCGAACCGAAGCGATCCAGCATATTCGCCAGCTCGCGGCTGCTTCGAACGACGAAGCCGTTCGCGTTCACGCCGCCGCGTATCTCCGTGACACGGGCCACTCCGAGCCAGAATGGCGCGCCGTCCTCGTTCATCTCGCCCGGCACGCCAAGCGCGGTTCCACCCGCCTCCTCGCCGCAAAAGCGCTCCGCGACGAGGGCCGCATCGCCCGCATCGCTGCACGCGCTAAGAGCGCCAAGGTTCGCACGGCGGCCTCCGCCGCCCTGGAGGATCTGCGCATCTACCGCGCCCTCCTTCAGGTCGGCCGCCCGCGCCGTGGAGTCGTCTCGCTCGATGGCACACGTGCCGGCGTCATCGAGGAGATCCCCGGCGGCTCCCGCTTCATCTACGACCGCTCCTACCTCGCCCGTCCCGGCGCCATCCCCCTATCTCCGACGCTCCCTCTCCGCCCCGATCCCTACGACAGCCGCGGCCTCCACCCTTTCTTCGAGAACCTCCTCCCCGAAGGCTGGCTCCTCGATCAGACGTGCCGCAAGCTCGGCCTCGACCGCACCGACGCCTTCGGCCTGATGCTCGCCACGTGCGCCGACTGTGCCGGCGCCGTGGAGATCGTGCCGGACAAGCTCTCGGTGGCCGCGTAGCCGCATGAGCGCCTGCCTGATCTGCCTGGGCGAGAGCCCTCCCGACGACTCCGGAGGCCGTTACCACCGCGCCTGCCTGCGCCAGCTGTTCGGTGTCGAGGAGGCCCCGCGGATCGATCTGGATCTCCTCCACCTGCCAGCCCGGATCCAACCCGAGATCGGCAAGATGTCGATCTCCGGCATGCAACGAAAAGCGCTCATGCGGCTGTCGAAGGACAGGAGCTGCCTCGAGGTCGCCGACAAGAGCAGCCGTTACATCCTCAAGCCGCAGCTCGAGCGGCACGCCCATGTGCCCGAGAACGAACACGTGAGCATGCGGCTCGCCGTCCTCGCCGGCGTGCGGGTGCCCCGCCTCGGCCTGTTCCACCTCGCGGACGGGAGCTTGGCGTACGTCATCAAGCGCTACGACCGCACCGGCGGCACGGAGCCACGCAAGCTCCATCAGGAGGACTTCTGTCAGCTCGCTGGTCGACCGGCCCACGAGCGCGATAAGGGTACCGCGGCGGAGTGCGCGGGCATCGTGGCGCGGTACTGCGGTGAGCCCGAGGTCGAGTTGCGCCGGCTCTACCGGCACATGCTCGTCGCCTACTGGATCGGGAACGGCGACATGCATCTCAAGAACCTGTCTCTCCTGCGCGGAGCCGATGGCATCTATCGACTGGCGCCGGCCTATGACCTGATATGCACCTGGATCTACGGCGACAAGACGCTGTCGTTACCCCTCGGCATCCGCAACAAGGATCTGCGTCGCGATCACTGGCTTGACCTCGCCGAGCAGCACATGCGCCTCCCACGCGCTGAGGCCTCGACGGTCATCGACGCGATGCTCGGCTGCACGAGCGAAGCGCTGGTCTTGCTGCAACGTTCGCCGATGCCGGAGGAGATGCGGAAGAGCTATGCGCGCCTTCTGAGGAAGCGAAGCCGCGCGCTCGCATGACGGCAGTGCATTCCGCGCCCCGGAGCGCCTCTCATCGGGAAACCGTCGATCCATCGGCAGGCGTAGGCTCCCGCCGAGGGTATTCGCAGGCAGCGCGGGAGATGGACCGCCGTCCGGGTGCTGATAAATTGAGAGAGCGGTAGGCCCCCGGAGAGGGTGTTCGTGGGGCGGCGCGGGGGACGGACCGTTGTTTGAGCCCAATTGACGTTATATCTCCGGCGTGCACAGCGCGCCGGAGATAGAACGTCAATTGGGCGAGTTCGGTGGGGCCCCCGCGCCGCCCCACGAACACCCTCTCCGGGGGCCGGGCAGTCCAGGAAGACCTCCCCTCCGCTCCGCTCCGCCCATCTCCCGGGACCGCGCCTCCCGGCGACATCCCCTTCCGCTTCCGCCCGCCCGGACACGCCTCCGCGCTCCGCTCCCCTACCCCGTCTTCCCCGCCGCCTTCCGCTTCAGCCCGACCAGGAAGATCTCCACGCTGCTCGCCCGCGTCCCCTCGGGCCGGATGCTCCGGACCTCCTCGCAGAGGTTCCGCAGCGCGTCCCGGGCCTTCACGAAGTCCTCGCTCATGAAGATCTTGCCGACGAACGCCCCGCCCGGCGCGAGCAGCGCCTCGGCCACGGCCACGGCGCGCATGAACAGCTCGTAGCTCCGGGCCTGGTCGGCGATCTTGCTGCCGCTCGTCGCGGGCGCCATGTCCGACAGCACCACGTCGTACGGCGCGAACTGCGCGAGCGCCTCGTTCGTGAGCGACAGCGCGTCCCCCTGCACTACCGTCGCCTGCGGGCCGAACGCCGCCGTGATCGGCGACAGATCCACCGCGAGCAGCTTGCCCCCCGCGCCGATCCGCTGCGCCGCGTACATCGACCACGACCCCGGCGCGGCGCCCAGGTCGAGCACCCGCTGGCCAGGGCGGAGCAGCCGCACCCGGCGATCGATCTCCTCGAGCTTGAAGACGCTGCGCGCAGGATAGCCCTGCGCCTTCGCCGCCTTCGTGAAGGCGTCAGGCCGCTTGTACGGGTTCTTCGGCTTCTGCGACACGGAGGGACACTCGGCGGGCACGACCGGCGGGGCGCTCGCTCATGGGAGCTGCCCCGCCGGCGGCCGGGATCAGCCGCCCTTCTTCTTGCCGGTCGGCTGCTGCACCGGCACGATCCCCTTGCCGCCGCGCTTCTTCACGGCGCCGCGGATCGTCACCACCTGGTTCTTCGGGCCGGGGACCGGACCCTCGATGAGGATCAGGTTGTCCTCGGGGAGGAGCTTCACGATCTTGAGGTTGAGCGCGCTCACCGTCTCGTCGCCGTAGTGGCCGGGCATCTTCAGGCCGGGCAGCGTGCGGCCGGGGGTCATGTTCGTACCGATCGAGCCGCCGTGGCGGAAGTACTCGTGCGTACCGTGCGAGCTGACCGCGCCGGCGAAGCTCCACCGGCGGATGACGCCGCTGAAGCCGCGGCCGCGCGAGCGGCCCTGCGCGTCAACCCGCTGGCCCACCTCGAAGATCTCGTCGACCTTGAGCGCGGTCCCGATCTCGTACTTCGCCGCGTGCTCCGGGCTGCAGCGCAGCTCGCGCACGATCCGCTTCGGCGTCTGCCCCGACTTCTTGTACGCGCCGGCGACCGGCTTCGTCGTGTGCTTCTCCGCCCGCTCGCCGAGGCCGAGGATGAGGGCGCTGTAGCCGTCCTTCTCGAGCGTGCGCTTGCCGATGACGACGCAGCCCGCCTGCACGACCGTGCAGCGCAGGACCTCGCCCGTCTCGTTGAAGATCTGCGTCATGCCGATCTTCTTGCCGATGATGCCGGGATGCTGATTCATGATGGGATCGCCTTGCTCGCTCCGTCTGGGGTGGCTGAAACAGGCTCCGCGCGGCGCGCCGCGAGAGCGATCCCCTCGGCGCGCCTCGTCACGAGCCGGTTCGGAGCGAAGAACCGGGGCGGCTTCCCGCCGGGCACGTTGGGGGGCGCAGAGCTTACTCACGGGGCCCCCAAAGGGAAGCGAAAACCACCGCCACAACGGTAATACAGACCACATCCAACCGAGACGCGTCGCGTCGCGTCGCGTCGCGTGGCGTGGCGTCACGTCCGCTCGGACATTGTCCTTCCGAGCAGACATTTCCTGTCTCTCCCTGCCATCGAAGTTCGAAGGAGCGGGCCTCACATTGGGTCGTCGGAGGTCAGGGATGACAGACATCATCGCTCACGGTGAGCCGCGCGACGTCGAGCGCCTCATGGATCGTTACTGGTTCCTGCTGAGAGGCGAGGCGCACGGCGCCGGCGAGGACAGCGCGAGCGCGGCCCGGACCCGGGTGGTCCGCGACGGCGAGTTCGTCGTGGTGAGCATCGAGGCGTCGGTGCTCGGGTGGCCCGAGGGGACGCTGCTCTTCAGGTTCCGATCGGAGGTGGCCCCCTGCGCCGAGTGCGTCGAGCGCGCGGCCGCGATCGCGCGCCACCGGACGCGCGGCATGCTCCGCTCGGGCGACGTGCGCGAGATGCTCCGCTTCGCCGTCGCCCGCTGCGCCGCCTCCGGCATCGACCTGGCCCACGCCGGCGCGCGCGCTCGAGGCGACGGGGCGCGCCGGGACGACGCGCCGGGCAGCGCGGGGGAGCCCGCCTCGGGGAGGCGCCGCGCGGCGCAGGACGCGGGCGGCGGCGCGAAGCGCTACGACGCCGAGCTCTGGCTCATGCTCTGACAGCGCGCGCGTCTCGCAACGGGCGCGGCCGCGTCACGAGCCGACCACGTTGATGGTCGCCTTGACCATCGCCATCCAGCACTGAAGCACCATCTTCCCCTCCTTCTGCGGGGTGATGGCCACCTCGACCTGCGTGTTCAGCGGCAGGTCCTTCTCGATCTTCAGATCGGGAATCGCGATCGCCTTCAGACACTCGCTCTTCGTCGTCCGCGTGAAGCGCAGCACCACGGGCTCTCCCTTCTTCAGCTCGATCGTCGACGGGGAGAACCCGCTGTCGTTCACCGCGATGTCGACGCGCTTGACGTTCGCCGGCGCGGCGAGCTCGGCGGCCGCCACCACCGGCGCCTCCTCGGCGGGCTTGTTGCAAGCGAGCAAGGAGAGCGATGAGAGCGATGAGAGGGAGAGGGCAAGCGTGGCGACGAGGAGCTGCAGGCTCATGGTCAGCGCGTTCTTACCCGGCCCAAATGGCGCGTCAAGCCGCCCTCCAGCCGTCCGCCCCGGGCGAGAGACCCAAGGGAGGTCGGGCGCAGACGGGCGCGCGCCGCGACGTGAACGCAACGCGGCCGGCTCAAACGTGGCGGCCCGAGAGGATCTGCAGAATCGACGAGAAGAGGTTGATGAAGTTGAGGTAGAGGTCGAGCGCGCCGCCGACCGGGTCCTCTTCGCTCGAGTGGAGCAGGCGCGACGTGTTGTAGAGGACGTATCCCCCGAACACGAGGACGGACACGCTGGCGATCGCGAGGCCGAGGAGCGTGCTCCCGAGCAGGGCGTTCAGCAGCATCGCGCCGAGGACGACCATCGCGCCCATCACCAGCCCGCTGGCCATGAACGACAGGTCCTCCCTCGAGAGGAAGACCCCCAGCGTGAGGCTCCCGAACGTGAGGACCGTCAGGATGAAGGTGTCCCGCACCGGGGCCGACGACAGGGTGCCGCCGAGGCCCGCCGCCGCCTGGGCCATGTAGAGCGCAGGCGCTGCGGTGACGCCCAGGACGGCCGCCATCCCGAAGAGCGCGAGGACGTTGACCCCGGGGATCTTTCGCACCGCCCGCGCGCCGAACATCACGCCGAACACGACGCCCATCGAGAGGATCGGGTGCTGCGCGAAGAGCTCGACAAGCGGCGGCATCTCGCGCCCCAGTGTCCCCTCCTCCACGTCCGGCGCCCCGATGTACAGCGCGCACATGGCGCCCAGGGAGGAGACGACCAGGCTCGCCGTGAAGAGCCCGTACACCTTCTTGAGAAAGTCGATCCGCAGCGCCAGCTTCGGGCTGGCCGATACGCTCGCCCCGAGGGGACTCGCCTGGCGTGAGTTCATCTGCTGCGCCCCTCCTTCAGGGCGTTTCGCCGCGGCTGCACGAGCGCCTAGTCGTGCACCATTCACCACGGACATGCAACACCGCCATGGCGAAGCCCTCGGGCATCTGCCGCCCGCAAAAAAAATCACGTTCCAGCGGCATCGCGCGCGCACGGAGGGGCCGGCGCGGCGTGAACCGGCGTGAACGGCGCGCCGACATCGTGTAGCTTCCGGCGAAGAGCAGCCCGGATCCAGAGAAAATCCTCTCGATTCCGGCCATGGTAAGCCCACATCCAGAGAATCATCTCTCGGTTCAGGCTAAAAGCAGCCTGCATCCAGAGAATCATCTCTCGATTCCGGTTAAATACGGCCTGGATCTAGAGAAATGTTTCTCGGCTACGGCGAAGAGCAGCCCGGATCCAGAGAAAACGCTCGGCTGCGACGACAACCCGCTCGGCTGCAACGCCGGCGCCGAGCGACAGCGCCGTCGACCTGGCTGCGCGCGCTGTGGGAAGGAAAGCAGGAGAACGAACTCCTGTCTTCTCGGAGGTCCGGAAGAACGACCGCGCACGCCTCCCAGCGGACCCGGAGCACGACCATCACGACCCATCACCAATCGATGCCTCGGAACAAGCACCTTGCCGGGCCCCAGCGCTCACGCCGGGCAGCAGAAATGTGCCGCGCCCGGGCGCGCTCCGTCCCATGCAGCGACGCCGCGGTGGGCGCCTGCGCGCGGCCCGTTGTCGCGCGCCGCACGCTCGTGTACGAAGGACAGCGAAGGATCACGAGCGCGCCGCGCAGGCTTGGGGAGGACGAGGTTTCATGAACGTCACGACGATCGCCGTTGCCGACGTCGAGCCCGCAACGGCGCCGTTGCCGGGATTCGATAGCGAAGCTGCGGTGCAGAGCCTGCTCGTCTCGAAGATCGAGGCCTCCTACCGCCACCGCCTGCCCCTCGTGGGACGCACCGACCTCCACCCGCTCGTCCAGGCCGCCTATACCGCCTTCACCCAGCGCTATCCCCTCGTGCTCTCGCCCGACGTGGTCTGGCTCTGCCTGGCGCGCGGCTTCACGTTCCACCTCGCCGCGAACGACGAGCATCGACGCCGCTTCCTCCCCGACGATCACGAGTTCTCGCTCGTCGTCGATCGCCCGGACTTCACCCTCGGCGAGGTGAACCCGTGGCCAGCTTTGTTTCCGGACTTTTCCAGGCAGGTTTCGGCGCGGGTCGGCTCGCTGCGGGACCTCGTGACCTCCAATTTCTCCACCACGGGGCCTGTCGAGCGGGTGTCGTCGGAGCTCACGGTCGCGACCCCGCTCGCGCCGCACTACGCGTGGGAGCCGCCGTTCCCGGGCGACATGGTGTTCCCGCAGCGCGGGATCCCGCGCGTGTACCTGCTCGGCACGTCCGACGACTGGCGCTGGGTGCGCCAGCGCGTGGCGATGCTCGGCTCCGTCGGGCAAGATCGGTGGACCCGCGCGCTCCTGCCCGTGCTCGACCAGATCGCCGCCTCGGCGGAGGGGCGCGCCGACACGATGTTCTGGCGCGCGTTCTTCAGGTACGAGAGCTCGTCCGACGAGCTGACCGGGTGGATCCACGTGCTGTTTCCCTACCTGCGCGCGTGGCCCAACGACTACTTCGCCCCGAATCCCTATCTCGAGAGCTGGCACGAGCGATGGCTGACGGCGGAGGCCCGGAGCGACGCGCTCGGGGGCCTCGGGAACCCGCAGGGACCGGGGCTCTCCGAGCTGCCGCCCGGCCTGACCAGCGCCCAGCTGCGCTTCATCGACGGGAGCAGGCGCGAGCACCCCATGGAGTTCATCAGCGGTCTCATCGGCGTGACGCAGGATCCGCACTCCCTCGCGCTGCTGCCGGAGTTCGTCTGGGCCATCGCGCACCAAGCCCCCGAGTCGGCGGCGCAGCGCCCCGCCGAGGCCTCGTGAGCCACGCGGCCCCGTGAGCCGCGCGCTCGATCACGACGATCGCGGCGAGCGGTTCGGCGTGGACGGGCGGCTCCCCCTGACATAGGATTGTGCGGTCCGCGACACGGCGACGCCATGCGTCGTCGATCACGCTCGGAGGCTCCAGTGTCCGGAGGCAAGTTCGCGCTCCTCGAAGTACCGGATCTGAATGGTGGGGAACCGTCCTACCTGCGCCTCGGGGCCGCCGCGCCGCTCGGCGAGAGCGCGGGCGACGATCTCGCCGAGCGGATTCAGAGGTTCACCGACGACGACCGCAAGCGGGACGGCTCGCCCAATTTCGTGCCTGTGGGCGAGCGAAAGGCCGAGACCGCGAAGCTGCACACGAAGGGCGGCTGGCGCGATCACACCGACGGCAACCGCATCTCGACCACCAAGGGCGACAAGGTCGAGGTGATCGGGGGGAACTACCGCCTGCTCATCCTCGGCCGCGGGGAGCACCAGGCGGGCTGGGACGTGTCGGGAGGGCACGTCACCGAGGTCAGCGAGACCTTCGGCGGCGGCACCACGATCGAGTGGGTGCAGAACTACGGCGGGACGTGGAAGGTGGTCGAGACGACCATCAAGGGCGAGGTGCACACCCTCTACCACGGCGACGTCTACGACTATTACTTCGGGAAGATCAAGGAGAGCCAGACCGGCACGGACACGTTCCCCACGCTGAATGTCACCGACGATTTCATCGATGACAAGAACCCGCCCTCGCCCCAGGCGATCCCGACGGAGAACCCCACGATCGTCGACAGGACGTGGGCCAAGAGCATCTCGTCCTATACCGGCTCGGAGAAGCTGCCGGTGCCGTCGATCACCGACGAGACCTGGGCGGAAGTGATGGTGTCGAAGACGAACGCCACCTCGATGACCGACGAGACGACGGTCAAGGCGGAGTCGAAATCCACCATGAAGGCCGCGTCGATCACGTCGTCCACCAAGGTCGATGGGACCATGGATGACCACACCGAGGCCGACATCATCAAGAGCTACACGAAGGCGAGCAAGATCATCTCCGAGACCCACGCCGACACCGAGGACGATATGTACGGCGACGCGGACTCCTACACGAAGGGCGACAGCAAGACCGTCGTCGAGGGGATCGAGACGACGATCAACCTCGGCATGGTCAACGAGGTCGTCCTGGGGGGGATGATCGAGGCGACGCTCGGCGCGGAGGTGACCTTCACGGCCGGCGGCATCGTCGACGTGACCGTCGGGCTCAAGGCGGATTTCAGCTTGACCGGGAGCATCGACGTCTCCGCCGGCCCCACACTCGAGATCAGCCCGGCGGGCGTGGAGCTCCACATGAGCAAGACGGAGATCGCGCTCGCCAACAAGATCGTCTCGGCGTTCAACCTCTTCGTTTGAGGGCGCGAGCACCACGCTCCACGCGCCACCGGATACGGAGCTCCCATGGCCGGCGATGGCAAGTACGGTATCCTCCATGTGCCTGATTTCGGCGACGGCATGTCGTCGTACCTGCGCATCGGCGCGGCCGAGGGCGACGAGTACACCTGGCGAGATCACACCGACGGCAACCGGGTCATCACCACGCGGGGCGACAAGGTCGAGGTCATCGGGGGCACCTACAAGATGACCGTCCTCGGCCGCCGCGAGTTCGAGGGCGGCTGGAAGGCGGAGGACGGGCAGATCAACGAGAAGAGCATCACCTTCTACGGGTCGGGCGAGTTCGACTTCATCCAGGGCCCCCGCGGCGAGAAGCGCCTGCGCGAGAAGACCGTGAAGGGCGAGGTGCACACCACCTACCACGGCGATGCCTTCGAGTTCCATTACAGCAGCAAGATGGAGAGCGTCACCGGACACGACAGCCCGCCGCGCAACCTGGACGAGATCACGGACCCCTGGGGGCTCCCCCGATCAGGCGTCCTCGGGGAGAACCCCACGATCGTCGACAGGACGTGGGCCAAGAGCATCTCGTCCTATACCGGCTCGGCGAAGCTGCCGGTGCCCTCGATCTCCAACGAGACATGGGCGGACACGATGGTGTCGAAGACCCACGCCACGTCGATGACCGACGAGACGACCGTCGAGGGACCGTCGAAGTCGACGATGAAGGCGGGGTCGATCACGACCTCGACCACGGTCACCGGGACCGTGGATGACCACACCGAGGCCGACATCATCAAGAATTATACGAAGGCGAGCAAGATCATCTCCGAGACCCACGCCGACACCAAGGACGAGAAGTACGGCGACGCGGACTCCTACACGCAGGGCGACAGCAAGACCGTCGTCGACG
The DNA here is from genome assembly GCF_051530145.1 of Sorangium sp. So ce302. Lineage (GTDB taxonomy): Bacteria > Myxococcota_A > Polyangia > Polyangiales > Polyangiaceae > Sorangium > Sorangium cellulosum_B. The sequence continues at coordinate 2,847,574 of NZ_CP150326.1, read as the reverse complement.
GGATCGAGACGACGATCAACCTCGGCATGGTCAACGAGGTCGTCCTGGGGGCGATGATCGAGGCGACGCTCGGCGCGGAGGTGAGCTTCACAGGCGGCATCTCGGCCAGCGCCACGATCGGCCTGGAGGCGTCCGTCACCGTCGCCGCGTCCCTCGATGCCAGCATCGGGCCCACGCTCTCGATGGGGACGGAGAAGCTGAAGGTCACCCTGGACCGGGGCAAGGTCGTGCCCGTCCGCACGAACATCGCGGCAGTCCACCTCATGACGTGACGCGCACGCGCGACGACCCTCACGGATGGCGAACAAGAACCTCACCCCGTTCCTCTTCGGCAGCAAGGTCACCTCGCGGAGGCCGCCCCAGCCGGAGATGACCCTGATCGTCCGGGCGAAGTTCACCCTCACGCCCGGAGCGCCGCTCTCCCTGCCCGAGGGCCACCCGGCGCTCGCGCAGGAGACGCTGCGCGGCGACGTGTTCCACGACGACGATCACGAGCAGACCGGCGAGTGCCTGTACCCGAGCGATCTGGCGGACTTCAAGCCCCACGCCGACGTGCTCCTGATCGGCACGTGCCACACGCCGGGCAAGGCGCGCATGACCGAGTGTCCGGTGCGGTTCGGCGTGGGGTCCTGGTCGAAGATCCTGCGCGTGGTCGGCGAGCGCGTGTGGATGGATGGCCTGCTCGGGCCCGCCATGAGCGATCCCGTGCCGTTCGACCGGATGCCGCTCGGCGATCGGCGCAGCTTCGGAGGGCCGGGGCACCCGCTCAACCCGGTGGGCAGGGGCCAGGGGACGCGCGAGCTCCCCAACGTCGAGGGCGCGGACGATCTGCTGCTGTCGCGCTCGGATCGGCCGGCGCCCGCGGGGTTCGGGCCCCTGTCGCCGAACCGGCCCGATCGGCGCGCCCGGGTCGGGAAGAACTACGGCAAGGCGTACCGCGAGCAGCGAGCGCCCTACTTCGCCGACGACTTCGACTGGACCTATTTCAACGCGGCCCGGCCCGATCAGTGGCTCCCGTACCTGCGCGGGGACGAGGAGCTCCTGTTCCAGAACCTCCACCCGGACGCGGAGGTCTTCCGGTCGCGGCTGCCGGGCCTCCGGATCCGCGTGTTCGCGAACGACGCGGAGCGCGGGTTCCGGGAGGTGCCGATGCACCTCGACACGCTGCTCGCCAACCTGGACGAGGGGGCCCTGTTCCTCACGTGGCGCGGCCTCACGGAGGTGACCGACGACGACCTCTCGCGCGTCACCACGCTCGTCGCCTCCGAGCCGCTCGACGGGCCGGCGCTGCCCGAGGAGCATTACCGCGAGATCCTCGCGCGCTTCGAGGCCGATCCGCTCGAGATCGAGGAGCAGCTCGCGCCGGAGCTCAAGGAGGAGTGGGGGGCGCTGCAGGCGCTGCAGAAGAAGGGCGACGGCGCGGCGCCGCGCGACGGCGGCGGCGCGGCGGGGCTCGACCCGCTGTCGGCGCTGCTCAAGGCGCGGCTCGGCGACGTCGCGAAGCCGCAGCAGGAGAGGATCGGCCGGGCGATGGCGGCGCTCGCGGGCATCGCGTTGCCGGGGGGCAAGGTCCTCGGCAGCGTCATCGCGGAGGCGCTGCGCAACCTGCCGAAGGCCTCGCAGGCCCTGCCGCCGATGAGCTCCGACGCGTCGCCCGTGCTGATGGACGCGGCGCTCCGGACGGCCTTCCGGCGCGTCGCGCGGGCGGTGGAGGAGGCGAAGGCGCTCGCGGCCGCGCGCGGGACCCAGGTCCCGGCGCTCGCGGCGTGGGACAAGCTCGCCGGCGATCCGAAGCTCGCGTCGATGGGCCTCTCCATGGCCCCGCCGCGGCCGCCCGGGCAGATCGGGCCGGGGAGCGACCTCCGCGACCAGGACCTGAGCGAGCAGGACCTGAGCGGCCGCGACCTGACCGGCGCGGACCTCACGGGCGCCCTCCTCACGGGCGCCAACCTCCGGGGCGCGAGGCTCACGCGCGCCCTCCTCAAGCAGGCCGTGCTGTTCGACGCCGACGTGAGGGAGGCCGATTTCACGGGCGCGGACCTGAGCCTCGCCACCCTGCAGAGCGCCTGGGCAGAGCGCGCCGTCTTCCGCGGCGCCACGCTGGAGGGCACCACGTTCGACGGCGCGCGGCTCATGGAGGCCGATCTCTCGGGCACGCAAGGGTCGCAGCTCGTCTTCTCGAGGGCGGACATGACGGGGGCCGTCGCGCGCGGGGCGGCGTGGGCCGTTGCCTTCCTGGAAAGCACCGTGCTCGAGCGCGCGGACCTGTCGCAGGCCTCGCTCACGCGGTGTTTCGTGTCCAAGGTCAAGGGCGCCTCCGCCACGTTCGCGGGCGCCACCCTGACCGGCACGAGCTTCTCCGGCTCCGACCTCACCGGCGCGGTCTTCACGGGCGCGCGGGGCGACGGGAGCGTGTGGATGAGCGCGACCCTCACCGACGCGGATCTCAGCCTCGCCGTGCTGACGGGCGCCCTCTTCAGCGAGGCCACGGCCGACGGGGCGAGCTTCTTCGGGGCCAACGTGCGGGGCGCCCGGTTCGACCGGGCAAACCTCACGCGCGCCGACTTCACGCGGGCGAACCTCTTCGAGGCGGACCTGCTCAAGGCGCGGGTCCCGGAGGCGAAGTTCGTCGACGCGAACCTCTACGATGCAAAATTCTACGAGACCTCGGGATCCGGCTGTGATTTCAGGGGGGCGAACCTGAAGAAGTCGACGCTGGAGCGAGATCGATGACCCCGGACGAGCTGAGGGCGCTGCTCCAGGCGGGCGAGGCGCTCGAGGGCAGGACGCTCGGCGACATGGATCTGCGGGGGGCCGACCTCCGCAAGGCGCGGCTGCGCGGCGTGAAGCTCGGGCGGGTGCAGCTGGAGGGCGCGGACCTCTCGGGGGCCGATCTCCGCGGCATCAAGATGGCCTGGTGCGCGCTCCGCGGCGCGGACCTGTCGGGCGCCGATCTCCAGGGCGCGGCCATCGCCCAGAGCGACCTCTCGGGCGCGAACCTCGCCGGGGCGAACCTCACGGGGGCGAGCCTGGTCCGCGGGCAGCTGACCGGGGCGAACCTGCGCGGCGCGCGGCTCCAGGAGGCGAACCTGGCCGAGTCGAAGCTCGCGGGGGCAGAGCTGTCCGGCGCGACCCTGAAGGGCACGCGGCTCGACCTCGCCGACCTGTCGGGCGCGGCGCTCGACGGGGTGACCGTCTCGCAGTCGTCGTTCACGCGGGCGGACCTCTCGGGCGCCTCGCTGTCGCAGGCGCGGATCGAGGGCTCATCGTTCACCGAGGCGAACCTGACGCGGGCCGATCTGTCGGGCGCCGAGCTCGACACGGTGGTGTTCCTGAAGGCCGATCTCCGGGAGGCCGTGCTCCCGAAGAAGCTCACGAAGACGGTGTTCGACGGCGCGCGCCTCGGCCGGCTCGACCTCTCCGGGGCGGACCTCGCGGGCGCGGCGCTGGAGGGGATGGACTTCGCGGGGGTGAGCTTCGAGAACGCGAACCTCACGCTGTCGTCGCTCCAGGGAACGGACCTCCGGGGCGCGAGCTTCCGGGGCGCGACGCTCGACCAGACGGTGCTCGCGAACTGCGACCTCACCGGCGCGGACTTCCGGGGCGCGACGCTGAGGTCGTGCATGCTGTACCGGGCGCGGCTGCCGGGCGCGGATCTCTCGGGCAAGGACCTCGAGATGGTGGTCTTCAAGGAGGCCGATCTCTCGGGCGCCGACCTGTCCGGGTCGCGGCTCGTGCGCTGCATGCTGGAGGGGGCCAACCTGACGGGCGCGAACCTGACGCGCGCGCTCGTCTCGCAGACCACGCTGCGGACCGCGGTCGTGGAGGGCATCACCTTCGAGAAGGCGATCTTCGACTGCGTGGACTTCTCCGGCGTGGACCTGACGCGGGTGTCGCTCTCCGGGCTGACCCTCTCGCGGTGCTTCTTCGCGCTCGGGAACCTCTCGGGGATGGACCTCTCGGGGTGCAACCTGTCGAACTGCGACTTCACCTCGTGCAACCTGGAGCGGACCCGGCTCGACGGCGCCATCCTGGCGAACGCGAACTTCAAGGGGGCGAACCTGCGGCAGGCCTCGCTGGCGGGCGCGATGGCGAAGGCCGCCTTCTTCGGCGAGGGCGTGCTCGCCGGCGCCGGGCTGACGCAGGCGATGCTCCGCAATGCGATCTTCGTGAAGGCCGATCTCTCGGGGGCGAACCTCGCGGGGGCCGACATCCGCGAGACGGTGATGCACGAGGTCCGCGCTGCCGGGGCGCTGTTCGTGGGGGTCAAGGCGCACCACGCCGATCTCTCGCACGCGGACATCTCGGGCGCCGACTTCACCGGCGCGGACCTGCACTGGGCGAACCTGCACCACGTCCGCGACGAGAAGACACGTTATCTCGACGCCAACCTCGCCACGGCGAGGCGCACGGACGTCGATCGGCTCGAGGCCGAAGCATGGATGCCGCCCGAGCGGCGCTCGCAATGAAGGAGGAGCGATGTCGATGGGAGCCATGAAGGAGAGCGATCGCGCGGCGGCCGTGCGGGTGGATGCGGCGGCGGGCGAGGAGCACGCGCCTCGGGCGTACGGCGCGCACGGCTCGCGCGGCGCGGACGTGCATCGGATCGGCCTCCCGCGGGCCGGGGGCGCGGCGGCCGACGACGCGGGCCAGGACGGCGCCGCGGCGCTCCCGAGGGAGTACCTGGGCCCGGGCCGGGTCACGGCGGCGGAGGGGGGCGCGATCGCGGTGGAGCTGCCGGGCGGCCAGCCGGTCGCCGTCGAGATGGCGCTCGCGCTGCCCTACGAGCCCGCCGTGGGCGACACGCTGCTCGTCATCGGCAGGGAGGAGCGCTACTACGCCATCGGCGTGCTCCACGGCGCGGGTCGGACGGTGCTGTCGCTCCAGGGGGACGTGGCGGTGCACGCGAGGGACGGGGAGCTCTCGCTGTCCGGGGACAAGGGCGTCGCGATCCGGGGGCCGGAGATCGAGGTGCAGGCGGGCAAGATCCGGATGATGGCCGACGCCGTGGTCCAGAGGTTCACCTCGATGGTCCAGCGGGTGAGCGCGCTGCTGAGCGTTCAAGCGAGCGAGTCGCACACGATCGTGGAGAAGACGGCCTTCACGAAGGCGAAGAACGCCACGATCCTGACCGAGGAGACGGTCACGGTGAACGGCAAGCAGATCCTCTTGGGATAGGAGGCCGGCGCGATGCTGCCTGCGAACAACAAGTGTACCGGCATGAGCGCCGGGTTCCCCGACGTGTGCATGTCGCCTGCGTTCGGCCCGTTCCCGTTCCCCAATTTCGACCCGAACGCGGTGAAGTTCCCGTTCTCGTTCAACGTGTGGTTCTCGATGGGGCCTGCGCTGAGCCTCCTGGCGCGCGCGATCCTCACGATGGGCGATTGGCTGGGAACGCTGCACTGGACCTTCATGGGAACAGGCCAGTACACGTTCGGCAACGTGCGGGTCTTCATCAACTATGCCCCCGCCACGTCGCTGCTCTCTCCGAGGGCCGGCAACAATTACAACTGCTTCATCGGCGTCCAGGTGTTGCCGAGCGTGACCAACGTCTTCATCACGTACAACGCGGGCAGCGCCGGGGGCGCGCGGCCCGCCGGCGCCCCGATGCTGGCCGATCTGGACGCGCTGGTCGCGTCGCTCCACCCGTGCGGCGGCGCGTCGCCCGTCGAGAGCGTCCAGCTCGAGCCGGGGGTCGGGTACGTGAAGATCCGCACCTTCTCGCTGGACGTGCCCGCCCGGGTCCACACGGCGGTGAGGGCGCTCGAGGCCGAAGGGCTGGAGACGCTCGTGCTGGATCTGCGCGACAACCCCGGTGGGGAGCTGACGGCGTTCGTCGAGCTCGCGGGCGACTTCCTGGAGCCGGGGAGCGTCCTCGGGAGGGCGATCGACGCGGACGGCGACGAGATCGTGTACCGGTCGAGCCACCGGGATCCGTGCCGCGCGCCTCTGTGGATCCTGGTGAATGGCGGGACGGCGTCGGCGGCGGAGCTCTTCGCCGGCTGCCTCCAGTGGCACGGGAGGGCGGTCGTGGCGGGGGAGCGCACGTACGGGAAAGGAACGGCGCTGAAGGTCGCGGCGGATCCCGAGGATCACGCGCCGGTGCTCGCGCCGGCCGCGAGGATGGTCCTGCCGGGCGGAGAGCCGATCCACGGGACGGGGATCCGGCCGGATGTCGAGCTGGGAGCGATTGAAGGGGCCGATCGTGGCGGGGAGCGGCGATCGCTGATGGACTTGATCGCCGGCGCAAAGGCCTGAGCGCGATCCGCCGCTCGGCTCAGGGGCGTACCGCGAGGTACACGGTGCTCCAGAGCTGCACCGCGTTCGACTCGTCGTGGTGCAATCGCTCCGCGCCGAAGGGGACCAGCTTGTAACAGCCGCCCTCGAAGGCCCAGCTCCAGAGCTCCCGCGTGCTCGCCTCGCGCGTCGCCGCGATGACCTCCCAGAGCGCGCTCCGCGCCCGCTCCAGCGCGCCCCGCGCGCGGGGCGGCAGATCGCCGCGGCCGAGCTGCCGCTCGACGCCCGCGGCCAGCATCGCCTGCTGCCACGACCACGTGACCGTCCCGTGGTAATGGGCCGCCGTGAAATCCCTCTGGATCGCTGGATCCTGCGCGAACGCGGGGTTCGCGACCAGGATCCCCACCGGCGTCCGCAGGCCGGCAGGGAACGGGCGGATCAGGCGGCCCGCGATCTCCTCCAGCGCAGCGGGCGGCGGCTCCGTGAACAGGAGGACGAAGCTGTCGTCGGAGTGCATGATGGGAATCGGCTTCCCCTCGTTGTCGAGCGCGACGGCAGGAAACGAGAGCGTCCCCGAGATCGACGCGAGCGCCGGCGCCGCGTCCAGGCCCAGCGACGCCGCATAGGACGACACGCGCCGCCTGGCCTCGTCCTCCGGCAGCTCCACACGGAAGAACACGCCGGCGTCCTTCCACGCGCGCGCGAACCGCTCCGCCCGGCCGGCGCGCTCCGCGTCCGCGCCGAGCAGCGGGCTCGCGAGCAGCCGCGCCGACGCGCGGAGCGCGGCCGGAACCAGCGCGGCGTTCACGTCGTAGGGGATCCGGCCGCCCGCCAGGCCCTCCTGGCTGTCACGCCACTCGCCCACCTTCGTGCCCGCCTTGAGCCCGATCAACGTCATCGGATCCCCCGTCTCGGCGAACGGGGCGGCGAGGTGGATCACGAGCGCCACGTTCCGCGCGAGCGCCTCCGCGTACGTGTCGCCCCCCGGCGTCCGGCGCGACAGGAACGCCGCCGCGCGCTCCCGGCCGGCCGCGCTGCCGAGGAGATACTCCGCGGCGACCGGCGCGAGGAGGAAGTCGTCGTCGATCATCTTGTAATCGTAGACGGGCTCGCGCAGCGCCCCGGGGATGCCCGAATCGAGGTGCATGAACGCCGCGTACTCGCCGATCGCCTCCTCGTGCGCGACCTCACCGGTCAGGCTCAGCCGATCGAGGACCGAGCCGATGCCCGCCTCGACCACCGCCGGATCGAGGACGGGCAGGAGCATCCTCACCGCGAGCAAGGTGTCCCGGCCGAAGTACGTAAGGAAACGCCAGGACCCGGCCAGCAGCTTCTCCCGGTACGCGAGGAAGCCGAGCGCCTGTCGGTGGCGCGGGTCGTCGCTGGCGCGCTCCGTCACGAGCTCCTCGAGGGGCACCGGCGTGAGCGGCGCCTCGTCCGAGAGCGCCGTCACCCGGACACGGAGGCCGCTCGGCCCTGCCGCCAGCTCGATCCGGCCGTCGCTCCCGAGCGCGGCCGTCGTGCCGTCCTGCGGCTCGATGAGCAGCTCGAGGTGATGATCGCCGTCCAGCATCGTGCGCCGCACGGCGATCGCCGCTCCTCGCTGCGAGGCGAACACCTCGACGTCGTTCCCGAGCCAGGCCGGAACCTCGGCGTCGCGCCCCACGTCACGGAGCGTACGGACACTCCCTAGGAGCACCCGATGGACACGCAGCACCGGCGCCTCGCTCGCAAGGAGCGCCGACACGCCGCGCATGACGCCGGGCCGCTCCACGCGCTCCACGTCAGAGACGTCCCCCTCCACCGAGAGATCGACCGGCGCGGGCAGAGAATCGAACCACACAGCGATTCCCATGTTCCCTGCCGGAAAAGCGACGATGAGCCGCGGCGACACGCCCGACGTCGTCAAGAGATGGGCGGCGATATGACCACGACGGAAGAAGTGGTTGTCTATCTGGCCTTCTTGCAGATCGAAGGCCAAGAGCTCAGCAGGTGGCGGCGCGGAGGGCGCCTCGCCGTGCGGTGCGCCGGAGACACAGGAGGCGGCAAGCAGCGTGGACAAGGTGGTCCCCCTCAGAAATCGCTCGATCTTCGTGGGCCTCGTGGGCACCGCGGGACCGTACCCAGCCGGGGCGCGCCTGCCAAGGACCAAGGGTCTTCGCTGGCCGCCAGCTTACGTCTCCGACGCGCTGGCCGTTTATCGCGAGTTTTCAGCGAATTTACCCAGGTAGAGCGGATTCGGCAGGGCGCGTGGGAGGGCGCCACCACGACCTCACTCCGCGCGGCACGTCTGGCCCCGGGAACGGACGCAACGGACGCAACGGACGCGACGAACGCAACGGACGCGACGGACGCGACGGACGCAAGGTGCAACGGACGCAACCTGCGCAACCTGCGCAACCCTACACAACGGACGCGACCGACCAGAGCACCAGAGGGCGCGATCGCGATGACGAGATGACGAAGAAAGAGTTCACGCCTTTGTTGCCCTGTGATAACCCATCCGAGAACTCAGTTGTTGATAGTGGGTTCGCAGCAGGCGAATGGCCTGCGAGCCATTTTGAGGAAGGGGGTTCGAGATGGACGAAAGCATCTCCGGCCAAGCCGCGGCCGGCAGCAATGGTTCTGAACGCGCGAAGCTCAGCGTTCCGCAAGAGGGCCTGATCACCACCTGGGTTGATGGCAGCCTCGGCGTCGCCGAAGAGGTCGTGCGCGCGGGGTTCGGCTTCCTCGAGGACGTGCGCGTCGAGACGCAGGAGCGGCTCGGCGCCACGCTCGACCTGCTCGAGGGGGTCGATCGCAGCGTGTTCCGGGTCGCGCGCAAGACGCTGGCCCGCGTGGACGGAATCACCGAGCGCGCCATTTCGAGCAGCCAGCTCGGCTGGTTCGCGCTGCTCGGCGCGATCCGCCGCACGTCGCAGGGCGCGGCGGGGCTCGCCTCCGAGACGGTGGTCGCCGTCGTGGGCGAGCGCAAGGCGACTCAGCAGCTCATCATGCGATCATCGTGAGCCCGACGAGCCCAAAACGCCGTTCCATCCGCCGGCGATAGAACCCTCTTCATAGCGGGGTGCAGCTTCGTGGGATACCGGCTGAGCCGCCAGGCAGGCGAGTGAGGCGTACGCCGGTCAGCGCCCCTCGGTCCCCCGCCCTGGCTTCCCCCGGCGGTAGAGCCCGATGACCAGCGCGAGCACGGCGGCGCCCAGCCCGGCGACGGCGATGAGCCGCGCCGTCGTGCTCCAGCGGCCGAACGGCCACGGGATGGTCTGTCCCGCGCTGTCCGCCCCGCCGCCCGCGCGGGGGAGCGGGACGAGCGCGCGGCGGGCCGCAGCCGCCTCGGCGAGCGCGCGGCGGACGCCGGCGGCGTCGAGCGAGGCGCCCGCCGGGATGAGCGCGCGCAGCGCGGAGCGCGCCCTGAAGAACGGGGCGCCGTCGCTGCTCCACGCGGCGGGCGCGCTGTCGAGCGCCTCGTCGAGCGCGGCCGGGATCACCTCCTTGACGATCGCGTCCACCGCGCCGGGCGACGCCGACCTCGCGAGCGCGATGTAGCCGGCGTCCTGGATCCCGCGGCGAAGGCTCTTCAGGCGCATCGAGGGGAGCACGCCGGGAAAGCCGACGGATCGGGAGGAGAACGCGCCCCGCTGCGTCCCGGGATAGAGCAGCATGCCGTCGCCGAGGCACGCGTCGCCGTCGCGGTTGTGGAAGTTCTCGGCGACCGTGAACGGGTCGATGGGCCCTTTGCCGCCGCGGTTGCCGTCGTGCCAGAACGCCGTCTCCCACAGGAACCAGCGGTCCACCTCGTGGGAGGCCGCGATCCAGCCGTCGGCCATGAGCCCGGTGAGCGGCGCATCGATCATGAACGTGCCGGTCCGCGGCAGCGCGCCGTTGTACACCCAGAGCCGCTGGCCCGCCTCGCGCGCGGCCCGCGCCCACGTGGAGTCGAAGCGGTTCGCCGGCGTGAGCACGAGGTCGACGTCCTGCTCCACCGGAGGGACCTCGCCGCACGAGTGCCCCACGAGGACGCGCGACGACAGGCGCGAGCCGCGGATCAGCCGGCGCCAGCCGGGCCCGCGGGGGCTCTCGCACTGCTCGTCGATCGCATAGAGCATCACGTCGTCCACCGCCGGCGGGAGGAGGTCCGCGACCGCCTCGACGCGGTGGAGGGTCGCTTCCCCGGGATCGCCGAAGCTGCCATAGGCGCCGAGCGCCACCGCCCCGGGCGGCACGCCCGCGCCCGGCCCCCGGTAGCCGCGCGCCTCCGTGAAGAGCGAGCCGTCGATCGCCGCGCGCAGCCGCTCGACCTCGGCGGGGCTCCGGACCGACGCGAAGCCGTCGACGTGGTGCTCGTGGAGCAGCTGCCAGAGCTGCTGCTCGACGGCGGGCCCGCCGCCGACCCGCTCGGCGACGGGATCGGCGTCGTAGAACGCGATGAAGTCGACAGCGCCGTACGGCAGCGCCGGCGGGGCGACGTCGAGCTTCAGATCGAGCGACGCGAGCTCGCCGTGCGACGCCGATCCGACCACCACCCTCCCCTCGTAAGCGCCGGGGAGGGCGCCCTCCGGGACGTGGAGATCGATCCAGACCGCCCGGGTCTCGCGAGCGCCTACCTCGAGCGGGTACGGCGCCCAGGGGGGCGCGAGCTCGACCGGGATGAGCGCGTCGGGGAGGAACCCGAGGTGCACGTCGTCGGGCGGCCGCGCCGCAGGGCTCCACCCGAGCGACTCCCGGGGGCGCTGTTCGTTGCGCGAGCGCCGCGTGATCTCGACGTAGTGCTCGACGAAGCGGCGGATCGAGATCGTCCCCGCGGGCGCCGCTCCCTGCCCCTGCGCGGGCTGCTGCGGCGCCGGCGGCGCCTTGGCCGGCGCGCCCGGGCCGGCCGCGGGGCCGAGCGCGGAGAGCTCGACCGTGACGCCGCGCACGGGCTCGGCGCCGGCCTCGACGACGACCTGGAAGGCGACGACCTCCGCGCGGAGCGCGCCGAGCCGGATCGGCTCGCCGGGCCGGAAGACCGCGTTTCCTTCGCCGCGCGAGAGCGGCAGGCCGACATCCTCCCGGCGGACGCGCGTGCCGTCGTCGGCCACCCAGACGCGCGCGCGCTCGGGCTGCCCCTCGCCGGCGGCCGCTTTCGCGAGCGCGCCGCACGCCATGGCGGAGAGCAGCGCGGCGGGGAGGTGCGGGAAGAATCGCGGCATGTCGCTCGGCTCTCCGAGGAGGAGCGACCGCCAGGGTCGGCCGCCATTCCATCCTAGGGGCGCCGCGCCCGCCCCCTCAAGCGCGGCGGTTGACAGGCCGGCGGGGCTCGGGCGATCTCGCGCCGTGGATCTGACCAGAGCGGCACTCCTCGCCGGCGGCGCCGCCGTGGCCGGCGCCATCAACGCGGTGGCCGGGGGCGGCACGCTGGTGTCGTTCCCCGCGGCGATCGCGGCGGGGCTGCCCCCGCTCGCGGCGAACGCGACGAACGCCGTGGCGCTCACGCCGGCGTCGCTCGCGTCGGCGTGGGCGTATCGCCGCGAGCTCTCCCGGGACTACCGGGTCCTCGGCGTCCTGTTCCTGCCCTCGCTGCTCGGCGGCGTCGTGGGCTCGGCGCTCCTGCTCGTGACGCCGCAGCGCGTGTTCGACGCCGCGGTGCCGGGGCTCGTGCTCGTCGCGACGCTGCTCCTGCTCTGGCAGAACCTGCGCCCGGCGAAGCCCTCCGCGGCGCCATCCTCGGCGGCGGATCCCGGCGCGGAGCGCTTCGCGCTGCCCTCCCGGCCGTGGCTCGTGTTCCTGCTCCAGTTCCTCGTGAGCGTCTACGGCGGCTACTTCGGCGCGGGCATCGGCATCATGATGCTCGCGCTGCTCTCGTCGTTCGCGGGCGACGTGGACATCCACCGGCTGAACGGGATCAAGACGGTGCTCGCGAGCCTGATCAACGGCGTGGCGGCGCTCGCGTTCCTGTTCGCGGGCGCGGTCGACGCGGTCGCCACGCCGATCATGATGGCGGCGGCGGTGGTCGGCTCGCTCGCCGGCGCCGTGGTCGCCCGCCGCATCGAGCCCAGGAAGGTGCGGTGGTTCGTTGTCGCCCTCGGCCTCACGCTCACGGCCAAGCTCGCGTGGGACCGGCTCGGCGGCTAGCCCGGACGCTAGGCGACCCGCGGCGCCTCGAGGCTCATCATGAAATGGGAGGCGGGCATCCTGAGGGTGTCGCCCACGAAGCGCTCTTCGATCCGGCCGAAGGACCGGTCGGCGAGCCGCCGGAACGCCTGCGGGGTGCGGATGTAGTCGCCGCGATCGTTCTTCGCGATGAGCCGCGCCAGCGAGGACTGGCCCTCCCAGAAGGCGGTGTCGAGCGTGATCACGCGGCCCGAGGGGCGGATCGAGCGCGCGACCAGCGAGAGCAGCGAGCTCGCCACCTCGTCGTCCACGTGGTGCAAGAGGCCCAGCATCAGGACCCGGTCGAAGGGGGCCAGCGCGCGCGCGTGCAGCTCGCCGAACGGCTCGTCGTAGAACCTGGCCCGATCCCCGTGGCGCGCGCGGGCCGCCGCGATGTGGCGGCGGTCGGTGTCGAACCCGTGGTAGTCGACCGCCGGCAGGCGATCGAAGTAGTACGCAGGGCCGCAGCCGATATCGAGCACGCGATCGCCGGGGCGCAGATCGAGCGCCTCGAGGCACGCGCGCCGGGCCAGGTCGGCCCCGACGAGGCGCTGGGAGAGGACGTACAGGGCGGCATGGCCGCGATCGAGCAGGTGGGAGGAGAGCGCCATGAAAGGGCGGCGAGCCTAGCTCGCGCCCGGCGGCGAGGGTAGCCCCTGCGGCCTCACGTCCTCGGCCTGGTTTTCCGCGAACGCCTGGCTCAGCGGCGCCCCCTCCACCGCGAGCGCGATCGCGCCGAGCAGCACCACGAGCCCGACCTGCAGCGAGTAGGTCGAGAAGACGAGCGCCGAGCCGGGGCCCATCACGACCTCCGGCGCGAGGTAGAGCGAGAGCCCTGCATAGACCGCCATCTGGAACGTGCCGAAATACCCCGGCGCGTTCGGGAGGAGGACGCCGAGGTGGAGCACGCCGACGAGGACGGCCGCCCGCGGGAAGTCGATGGGCAGAAGGCCGCACCCGAAGGCCACGATCTGCATCGCCCACACGTTCAGGAGGAAGTACCCCGCCGTCGCCAGGAGGAACGGGGCCGTGTACCGGAGCCGGGGCAGGAAGCCGAGGCCCGAGGCGACGCGCTCCACGGCGTCGGCCAGGCGGCCCGCGAGCTTCGTCGAGACGAGCCCGACCACGCGCTCGGTCGCGCGCCGCGCCCAGGCCCTGCGGAAATAGAAGACGCCGATCGCGACGAACGCCGCGCCGAAGACGGCGAGCGCCAGGTAGGCGGCGCGCGGGACGGCGGCGGCGGGGACCGCGAGATCGCCGATCCGATCCGGGAGCGGCTCGCGGGGGCGCGCGAGCGCGAGCCCGGCGAGGAGCAGCGCGCTGAGGAACAGGCCGTCGATGATCCGCTCTGCGGCCACCGTGCCCGCCGCCGCCCACGCGGACAGGCCGCGGCGGCGGATGAGCAGCGGGCGCACCGCCTCCCCGGTGCGGAACGGCATCAGCACGAGCGCGCCATAACCAATGAAGGAGACGGCGACGACGCGCCGGAGCGGCACGGGCTCGATGGGCTCGAGCAACCACGTCCAGCGGTGGGATCGCAGGTAGAGCGCGGCGACATAGAGCACGCCGTGCAGCGCCAGAGCCCACCACGTCACGCCCGCGAACGCGGCCCTGTCCGGCACGACGGGCAGCCCCCCCACGCGCAGCACCCACGCGCAGCCGAGCGCGACGAGGAGCGACGCCGCGATCGCGAGGCGATGCCTCTGCAGGCTCCGGGACCGGAAGAGGCCTCTCAGCGACGCCGGCTTCGCCATGCTCATGCGGCCGCGTCTACCACGGCCCTGCTGCCCGAGGTAGCGAAGCACGGTCGCCCACGGTTCGCGCCGTGTAAGTTCTGTCGTTCTGATCTATCCTCCGGCGCCCCATGGAACCCATGAAGGTCGTCCTGCTCGCCGGAGGCTTCGGAAGCCGGCTCGCCGAGCACACCGAGGCTCGCCCGAAGCCGATGATCGAGATCGGCCCGTATCCGATCCTCTGGCACATCATGCAGATCTACGCGGACCACGGGTTCAACGATTTCGTCGTGGCCTGTGGCTACAAGGGCGAGGTCATCAAGGATTACTTCCACAACTTCTACGTTCGCAGCACAGACTACGTTGTGAATCTGCGAGACGGCGCCCAGCGCTTCGTCCGGAGCGCCGCGCCGGACTGGACCGTGGCCCTCGTGGACACCGGTCTCCACACGATGACGGGCGGCCGGCTCCGGCGGCTCGACGCGTGGCTCGACGGCCCGCGCTTCATGTGCACCTACGGAGACGGCGTGGGCGACGTGGATATCCGCCGCCTCGTCGAGTTCCACAAATCCCACGGCAAGCTCGCGACGGTCACGGCCGTCCGCCCGCCCGCGCGCTTCGGCGGGCTCTCGCTCGAGGGCAACCTCGTCCGCGAGTTCTCGGAGAAGCCCCAGTCCGGCGAGGGCTGGATCAACGGCGGGTTCTTCGTGTTCGAGCGGCGCGCGCTCGAGTACATGACCGACGACACCACCGTGCTCGAGCGCGAGCCGCTCGAGCGGCTCGCCTCGGAGGGCCAGCTCGCGGCGTACCGGCACGACGGCTTCTGGCAGCCGATGGACACGCTGCGGGAGAAGCGGCTCCTCGAGTCGCTGTGGGAGTCCGGCAAGGCGCCCTGGAAGACCTGGGCATGACCGGCCGCGGCGCCTCGTTCTTCGCCGGGCGCGCGGTGCTCGTCACCGGGCACACGGGCTTCAAGGGCAGCTGGCTCTCGCGCTGGCTGACGCTCCTGGGCGCGCGCGTGGTGGGCTTCTCGCTGCCGCCGGAGGGGCGGCCGAACCTGTTCGAGCTCGCGGGCATCGCGGGCGACGTCACGTCCGTGACCGGCGACGTGCGGGATCTGCCGGCGCTGCTCTCCGTGGTCGAGGAGCACCGGCCGGAGATCGTGCTGCACCTCGCGGCCCAGCCGCTCGTCCGGCGCTCGTACCGCGAGCCCGCGGAGACGTTCGCGACCAACGTGATGGGGACGGTGAACGTGCTCGAGGCGTGCCGGCGCGTGGGCTCCGCGCGCGCCATCGTCGTCGTGACCTCGGACAAGTGTTACGAGAACCGCGAGTGGGTCTGGGGCTACCGCGAGGACGAGCCCATGGGCGGGCACGACCCGTACAGCAGCAGCAAGGGCTGCGCCGAGCTCGTCACGGCGGCCTACCGGCGCTCGTTCTTCTCCGGCAGCGGCGCGGCGGTGGCGTCCGCGCGGGCGGGGAACGTGATCGGCGGGGGCGACTTCTCCGAGGCTCGGCTGGTGCCCGACATCGTGCGCGGCGTCGCCGCCGGGGAGCCGATCGTCATCCGCAACCCGCTCGCGACCCGGCCCTGGCAGCACGTGCTCGAGCCGCTCGGGGGCTACCTCCTGCTCGCGCGGCGGCTGTGCGAGGCGCCCGCGGCCCACGAGGGCGGGTGGAACTTCGGGCCGCGCGACGGCGACACGTGCGCGGTCGGCGGCGTCGCCGAGCGGCTCATCCGGCAGCTCGGGCGCGGCGAGCTCAGGCTCGTGCCGCCCGAGCACCGCTCCGGCCCGCACGAGGCGCAGCTGCTGCACCTCGACATCAGCAAGGCGCGCGCCCGGCTCGGCTGGACGCCGCGGCTCACGCTCGACGAGACCCTCGCGCTGACGGCGCGCTGGTACCGCGCGTACCTCGACGATCCCGCGTCGAGCCGCGCCGAGCTCGACGCGCAGATCCGCGCGTACGGGGTCGACCTCGCATGAGCGCCGGGCTCGGCGCGGTCCTCGTCACCGGCGCCACGGGGTTCATCGGCGCGGCGCTGGCGGCGCGGCTCGCGGCGACGGGCGCGCGGACGGCGTGCATCGTCCGCGCGGAGAGCCCGCGCCGGGCGCGGCTCGCGGGCATCGCCGGGGTGGAGCTCACGCCCGTCGCGTCGTTCTCGACGCCGGAGCTCGCGCGGGCCGTCGCGGCGATCCGGCCCGAGGTGGTCTTTCACCTGGCCGCGTCCGGGGTGAACCCGAGCGAGCGGGATCCGGAGCTCGTCGTGGACGGGAACGTGGGCTTGACCACGCGCCTGCTCGCGGCGCTCGCGGAGATCGAGCCGCACCGGCCGGCGCGCTTCCTCCACGCGGGCTCGTGCTCCGAGTACGCCCCTGCCCCGGAGCCCGCGCGCCTCCGCGAGGATCACCCGCTCGATCCGGCGTGCGTCTACGGCGCGTCCAAGGCGGCCGCCTACCTCTGCGGCAAGGCCGTCGCGGCGCGGCTCCGGATCCCCTTCGTCGCGCTGCGGCTCTTCGGCGTCTACGGCCCGGGCGAGGGCCCCGCGCGCCTCATCCCTCACCTCATCGCGCGCTTCCGGGCGGGCGAGGCGCCGGCCCTGACGCCGGGCGCGCAGGCGCGCGACCTCACCTACGTCGACGACGTGGTCGAGGCGCTGATCGCCGCCGCGACGTCGAGAGGCCTCGAGTCCGGTGTGTACAACGTGTGCTCGGGCGCGCCGGTGCGCGTCCGCGAGGTGGCCGAGCGCGTCGCGCGCGCGGCGGGCTGGCCCGGCGGCGACCTGGGCCTCGGGCGCCTCCCCTACCGGGACGGCGAGCCCATGTGGATCGTCGGTGATCCATCCCGCTTCGCGGAGGCGACCGGGTGGCGGCCCCGGATCGCGCTCGACGAGGGGGTGCGGCGCATGATCGAGGCCGCCGACGCAGAGAGGGCGCCGTGAGCGACGCGCAGAGCAGGCGCAGGCTGATCTCGATCGTCGTGCCGGTCTACAACGAGGAGCGCAACGTGGCCCCGTTGTACGAGGCGGTCACCGCGGTGATGCGCCGCATCGCGGATCGGTACGACCACGAGCTCGTCTTCACCGACAACCGCAGCACCGACGGGACCTTCGACGAGCTCGTGAAGCTGGCGGCGCGGGACGAGCGGGTCCGCGTCTTCCGCTTCTCTCGCAACTTCGGCTTCCAGCGCTCCATCTACACGGGGTACATGAAGGCGCGCGGGGACGCGGCCGTGCAGATCGACTGCGACCTGCAGGACCCGCCGGAGCTCATCCTCGATTTCGTGAAGGAATGGGAGGCGGGCGCCCAGGTGGTTTACGGGATCCGCCGCAGCCGCAAGGAGGGTTATCGGATCACCCTGCTCCGGCGGGTGTTCTACCGCCTGATCGATTTCCTCAGCGAGGATCACCTGCCCCACGACGCGGGCGACTTCCGGCTGGTGGATCGCCGGGTGCTCGAGGTGCTGCGCCAGGTCGACGACACGAAGCCCTACCTGCGCGGGATGCTGGCCACGCTCGGGTTCAAGCAGACGGGCATCGCCTACGATCGGGCCGCGCGGGAGCGGGGCGAGAGCAAGTTCCGGATGAAGGATCTCGTCGGGCTGGCGCTCGACGGCATCCTCAGCCACTCGACCGTGCCGCTCCGGGTCGCGACCTACACGGGGCTCGTGGTCTCGGCGCTGACGCTCCTCGCGATCGCGGGCTACGCCGTCGGCAGGGTCGTCTATGGCGCGGACTGGCCTGCTGGCTTCGCGACGACCACGCTGCTCATCCTGCTCTCGCTGAGCATCAACGCCCTGTTCCTGGGGGTCATCGGCGAGTACGTGGGCCGCATCTACCAGCAGGTGCGCAGGCGCCCGCTCACGATCATCGACCAGAGCGTGGACCGGGCGCCGCCGCGCGAGGCGGGCGCGGCGCCCCAGGGCGAGATCCGCTATTCGCGGACGTCGAGCACGGTGAACCCGCTGTTGGAATAGACGGTCTTGTACCGGCCTATCCCCTTGTTCTGGCCGCGGCGCAAGACGACGTAATCCACGCCATAACGCTCCCGCAGGGTCTGGACGCGGGCCTCGTCGAGGCTGTCATAGCCGTCCAGATCCCGCTGGCCGCGGACCTTGCGCCCGGTGACGGCCTCGAGCCGGCGGAGCCACTCGAGCACGTCGGCCGGGACGATGGGGTTCGACTTCCAGTCGACGACGATCGGCCGCTGCCCGTGGAAACGCATCTTCTCGCTCTCCGGCGGCGTCAGGAAGATCGCGTCGACAGGGGTGCTGGCCTGCATCCAGGCGTACAGGGCCCGCTCGTCGGCGCGCAGGCCGGAGAGGACGCTGGAGTTCCGGCGGATCTCCTGGAGCTTCGGCACGAGAAAGACGAGCAGGACGGCGAGCGCGCCGGCGAGCCCCACGAGCGCGCCGCCGCGCTGCCAGAGCGCGCGGGCGCGCGCGAGGCCGGGCTCGGGCGCGAAGCGCCGGGCGGACTCCGAGGCGAGCCGGGACAGCGCGGCGGCGGCCACGACGCCGACGGCCAGCGCCGGGACGCGCGCAGACTTCTCGACGCTGCCGTACAGGGCGAGGACCCCGAGGCCGCCGACGATCAGGGCCATCGCGGTGACGCCGTAGCGACGCCCGGCGGAGGGCTCCAGGAGGACGCGCACCGCTCCCGCGCACCCCAGCGCCGTGAGGAGCAGCTCCACGTGCGGGGCGACGCGCCACGCGAAGAGCTGCGTGACGGGGCGCAGCCCCGCGAGGGCCGAGAGGCCGACGCACATCCAGATCACGAGGACGAGCGCGAGGATCAGGGTGACCAGCCTCGCCGCGGGGCTCTTGCGGTTCCTGGTGAGCGGCAAGGCCGCGCCCAGCCCGAGCAGGTGCCACGCGATGAAGCTGAAAAACTCGCGCTCGCGGCCCTGGATGACGAAATGATGAGGGGCCCGGATGGTGGTGTAGATCTCCTGTGCGAGCCTCGCGTCCTTCGCCCCGGCGGTGGCGAGGATCATCGGAGCAAAGAGCGCGAGGACGGCGAGCGGCGGCAGGAGCTGCCGCGAGGCGCGGTGAAAGAGCTCTCTCCGGTCGCGCACGCCGAGCCCGAGGTGCGCGAGCGCGTAGGCGCCGAAGAAGAGGATCAGGTAGTTGGCGTGGAAGAGGCCGCTCGCCGCGAGCGCGATGCCGGAGGCGAGCCACTTGCCCCGCACGAAGAGCGGCACCGAGATCAAGAACGCCGCGGAGCCCAGCGAGGAGGGCTGGAGGATGAAATCGAAGACGTAGGTATCGCAGGGACCCCAGGTGCGCGTGAGCGTGGCAAACGCGACGAGCAGGAGGAAGCTCGGCAGCGCATGGCGGCGATCGACGAGGGTGCGCAGCAGGAAGTAGACGGCTGTCGTGCCGACGGCGATGACCACGGTCTGGGCGATGCCGACGCCCCATCCCTTCTCATTGAGCGCGAGGAGCCCGGCAGCCAGGTACTTGAACGCGGGGTGATAGTGGGTCGTGCTGGTCGCAAACCAGTCCCGCGCGAGGATGTCGGGGTGCACGAGCCGCAGCGACCCGAGCATGTACACGACCTGATTGTTGACGCCGCAATTCCACCCGAAGGAGGCCCCGAACAGCAGCGATACCACCGCCGCCAGCGTGACCTCAGCGCGATCCCTGATGCGTTCCAGCACGGACATGGGGGCGCGAGACTACCGCGCGGCCGAGCGCACCGCCAAGGGGCAGCTCGCTCGCTCGCGCGGCGTGTCCGCCGGCGCCTTCGTCGGCCTCGTCTGCCTGGTCTGCTTCGTCTGCTTCGTCTGCTTCGTCTGCTTCGTCTGCTTCGTCAGATTACGGGCGGCGACGTGACGACGGCCCGGCCCGGCCTCGGGCCCACGAGCACCGGATAGAGGACGCCCGCGAGCACGCCGCCGGCGAGCGGGGCGAGCCAGAAGAGCCAGAGCTGAGACAGCGCCCCTCCGCCGACGAACAGGGCAGGACCGGTGGAGCGCGCCGGGTTCACCGACATGTTCGTGACCGGGATCCCGATGAGGTGAACCAGCGTGAGCGCGAGCCCGATGGCGATCGGCGCGAACCCGCGCGGCGCGCCGTGATCGGTCGCGCCGAGGACCACCATCACGAAGCCGAACGTGAGGACGATCTCGGTCAGGAGGCTCGCGAAGAGCGAGTATCCGCCGGGAGAGCGCCCGCCATAGCCGTTCGACGCGAAGCCCGCGTGCACGGCGAACCCGGCGGCGCCGCTGGCGATCGCATAGAGGATCCCGGCGGCGACGATGGCGCCGGCGATCTGGGCGAGGACGTACGGCAGGAGGTCTCGCGCGGGAAAGCGCCCGCCGGCGATCAGACCGAGCGTCACGGCGGGGTTGAAGTGCGCGCCCGAGATGTGGCCCACCGCGTAGGCCATCGTCAGGAGGGAGAGCCCGAACGCGAGCGCCACGCCGAGGAAGTCGATCCCCAGCCTGGGGTACGCAGCGGAGAGCACGGCGCTCCCGCAGCCGCCGAGCACGAGCCAGAACGTTCCGAGAAACTCTGCGGCCGTACGCCTGGACAACGACATCTCCATCTCTTCATCTCCCCCTGCGGCAGGCCCCCTCGGCGCGGACCGAGGCGCGGCAGCGGCCGCGCCCGACCGTGGAGCCATCCGACGGCTGGCGCAGGCCGCACGGTCGACCGGCGAGCACCCCGCCGAGGCGACGCTCCACCGGCCCTTCGTCGACGTTGGATGAGCCCCGGCCCGCCGCGTTGCGGTCGGACCGCTTCGAGCGCCTCTCACCGGTGCTCGATCCTCCGCAGCCGGTACGCCCGCGCGTCCCACAGCGCGAACGCCCGCTCGCCGCTCGCGAGGACGTCGAACCCGTGGCGGGCCGCCAGCCGCGCGACGTCGGCCGCGTCGCGCGCGGGGTCGCCGCGGTACGAGTAGCCCAGGACGACGAGCTCCCCGCCCGGCCGCAGCGCCCGGCGCGCCTCCGCGACGAGCCGATCCACGACGTCCGCGCCCGCGGCGACGGCGTACGGGAACGAGTCGACCGCGTAGACGAGATCGAAGCGGGCCGACGGCGCGTCGCCCAGATCGACGCCCGACGAGACCGCGAGCACGACGTTCGAGCGCCCCGCGCAGCGGCGCCGCGCGGCCTCGATCATGCGCGGCGAGACGTCGAGCCCCCACGCCTCGCGCACCCTCGGCGCGAGCGCCGCCTCGAAGCGGCCGATCCCGCAGCCGATCTGCAGGATCGCGCGGTCCTCCCCGATCGCGCCCCACCGCTCGAGGAGCTCGACCACCTCCCGCGTCGCGCGCTCGAGGATCTCCGGATCGCCGAGCGAGTACGCGGCGACGCTCGCCTCCTCCGAGCGCTCGCAGAGCTCGTCGAACAGCCGCGCGGCGGAGCGACAGGCCCCCCGCGCGTCCGCGCCGGCGAGGCCCGCGTCCCGGTGCGCGCCCAGCATCGCCGCCACGGTCGCGCACGCGGCGCGCCGCTCGTCCAGGCAGCGGCGCAGCGCCTCGAGGCGCGCCGCCCGCTCCCCCTCCCCCGCCGCCGGCCGCGCGGCGTGCGCGGCGTCAATCGCGCGTGCGGCGGCCGCGAGGTCCCCCGTGGCGCCGAGCAGCCGCACAAGGCCCACCTCCGGCGACGCCTCGCCGGACATCACGGCCTGCACCGCGCCCTCACCGTCGCTCTGCCCGCCGTCCTGCCCGGGCCCGCGCGCGCCCCGGCGCCGCAGCCGCCGGCGGAACGTCCAGCGGTCGACGGCGCCCCAGTCATACTTGTACGGCTCGCGGCCGCGGAGGAAGTCCACGGTCCGCGCGCCCTCGCGCGCCGCGTGCTCGATCGCGCTCGCGAGCATCACGAGCCCCGGGCTGTACCACGCGAGCTCCGGATCGAAGCCGGTGATGTACGACGCGAGCCCGCCGCGCTCGGCGAGCCCGTAGAGCGACGCGATGATCCGCCCGTCGAGCCGCAGGCCGAAGAGCCGCAGCGCGCCCCGAGCGCACAGCGCGCGCGCGGCCTCGCGGTGGAACGGCCGGAGCGCCTCGTCGAGCACGCCCCCCTCGCCGCGCGAGCGCCAGCGCGCGTTGTGGTTCGCGAACAGCGCGTCGAGCAGCTCGTCCACGCTCGCCGCGTCGGCCACGTCGAGGCGCAGATCCCCGGCCCGCGCGAGCCGCTTCCGCGCGCGGGCGACGCGCGCGCGCATCCCCGGCGGAAACAGCTCGTCCGGCGCGGCGCCCTCGGGGATCGTCACCGCCGGACACGCCTCGTGCTTCTCGACCTCGTCCGACCAGCCGGGGGGCGCCTCGGCAAGGAGCAGCGGCGACGACGCGCGCAGGTCGTGGAGATCGGCGACGTCCCATGCGTCGGCGCGCTCTTCGAGGCAAGCGAGCGCCGCGTCCGCGACCGCGCGCTCGTACCCGGACGCGGCCAGGACATCGTTGTAATCGGTGATCCCGGCGCCGAGCAGCGCGACGACGCGCTCGTCGCCGATGCGGTGAACCGCGAGGGGCGCGAGGCCGACGAGCCCCTCGTCCGACCGGAAGACCAGGGCGAGCACCTCCTCGGGCCCGAGCGCGCGGCACCACGGGATCAGCCACTCCGGCCGCTGGAACGCCGTCGCCGCCGGGCAGCGCTGCCACAGCGCGCTCCACGGCTCCCGCAGCGCCTCGAGCTCCTCGCGGCGGCTCAGCACCTCTACGTCGAGTCGTTCGCTCACCTGCCCTCCGAGCGGCGGGCTCAGCGCTCCTCGGCGCTCGTCGGTCGTCGTCGAGCGCGCGCGGGCGCTCACCCGGCTCCCCGCCCCTGCCGGCGCCGTATCCTCGCAGAGGGGCGCGGCCACGCAACCGGCGCGCGCTACCTCGGAGAGGGCTCTGGAGAGCTCGAGCCGGCCGGCCCGTCGCCTCTGGCCGCCAGTTGCCGAGCTTGCCAGCCCCCTCCGGGTCAGGCGTGGGGACGACGAGGACATCCGGCAGGCCCTGGCCTTCGCCGGAAGATCGACCTACCAAGCCCCTCCCGCGCGCGCCACGGCGAAGATCAGGTGACGTTGCAGCCGGATCCCCTCCGGCGCGCGGCGGCGCTCGAGCTCGGCCGCGAGCGCCGCCTTGACCCGCGCGGCCTCCGCCGGATCGAGGTCGGACAGGAAGTTGCCGAACGAGCTGGCCAGGTAGAACGCGATCACGTCGTCCGTGTCCGCGAAATGGTCCGTGAAGGAGCGGGTCTGGAGCCTCGGATCCTCGAAGCCGGCGAGCAGGAGGGTGCTCGTCAGGTCGTCCGAGGTCACCTTGTAGGTCGTGTTGCCGAGCGTCTCCGCGGTGCCGGTCAGGCCGAGAGACGACAGCACACCCTCGATCACCTGCTCGAACTCGTGCGGGCGCTCCCTGGCAGCCGAGCTGATGCCGAGACGCCCTCCCCGCTTGAGCACCCGGCGCGCCTCGCGCAGCGGCCCGAGCTTCTCGGGCAGCCAGTGGAGCACGCTGTTCAGGAACACGACATCGAAGCTCCCGGCGACGAACTGCGAGAGATCCTCGGCCTGCCCCACGCTGGCGCGGAAGTTCGGCCGGCGCTTCTCGTTCGCCAGCTCGACCCGGAGCGGCAGCGGATCGACGCCGGCCACCGCGCCGGAAGGGCCGACCCGATCGGCGACGTAAGCCCCGAGCCGGCCCGTCCCACACCCGACGTCGAGGACGCGCTCGCCCGGGGAAATCTGGAGATCTTCGATGAGCAGCTTTCCGTGGTTGAACTGCCGATCGCTGACGCGATCATACGTCTCGGCCAGGACAGCTGAATCGAGCGAAAGGCTGACCATCATGGCTCCTTGTGAGAGGAGGTGGAGATCGGCGAAAGACGGGTCCGAATGGGGGGTCTCCCCCGAGCGCCACGTGTCTGTTATCGAGGACAATAGTCCGCCATAACGGACCGGGCAAGCGCGATCTCGACGGCTGCGCGCGATGGCGGCGATGCGTCCGAGGCGCGCGGTCCAGGGGGTAGCGCGCCGGCCGTGACGCCGCGGGTGATAGCGGCGTTGCTGGCCAGGTTTCGCCGTCGCGGGCGGGCGTGGTAGCGTTCGCGCCAGCTCTCGAACCACGAGGAGTCGCTCATGAGCTGGATCGACCAGTACCGCGCCTTGGCTCGCTACAACCGGTGGATGAACGACAGGCTCTTTGCGCTTGTCGGCGAGCTCGACGACGTGGAGCGCAAGTGCGATCGCGGGGCCTTCTTCCGGTCGATCCACGGCACGTTGAACCATATCCTGCTCGCCGACCGCATCTGGATGGGGCGCTTCACCGGCGACGCGGAGCGGTTCACCTCCCGCGATCCGAGCGGGAGGGCCATCGAGTTCACCGCGCTCTCGCAGGAGCTCTACGCGGACTTCGGCGATCTCTCCCGCGAGCGCGCCAGGACGGACGCGGACATCCTCGCCTGGGTGCACGAGATCGATGAGCGGGCGCTCGCGGGCGACCTGACGTACACGCGGAGCGGGACGGTCTACACCTCTCCGCTCTGGTGGTCCGTGGGGCACCTCTTCAATCATCAGACCCATCACCGCGGTCAGGTGACCACCCTGCTCACACAGATGGGAATCGACCCTGGCGCGACCGATCTGATCGCGATGCTGCGGGACGAGAGCCGCGGGCGATGACGCGCGCCTCGCCCCGCGGCGAGCGCGGCTGTCCGGTGGTCTGATAGCACCTGGGCCAGGCGGGCAATGCCAACCCGGGATCACCGGGCGGCGCGCCGCCGGCCGTCCTGCCGCGCCAGGCTCGCCGCCCTGACCTCGACGAGCGGATTGCGCGCCTCCGCGGCGCGCAGCCGCTCGAAGCGCTCGATCCTCGCGCGGTTGCCGCTCTGCCGCAGCGTCCGCGCGAGCACCACGCTCTTGGCGAGCCGGATGAACCGCAAGCGGTGGGCCGAGTCCACGTCCTCGACGTCTCTCCTGCCCGCCCGGGGCCCGAACTCGCGATCGTAGGCGGCCCGGAGCCGGTGCTCTCCGTGGAGGCCCAGCGCGTCCGAGAGCCCCTCGAGCGCGGCCCGCTCCGCCGGGGTCGACCACGAGAGGACCCTGGAATAGGGCGTCGCCATGGTCTCGTGATCGGGCTTGTTGACGAAGCGGCGCAGGAACACATCGGACGTCGCGACCGGCACATCGCCCGTCTCCTGGTGGAGGAGGGCGTACGCGAACGCCTCGTTCATCCCCACGAGCTGGTTCCGGTCGTAATCGGCGCCGTCGACGCGCTTCCCGAGGCGATCGACGCCCGAGAGGGCGGCGAAGAAGAAGCTGCTGAAATCGGTGTAATCCGCCTCGTCGATCTCGGGCGTGCAGCCCGACGCGGGGCGGTCCCGGGTCGCCGCGAAGAAGCCGACGATGTCGCGCTCGACCAGCTCGCCGTCGGGCCTGCCGCCCTCGAAGAGGAGGTTCGCGAACGAGCCGGAGTAGCACTGGGCCATGACGAGGACGACGGGAGTGCCGTCGGGCAGCTCCTTCATGCGGGCAGCGAGGTCGCGCACGGACAGCGCTCCGCCGCCCCAGAGGTCAAATACGTTGTTGTCGAGGTCGTGCCCTGGATCCGGGCTCCCATGGCCGGCGAAATACAGCAGCAACGGGGCGGCGGGGCGCGCGTGGACGAACCTGCGCCAGATCGCGTCGAACCCGGGCCGGGTGGTCGCCCCGTCGATGCGCGGCAGCCTGGGCGCGCGGTAGCGCGTCTGGTCGCCGTCGAGGAACTGCACGCTGCGCGTGCCCCGGCGCCCGTCGGCGAAGAGGACGCGCCGCTCCGCCCTGGCCGGGAGCAGCGACTGGAAGTACCGGATGTGGCCTTCGATGGCCACCTGGTTCATGGGCGGCCTCGGGCCGCCGCCCACGACGAGCGCGCGCCAGGCCGCGGGCTCGGGGGAAGCCGCGGAAGGCAGGGCCGGCAGGGCGGGCGAAGCCGGGGGCGCCTGCGGGGCGGCCGGCGCAGGCAAGAGGGCCTGCGGAGCGGCCGGCGAAGGGCGCGGCGGCCGCCCCGGCGAGGGGGCTGGCGCACGGCGCGGCGGGCCCACTGGCGAGGCCGCCGGCGCGGCGCGCGGCGGGTGGGCCTGCGGGGCGGCCGGCGCGGGGCGCGGCGGGCGCGCGCCCGCCGTCGCGGCGGTCGCCGTGGCGACGACGATCACAGCGACCCGGAGGAGCAGATGGTGCGCGGCGGTCACGTCCTCGGCCTCGGCAGCGCGCGCATCGCGGCGCTCGATTCTAGGTAGCACGACCGGCTCCCCCGCGTCGACACGCGCTCTCTCGATCTCTCGGCCGCCCAACCGGGTTGGCCCGGCGCACGTGGTTCCATCGAGCGCGAGCTACACTGGGGACGCCTGGTTCCGTGGCGAGCGCCACCGGGATGCCCTCACTGCCTACGCGTGTGCCTCCGTGAGGGCGCCGCACGTCGCGTGTCGGTCTGTTTCTGTCAGCCAGGCAGTCTGTCTGTCAGCATTCAAGCACGCAGTCTGTCGGCCTGTCTGCTTCAAATTCAAGCGGATCCAGGGGAACGCGATCTCCGACGAGGACCTGCGCCAGCCGGCAGCATTTCGCCGCAGGCGGGGCAAATTGCATCGCCGAGCCCATCGTCGACCACAGCAGAGCTCCCCTGCTTTCACCATGGTCTCCGCCAGGTGACCGCGACGCGTCGCAGGCACGACAGCACGGTTCAGCAGCGCGACGGGCTCCGCGGCGCGCCGCGCTCGGTCCAGGGAGCCGCCGTATGGCCGAGGTCGTCCATCGCGTGCCCAGATCTTCTCATCGACCTCTGGCATGCAGATTGCCGGTCCCCGCGCCATCGATGCACGAGCACAGGAGGGAAGACCATGTCGGCCAGCTCATCGAAGACGACCATCGATCATGACGAGATCCGCCAGTGGGCCGAATCGCGCGGAGGCCGCCCGGCGACGGTGAAGAGCACCGAGGAGGGCGGCGAGCCTGGCATCCTCCGCATCGATTTCCCCGGGTACAGCGGGGAAGACACGCTGGAGGAGATCTCGTGGGAGGACTTCTTCGACAAGTTCGAGGAGTCGAACCTCGCCTTCGTGTACCAGGAGAAGACAGCGGACGGGCAGCCGAGCAACTTCTCCAAGCTGGTGAGCCGCCCGGACGACATGGTCCAGAAGGGCAAGCCGGCGTCGCGCGCGGCGAAGGGCGGCACGGAGAAGGCGAGCAGCGCCAGGGGCGTGAAAAAGGAGCGCGAGAAGGAAGAGCTCGACGTCGAGGTGGAGGTCCAGATCGATCTCGACGAGGAGCCCGGCAGCGCCGAGCAGCGTCCTCGCGGGAAGCAGGCCCGCCCGAAAGGCGCCGAAGGCGACCACGCGTCCCACATGACCATCGACCATGACGAGATCCGCGCGTGGGTCGAGGCGCGCGACGGCCATCCGGCGACGGTGGCGCGGACCGAGAAAGAGGGGGAGCCCGGCGTCCTCCGGATCGACTTCCCGGGGTACAGCGGGGAAGACACCCTGGAGGAGATCTCGTGGGACGATTTCTTCGACAAGTTCGAATCGTCCAACCTGGCCTTCGTGTACCAGGAGGCCAAGGCCAGCGGCGAGCCGAGCTACTTCTCGAAGCTGGTGAGCCGCCCGGACGACGTCGGCGGCAAGAAGGCGAAGCAGGGCAAGCAGAAGTCGAAAAAGGCGGCCTGAGCCCGGAAGCCAGAGTCCGGGAGGGAGACCGGCAGAGACCGGCAGGCGGCAGGAAGAGCGATGCCGGGGCTCAGCGCCGGCGCGCGGGCGCAGTCGGGGCGGTGTCGGGCCCGCTCGACGCGCCCGACGCGCCTGACGCGCCCAACACATGGTTTCTCTGCCACGCCGCGGCGTGCGCGAGCAGCGCGTCCCGGAGCTCCGCGGTCGCGCCCTGGAGCTCGCCGCCGCGCCGGCGGACGAGATAGAAGACCTTGCGCGGCAGCTCGGGCAGCGGGCGCGCGACGAGGCCGCGGGGGAGGCGGCAGCAGGCGTTGACCACCGCGATGCCGACCCCGAGCTGGACGAAGTGGAGCATCAGCTCCCAGCCGTTCGCCTCGACCGCCGGCTCCCAGCGGACACCGGCCGAGAGCAGCGCCTGGGCGAGCAGGGCCCGGTGGGGCCGCGACGGGCCGGGGACGACGAGCCGCGCCCCCTCGAGGTCGCGCAGCCGGACGTGGCGCTTCCGGGCGAGCGGGTGGCCGTCGGGTACGACCAGGACCTGCGCCACCTCGGTGAGGCGATCGGCGGCGAGCCCGTCCGGCGCCCCCTCGAGCGGCGCGACGCCGAGGTGCGCCTCGCCCGCCGCGACGGCCTCGAGCGTGCCCTCGCGGTCGCGCGTGAGCAGCCGGAGCGGGGCGGCGGCGCGCGCGGAGAAGGCGCGGATCCCCTCGCCGAGCAGGTAGAGGTACGAGCCCTCCCCGGCGCAGAGCACCACCGGCTCCCGGCTCTCGCCGTGGCGGAGCACGTCGAGGAACGAGCGCGTCCGCTCGCCGACCTCGCGCCCGAACGCGGCGACGCGCTTGCCGTCGGCCGTGAGCTCCAGCCGCTGCCCGCGCCGCTGGTAGAGCGTGACGCCGAGCGCCTCGCCCAGCTTGCCGATCTGGGCGTGGAGCGCAGGCTGCGAGACGTGGAGCGCCCGCGCCGCGCGCGTGAAGTTGAGGTGCTCGGTGAAGACCACGAAGGCGCCGAGCCAGTCGAGGTTGAGCATGGCGGCAAGCTATCGCGAAACGCGATAGCGACTCCAGAAATACTTCTTCCGGATGATAACTGGGCGTCTATTCTTTCGTCTTGCCGATTCCCTTCACGGTTCGGTCCCGGTCCCTGCGCCGTCCAGGGACCTTCCGGAGGCCTCTGCGTGCCCGCGCGAATCGCGGGCTGCGGCTCCGGTTCACGAGACGGGAATGGAGCTTGACGATGGGCCGCGATCGCTTGACCGATACGAGCAAGAAGCTCTCCTGGCTGCTCCGCCACGCGGCGCCCTCGCAGGGCGTCGCCATGGACGACGCCGGCTGGGTGGCCGTGGACGACGTCCTCAAGGCGCTCCGGATCTCCCGGCCGGTGCTCGACGAGGTGGTGGAGAAGAACACGAAGAACCGCCTCGAGATCCGCGGCGACCGGGTGCGCGCCTCGCAAGGGCACTCGCGCGACGGGATGCCGGTGACGCTCGCGGGCCTCGAGGCGTCGTGGGAGGAGGTCCACGGCGACGCGTCGATCTGGCACGGCACCAGCGTGGACGCGGTGAGGGGCATCGCGCGCGACGGGATCCGGCCGGTGGCGCGCACGCACGTCCACTGCACCGACGCGCTGGGCAGCGCCGTGGGCAAGCGCGCGAAGGTCGACGTGATGCTCGAGATCAGCCCGGCGAGGCTCCGGGCGCGCGGCGTGCGCGTGTTCCGCAGCCAGAACGGGGTGATCCTGGTGCGGGAGGTGCCGGTCGAGTGCCTCGTGGGGCTGATGCCCATCGTGGCGCGGGCGCAACGGGAGGCCGAGGCGCTCCGGGCGATGCTCTTCGGCGACGGGACGCGCGGGGCGGCGTGATGGCCTTGTCCCGCGGGTCAGAAATCCCGCCAGGAACACCGCTCGATGACGACCGGCCGCCGGAAAATAAGCGGCCCGTCCGATGGGCGTACGCCTTGCCGCCCGCGACCGCGAGGGGCGGGAACGACTCTTTCGCTACGGCGCTCGGCCACCCTTCGCGCTCGAGCGCTTCTCGGAACTGGCGGACGGGCGCATCGCCTACCGGCTCAAGGCGCCGAACCGGCGCGGCCAAACGCATCGGGTCATGACACCCGTCGAGTGCCTGGCGCGTCTTTGTGCGTTGGTGCCTCCGCCCTGGCAGCCGCTGGTGCGCTTTCACGGCGTGTTCGCGCCCAATCACGCCTGGCGCCCGCTCGTCGTGCCGTCGCGTACCCTCACCCCAGCGAGCACGACGGCCTGCCGTCGTCCGCCGCAACGGTCGCTGTTTCCTCGAGCTCCCTGCCTTCCACGCGAAGACGACGACACGCTGCCGCGGCCCCGCGCGCCGCGCACGCATTCGCCGCCTCGAGCCCCCCGGGCGGCGAACGACGCACGCCTCGAATGGGCCGCGTTGCTCGCGCGCACCTTTGCGATCGACATCCTGCGAGCGCAAAGCATGAAAACCTGCTGAGGCTGGTGGTGCACCGGCGTGTTCTCAAGATCCGCAGGAATTCCGGGCTCTTCGCGCGCGTGCCGAGGAGGCGGCCCTCGTGCGCCTCGCGCCGCCCGCGTGAATGCGCAGCGCCGAGAAGGAGGACCGCGCTCGTCGCGCTCCCCGGCGCCCCTCCCGCGCGATGGCTTCAGGACGATCGCGCCGTCGCACCAAGCGTGACGAGAAGCTCATCGAGCTGCTCGAACGTCTCGCCCATCCCGCTGTACGCGCCCGAGGCCAGGGCGGCGTCGCGCGCTTGCTTCGATCGATAGAGCTCGTGCAGCACCTGCAGCGTCTTGCCGCCTTTTTCCTCGAGGGTCACGGTCGTGACGGCGCCATCGTCGCCCGCTTCGTCGTTCGTCCACACGATGCGCGAATGCGGGGTCACTTCGAGGTACGTGCCGAAGAACGCCATCGGCTGCGCGGCATCGTGACCAAAGACCAGGCGGTAGCTGCCGCCGGCGCGAATATCCGCTTCGTAGGAAAGTAGAGGCACGGGCATCGACTTCGGTATCCACCACCGCCTGAACAGCTCCGGCGTGGTCCACGCCTGGAACACGATGCGCGCCGGGGCATCGAAGGTCCGTGTGACGACGATCTCGCGATCGGACTTCGGTTCCACCGTCGTGCGATTACTCGTCAATTTGGGCTCGCTCTCTTTACTTGCGTCCATCGACGTTCTCCTTTCGTTTCAGCTCCTCGATGACCTTGTCCAGCTCGTCGAAGCGTGCGGCCCAGAGCTGGCGGTACCTCTCGATCCACGCCGTCTCTTCGTCGAGCCGGCGCGGGCCGAGCTTGCAGGTACGCACGCGGCCGACCTTCTCGGTGGTGACGAGCCCGGCCCGCTCGAGGACGCCGACGTGCTTCTTCATGCCCGTGAGGGTCATGTGAAATTTCTCGGCGAGGTCCGTGATCGAAGCGTCGGCTCGTCCGAGCTGCTCCAGAACGCCGCGCCGGGTCGCGTCGGAAAGCGCGGCGAAGGAAGCATCGAGGCGGACACTCGAATACTGAACCATGTGGTTCAGTATCTAACGCGCGAGTCGGCGTCGTGCAAGAGGAGATCGAGCGCGTGCTCCGTCGCGAGCCGACTTTGATTCAGAAATTTGCGACCATTTGCAGTGACAACGGAGTTCGACTCGGCGCCGCCACCCCGCCTCGCTGGGCCAACGCGCCCCGCCGTCTACCTCGACCCCACCGCGCTCCTCGAACAGCGCCCGCTCATCCGCGGCACCCTCTGTACGTGATGTCAACTGCTGGTCGTTGGTGGAAAATTCTTGACAGGCCGAAATGGCTTTGCGCGAGCGATACTCCTGCTCGCCAGGGCATAGCTCCCGATGACGAGCGGGACCGTGCGCGATGGCCGGCGCATGGTGACCGATTCTACCACGACGTGCTAAGCGCTCGGAGATGGCTTCGGGAATGGGGGGATTGTGCTGCACACCGCTCGCCTTGGTCATCGCCTGCGCGGCCGAATCCTCGCGCGCGCCCGTCGACGCGGGCACCGACGCGCCGCCCGCGGGCACCGTCACCGCGCCCCCACCGCTCCCCCGTGAGGCCGCCCTCGACGCACGCTTCGTGAAGATCACGCTGCACCGCGAGTTCTACTGCGAGGGGGCGAGCTTTGCGGACTTCAATCACGACGGGGTGACGGATGTCATCGCGGGCCCGGATTGGTACGAGGGTCCGGGGTATGGCACGAGCCATCCCGTCTGGCCGAGGGAAGCCTTCGATCCGCACGGCTACTCGGATTGCTTTTTCGAGTTCCCCTACGACTTCGACCACGACGGTTTCACCGACGTCCTCGTCGTCGGCTTTCCGGGTGTGCCCGCGGCTTGGTACCAGAACCCACGCGACGGCGACGCGCTCTGGGCTCGTCACGACACACTGCCGTGGCCGATCGACAATGAGTCGCCCCTGTTTTCCGACATCACCGGCGACGGCGTGCCCGAGCTCGTGCACATGTCGGGAGGCGTGCTCGGAACGTCGTCGCCCGGCGTGGACCCGACCGAGCCGTGGGTCTTCCGGGCGCTCACCGAGAATCGGGGGTACGGCGCGTTCACGCACGGCCTCGGTGCAGGCGACGTCAACGGGGACGGCGCAAGCGACTTGGTCGAGGCGAGCGGCTACTTCACGCGGAGCCCAGAGTCGCCCGACGGCTTGCCGTTCACGCGCGTCGAGCAGCCGTTCGGTGCCGGGGGAGCGCAGATGCCGGTGGTCGACGTGGACGGCGACGGGGATGCGGACATAGCGACCACGCTCGCCGCTCACGGCTACGGGCTCTCCTGGTTCGAGCAGGTTCCGAACGCGGCCGGCGCCGCGTTCGTGGAGCACGTCGTCGTTCCGGGGACCACACCCGATGCTGCGTCGAGCGTGTTCATGCACGAGCCGCACGCGCTCGCTCACGCCGACATCGACGGTGACCGGCTCCAGGACCTCGTGAGCGGCGAGCGCTTCTGGGGTCATGTGCCTGCCGGCATGCCGGACTTCGACGCGCCGGCACGGCTCTACTGGTTCGAGCAGGCGCGAGCGGCGGAACGCATCGACTTCCAGCCCGTTCTCGTCGACGACGATTCGGGGGTAGGCACCCAGCTCACGGTCGCGGACGGCGACGGAGACGGCCGGCCGGACATCGTCATCTCGAACAAGAAGGGCGCTTTCGTCTTCCTACAACGCTAGGGCAGAATCCTCGCGCCGATCCAAGACGGCCTCCCACCGGCGCGAAACTTTCGAAGCGACGGAGGCGAGGGCTTGGTTCCGGGTCGAGGCGCTGACGTGCTGGTCGATCGCCAGGTGCGTGAGCAACGCCTCGCGGTGGGTGTCAAGATTGCTGGCCGCTGATTTGGTCACATCCTCGTGAGTGCGTGAGCCTCGCGCGTGTGGGGGGTTGAGAGTCACGGGACCGATGGGAGTCCAGTTGCGCCCTCCGGGCGGCGGACGCTCGCCTTCTTCCCCGACAATCGACGCCTCGCCACCGCCGACGAGCAGGGCAGCATTCGCTTCTGGGATGTCGAGACCGGCGATCCGATCGAGGAGTTCCTCGAGCGGAGCAGCGGCGGCACAGGCGACATCGACATCCACGACGGCGAGATCGCCCTCTCGCCCGACGGTCGCTATTTGGCGAGCGCGGCGACGAACTGGGGCCTCACACCCGGTCACACCGGCACGATCACGATGCGTGTCGTCGAACTCGGCGCGCGCCATGGCCACGTCCTCGACGCGCTGGGTGATCTTCGCGCCGATCTCCTCCGACTGCCGGGCCGCCTCGGCGAGCCGGTCGAGCAAGGTTTGGCGGAGCTTGCCGGCCTGGGGCGTGCGCTCGATGGTCCTCAGGCTCTCGCGCAGCTCGGCCGCGCGGTCGATCAGCTCGGCGCGCCTCCGCCGCAGCGGGTCGAGCTCGTCGTTCGCCGCGTCGAGCGCGCGCCGGAGCGCGAGCGCGCGGTCCAGCCTCGCGCGGAGCTCGGCCGGGAGGCTCGAGCCCTTCAGGTACATCGAGAGCCGCTCGCTGTCGGCCTGTACGAGCGGGATCTCGCGCTGCGACAGCCGCGCCCGGGCAAAAGGCGCGTGAGCACACCCTCGCCCACGAAGGTCCCGCCGGAGAAGATCGACACGGATCCGGGCTGGAGACCGAGCGCGCTCCGGTTCTCGATCTGCGCTGCGCGGAAGGGGTGGGTCGCGCTCGCGGGCGCCGCGGGATCGGGGCGGAACAGGAGGACGTCCTCGCCCGCGACCGGGCGGTTGATGAGCGTGATCAGCGCCGACGACTTCTTCGGGAGCGTCACCGGGTTCGCGATCGGCAGGATCACGCGGTAGGTCGCCTTCCAGGCGGCGGTCGGCACCGCATACGCGATCGACACGGGCCTCCTCGCGGCCGGCGAGAAGACGAGCTCGATCGCGGTGGGATCCTCGGGCCCGCTCGCCTGTTCGGAGCGCGGCAAGCGCGCGCTCACGGTGGAGGGGGGCTCGTTCGGCCCAAGGTTTTGCTCGACGACCACCATGCTCTTCAGCACGTCGTCGACCTCGCGCCCCCGGAACCGGAGCGTGAGCCGCTCGCCCGACATGACGCCGGTGCGCTCGAAGTAACCGAGGCCGTTCTGGTAGAGGACGACGTACCGCAGGCGGAGATCGACCGACGGCCCTTTCGCCAGCGGTCCGGCGCACGCGCTGAGGGCTAGCGAGAGCGCCGCGAGGAACGCGTGCTTCATGGGGGCGAGCTTTCTGTGAAGAAGTAAATGGAGGCGCTGGTGCGCCGGCAGTGTACCCGAAGCAGATCGACGGCAAGCGGTCGAGCACGGCGGCGGCGCAGCAGCTCCCCGCTCGCCCGGCCGCAGCGAAGGCGCATACCGCCCGGCCTATCCGTGCCTCCGGACCCGCAACCGCTGGGCCGCGGCCCCCGCTCACCGGATTCGCGACAGATTTGTTGCTCCCAGGGGCGCTGCCCCTGCGTTACACCTTTCGTTGCCGGCGGACGGCGCGTGAGCATGCGACCCGCTCTCCGCGGAGCGGCACGAGCTCCCCTGGGTGAGGATCCAAAAGAGTACGTCTTCGTGAGCCGAGCGGGCGCGCGTCGCTCCGCGATTTGTTCGAGAGACCGTCGTCACGTGGACGCTCACAAAAGTCCACGATGGCGCCCGGATTCGCCTGGTGCATGCCGGTCCCTGCACGACGAAGAATGATTCTTCGCTCGAGAGCATGAGCGAAGGGTGGCCGAAGGTCGTCCGAGGATCGGCGCCATCTCCAAGGAACACAACTCCACAGAGGCAAAGAATTCAAATGGACAAGATCACCGTCACGGGATTGCCCTGGGCCCCGCCGTTCGCGCAGGGGCTCGTTCGCGACCTGCGCGTGCGCTGGGCGCTGGAGGAGGCCGGGCTTCCCTACGAGGTCAGGCTGATCGATGGCGGGGAGCGGAGCTCGCACGCATACCGTCAGAAGCACCCCTTCGGAATGGTGCCGGCCTTCGAGGCGGATGGTCGGGGGGTGTTTGAATCGGGCGCCGTCGTGCATCACATCGCTGCGGACTCCGAGGCTCTGATGCCCCCCGAGCGGCACGACCGCGCCAGCACGGTCGCCTGGATGTTCGCCGCGCTCAACACGGTTGAGCCGCCGATCCAGAACCTCTTCGCGATGGACCTGCAGCACAGCGAGGAACAGTGGGCGAAGCTGCGACGTCCCGCGGCTCTGGACGAGGTGAAAGCTCGGCTGGGCGCGCTCTCCGCTTGGCTCGACGGGCGCGACTACCTGGTCGATCGCTTCACCGCGGCGGACATCCTGATGACGACCGTGCTGAGGTTCCTTCGCCACACAGACCTGGTGACCGAGTTTCCCGTGCTCGACGCCTACGTCAAGCGCTGTGAGGCGCGGCCAGCCTTCCAAAAGGCCTTGCGCGACCAAATGGCGGACTACGCTCGAAACGCTCCAGTCGCAGCCTGAGGCTGTGTTGACCATTGGGCCCGGGTTAAGCCCACGCTTTCCGAGGGGCTGCGATCCGTCGTCACGCCCTCCCACGATCCGAGCCCTGCCGCCGCGCGGGCACTCACGGACTGATCGCCGTCCCGACTGTCCCGTTCCCGACTGTCCCGGTCGTCGCCTTGACGCCAGGGTGTTGCCGCACGAGCTTCCAGTGGCAATAGCACAGGTACGGCGGATTGATGCGACACTCGAACCTGTCGACGCAGTACTGAGAGAGCCCCCAGCAGTCTGACGACAGCGTTCCACCCTCGCACGTGCAGGTTCCGTCGTCGCTGCACCACCAGCCGAGCGAACCAGCGCCGCCTCCGTTGTTCACGAGCGCCTCTGTCACGGCGGTCGTCTCATCCGGAGTGGTCGTTTCGTCGGGGGCTACGACGCAGCCGGCCAGGAGGCCGGAGGGGAGAGACAGGATGGCGAGCGCGGCGCGAATGGTGTTCTTCATCTGAGCAGCTCCTTGTGAAGGTTCGCTGTTCCCTCAGAGCAAGGCCGGTGCCCGCGCATCACCCCCCGCATCTTCGGGCCATTCCCGGTGGGCCGGGGCCGCCGGACGCCTGCCTGTGGCGCTGCCTCCTTCGTCGCGATGGGGACTGGTAACCGGCCCCGACGGGCTGGTCACGATGGCGTTGATCGGCCGGTTACCCTGCGCCGCCGTCCGGGTCAAGGCGCTGCGCGCACGCCGCGAGCAGCGCGATCTGCACGAGAGAGGGCGATCCGGCCTTCGCATGGTGTTTCGGTGCCTCGCGGGAACGACACGACAGCCCTCGGAGGTGCGCGTGGGCATGTTGAGCGAAACCTCGCTCACTTGCGCGCGTCGTTGAGCGAAGCCTCGCTCACTTTCGCGCATGGTTGCGCATCGCGGGCGCTCTGCCGGTCCCGGGCTGCGGTCGCGAGCTCGGGCCCCGCGGCATGCGCGTTGTTTGAAGGACCGCGAGCTTCGGGGGTCAGCACGAGCGTGCCCGCCTCGTGCCGCACGCAAGATCGCGGGAGAGCCAGTTTTACTGTCGCTTGACAAAGGCGAGAGCAGGGCGCGGCGCCTCAGAAGGCGGCGTCACGGTGCTTCGCCTTGTACTCCGCCTTGTACAGATCATGGCAGGCCTTGCAGCTCGCCTTGGCGCCGTCGATATCGCCCTTCTTGGCCTTCTCCGCGCCGTCCTTCGATATCGCGACCCACTTCGGCATCCCGGGCGGCGGCTTCGACGCCACATAGTCCAGCGCCGACGCGATCTTCGCGCCGTCGCCGCTCGTGGTCGCCGACTGCATCACCGACTTCATCCAGCCCTGCATCGGACAGGCCTTCTGTCCCTTTGCGCCGCAGCCGAAATCCTTCCCCTCGGCGACCGATGCGGGGACGTCCGCCGTCCCGCCCGCGGCCCATGCTGCGCTCGCAAAGCCGCCGGCAAAGCCCATGCTGACGCTCATGATCATGGCCCCCATCAGCTTCCTGCTTATCGACATCTGGCGTCTCCTGGTCCGGTGAAAGGCAAGCTCAACCCCCCATCGCAGCTCGAAATGTGATCGTTCACATTCGCGACGTCAATCCAAATCGACCGATGACGGGGCGAGGTCTTGGCCAGAGCGCGGCCAGAGCGCGCGCTCGAGTGGCCGCGCACAAGAGGCGATACCCAGGGTGCCGGCCGCCTGCGGCATCGAGCGCCAGCCGTCCGTGTGCAGGCCGGCATCGAGCGCATCGGGCCGGCGATCACCGCGGTCCGGCGCCCGCCCCCCCCCCACGACGCGGCGCGCCGGAAGAGCCCGCCAGCGCTGTCCTCCCTTCTGGATCGAGGATCCCGCTCGGGCCGGTCGATTGGGTTTGACACGAGAAATGTGATCGTTCACATTTCGAAAGCGTCTACTTGTGCTTTGCCCTGGGGGGGTCGTCCTGCGTGCCTTTGCGCGGGCTGCCCGCTCATCGGATGGCGCCTCCGTCGAGTCAGCACCAGGGGTGCGGAGCGCCGGCAATTTCGCTCGCGAGAGGATTCAACGTGCGCTTAAACACAACGTTCTACCGAGCAAGAAGAATGACCCTGTCGGCGATGGCGCTGGGCCTCGTCGCCGCGATTCCGTCCCCCGCTCGGGCGGACAACCCGATCGTGCAGACCTTCTACACGGCCGACCCCGCTCCCATGGTGCACGAAGGCACGTTGTACCTCTACA
This sequence comes from Sorangium sp. So ce302, assembly GCF_051530145.1. Lineage (GTDB taxonomy): Bacteria > Myxococcota_A > Polyangia > Polyangiales > Polyangiaceae > Sorangium > Sorangium cellulosum_B. The sequence continues at coordinate 2,809,737 of NZ_CP150326.1, read as the reverse complement.
CGTCCCACGACGAGGACGTCACGGTGAACAACTTCTACACCATGAACGACTGGAGGTTGTACTCCACCACGGACATGGTCAACTGGACGGACCACGGCTCGCCCGCGGGCTACAAGACCTTCCGCTGGGGGACCGACAATGCGTGGGCGCCGCAGGGTATCGCCAGGAACGGCAAGTACTATCTGTACGTGCCGCTGAACAACAACACCGGCGCGAGGATCGGCGTTGGCGTATCGGACAATGTTGCAGGCCCGTTCATGGACCCGCTGGGAAAGGAGCTGGCCGTGGCGCCCGGAGGCGGCAACATCGACCCGACGGTGTTCGTCGACGACGATGGACAGGCCCACATGTACTGGGGGAATGCCAAGCTCCGGCACGTGAAGCTGAACTCGGACATGATCAGCACCTCGGGAAGCATCACCGAGGTGCCGTTGAGTGGCTTCACCGAGGGGCCGTGGATCTACAAGCGAGGGTCGCTGTACTACCTCGTCTACGCCGCCATCGCCGGGACCGAGAAGATCAGCTACGCGACCAGCAACAGCCCGACCGGGCCCTGGACCGTCCGCGGCGACATCATGGGCGCTGGCCGAACCTTCACCAACCACGCCGGCATCGTCGACTACAAGGGGCACTCGTACTTCTTCTATCACAACAGCGCATTGCCGGGCGGCAGTGACTTCAAGCGCTCGGTCTGCGTGGAGGAGTTCACCTACGGCGCCGACGGCAGCATTCCGAGGATCATGATGTCCACGAACGGACCGTCCGCCGTCGACACGCTGAATCCGTTCAAGCAAGTCGAGGCCGAGACCATCGCCTTCTCGTCCGGGCTCAAGACCGAGGTGTGCACCGACACCGGCGCCGGCATGAACGTCACGTCCATCAGCAACGGCGACTACATCAAGGTGAAGGACGTCGATTTCCTGGACGGCGTGACCTCCTTCGAGGCGCGGGTATCGTCCACAGCCAGCGACGCAAAGATCGAGCTCCGCCTCGACAGTCAGAACGGCACGCTGCTCGGGACGTGTGACGTCTCGGGCGCGTCGTCCTGGACCACCAAGACCTGTGCGGTCAGCGGGGGCAGCGGGAAACACGACCTGTTCCTCAAGTTCGTCGGTGGCGGCGGCGACCTCTTCAAGTTCAACTGGTGGCGGTTCACCGGACCCACCATGCCGGGTGACGGGGGCGACGGCGGCGGAGGCGGTGCCGGCGGCTCGGACCAGGGAGCGGGCGGCAGCGGTGGCAGCGACGGCGCCGGGGGCGCGCCCTCGGGCACCGGCGGCAGCGCCGACGCCGGGGGCACGACCTCGGGCAGCGGCGGCTCGGTCACCGGAGCCACCGGCGGAACGACCGGCTCCGCCGGCTCGGGCAGCAGCGGCAGCGCCGGACCCTCCGGTGGGAACGACGCGACCGGCGACGACGCAGACGGCTCGTGCGCTTGCCGGACGGGCGCGAGCACCGGGGGCGGCGGACTCGCCGCCGCTCTCTGGCTGGCCGCTTCTGCGCTCGTTCTTGGGCGTCGGCGCCGGTAGTCGTTCGGCAGGTGGAACCAGGAGCCCGCGCAGCTCGGGCACCCGCTCGCGATCGGAACCATCGTTCCGATCGCGTTCCCTATCCCTTGACCGTGACGAGCGGCCAGAGTCGCGCCACGCGCCGCGCGATCCCTGCCTCCTCGACGGAGCGCACCACCGGCGTGATGGGCTTGTAGGCATACGGCGCCTCCTCCTTCATCCGCTGGTGGTACTTCGCGAGGATGTCGCGCCGCCGCCGCACGTGGGGCGCGTCGGGGTCGAGCGGCGTCACGACGTGCAGCTTCTCGACCGCGCGCCGGTAGACGTCCTCGTCCGCATGCGCGGAGCGGCCGCGCGTGAGGCAGCGGCCCGCGCCGTGGCACGCGCTCGAGAGCAGCGCCGCGTGCCCTGCGCCCGCGAGCACCCAGCTCGAGTCGCCCATCGAGCCGGGGATGATCACCGGGTCACCGGTGTACGAGAACGCTCCGCCCTCGCCATCGGGTCCCCCGGCGGGCGTCGCGCCCTTGCGGTGCAGGTAGCGCGGCTCGGCCCCATCGGGCTCCCAGATGAGGTTGTGCGGCGCGTCGTACACGAGCGTGCTCGCGACGTGACGGCCAAGGACCTCCCGCATCGCGCGCACCACCATGAGGCCCAGGAAGAGGCGGTTCGCGAACGCGAAGTTCGCGGCGTTCCGCATCGCGTCGAGGTAGACGGAGGCCTCGTGGGCGTGGGGGCCCACCGCCGGTAGCACATAGAAGCCGTGCGCCGGATGGGGCATCCCCGCGGGGTACAGCGCGCGGGCCCGCTCGTTGAAATAGCCGCCGACCGCGTGTCCGAGCCCGACGGAGCCCGCGTGGGCCATGATCGTGACGGCGTTCTTCGAGAGCCCGAACGAGCGCGCCGTCGCGCCGTCGACCAGCTCGTCGACGGCCTGTATCTCGACGAAATGGTTGCCGCCGCCGACCGTGCCGATCTGGATGTCACGCCCGTCCGCCCGGCCCGACGCCTGGATGTACGCGTCGAACGCGAACGTCCCACGCGCGGGGAGCCCGCCGTGGAAGTGCACACGATCGAGATCCGCGCGCTGGGCGCGAGGATCGTAGTGGACCCACAGGCCGGTGCGGGCGTTGTCCGCCGCCGTCTCGTGCAGCCCGGACAGGCCATCACGGAGCATCGCCGCGCGCTGGCGCGGCGACATGGGGATATCGCGCTGGCCCTGGAAGAAGATCGCGCGGAGCCGCTGCTTCAGGGCGCCGATGTGCGGCGCGAGCTCGTCCCGGTCCACGTCCGTCGCGAGCAGGCGCATGCCGCAACAGACGTCGTTGCCGACGGCCTGCGGCACCACGAACCCGCGGGCATCCACGACGGTGCCCACGGGGATGCCCGCGCCCTTGTGAAAGTCGGGCGTGAGCACGATGGAGCGGATCTCGCCGGCTGTGCCGCCCCAGAACGGGGCAATCCTGCCGGCCTTCTCCCAGGTCTGAAGATCGCGGAGCGTGCCTTCAAGCGAGGCGAACCGGAGGAGCTCCTCGATGCCGTCGGCCTCGACGACGACATCCTCCCTGGCCACGAGGGTGATCGGAATACCGAACGGATTGTCGATGCGGGCCGTCGCGCCATCCAGGCGACGCACCACCGCATCGAGATGCAATTTGCCAACCATGCTGCTGTCCAATCCACGAAGACGCACACGGCCGACGCGATCACGCGACGGGGCCGCGGCTCACTCTCCCCCGATTTGGACCCGGCGCGCGAACGAGGGGATCGCACACCGCAGCAGCGGGGCTGACTATAAACGAGGAACGCCGGTCGTCAAGCGGCTCGGCTGATCCGACCTGCCAGCGGGACGCGCAACGCCCAGGAACGGATGCGCTCGTGACGCTGGTCGCCGGTCTCTCCCCCCTCGCAAGGACGGCAGACTTCAGCCCACGCGATCGACGTCGCGGCCTGAGCGGCACTTCGGCGATTCGCCCACGACGATCCGCCTCGCCATAGCGCGCATTCTCGTTCGATGGCTACCCCGCTACCCTCGTTGTTATCGGCCCAATCGAAACCGTCGTCACCGGAGCAGCTCAAGCCCTGGCGTCTCGGAGAGAAATCCGCGGCAGGTGTGCTAGCCAGTGTCCCGGCGTCCTTGCCAGATCGATCGGTCAACCGAACGCGCCGCGCTCCTTCTTGAGCCAGGTAAGCAGCGCGCTCTGTTGCGCCCGCAGCGCGGCTTCGCGCTCGAAGAGAGCCTTCTCTTTCGTCAAGACGAGCGTCTGGGGGCTTCCGCGGCGAAGCGTCGTGTGGGTGACGGGCAGGCCGTGAGCATCGATCACACCGTGGATGTGCCGCCTCCGTTCCTTGGCAAGAGGCCACGCGAGCTGGACCTGGGCTCGATCGACCAGAAACGCCGCGAGCACCTTGCACAGCGCACAGGAGCACCCGGGCGGGGGCTCGATCGACCAGTCGTCCGCGCTGCGCGCGTTCGCCGCGACGGCTCGTTCGAGCAAGGCCTCGACGCGGCGGACCAGCGCCTGCAGCCCGAGGGCCTGCACCGCGGTGGGCTTGCGCCCTTCCCGGCACCTCTTCAACAGCGCGCCGGCGGTCATGAGCGGCAGCGCCGACTCGGGCGCCGTGAGGGAGGCGATGAGGTCGTCGCGGATGGAGGGCGCCCGGATCGCGGCGGCGGTCTCCAGCAACGAGAGCAGATCGTCGAGGAGTCGATCGGTGCTGGCCTCCCTGACGGCTTCCGGCAACAGGAGCGCGCCCTTGCAGCCTTTTACGAGCGAGGCCACCTCGCGCGCGAGGACCCACGCGGCGAGCGCCTTGCCGTGCTCTCCGCCGGCCCGGAGCGCCTCGCCGAGGCGGGGGAGGAACGAGAGCCAGGGCGGGGTATTGTAGCGCGCGCGCTCGGCCCACGCGGAGAAGACCTGTTTCGACCACGAGAAGCCGTAGCGTTCGACGAGGGCCACGAAGGCGGGCACCACGCCGGGACTCAACCGATGCGGGCCCGAGGGCGAGACGAGCCCGAGGGCCAGATCGGCGTCGCCGAGCGCCGCCGATACCTCGATCAGCCGCTTGAAAAACGCCTCGCTCAGCTCGTCCGACGCAGCCGGATGCCAGGAGGACAGGAGCCTCTTCGCCTTGTCGCGGGCCTCGTCCGCCCTGCCCGCCTCGACGTGGGAGGCGAGCTCGTCAACGGCCCATGACGGCGCGAGCTTCGCGCGCACCTCGAAGGCCAGATCCCGCGGCCACATCACGACGGCGGCCCGATGATACCATCGGTCCACGGTGTTCCCGTAGTTGCCCATGTACCCCTCGTGCTCGGACTTGAACGGCGCCATCTCGCTCGAGGCCCTCGTGAAGCAGACATCGTCGCCCGCCCGCATGGTCGCGATCCCCGGCGCGCTCCGCCCATCCGGGCCGACCCAGTGGCGAAGCACGACATCTGTATCGAGGAGATCGATGAGGTCGTGCTCGTCCGCGTCGCGGGCCCCCTCGGGATCGTCGTCGTGACCGCGATCGCCGCGCCAGCGATCACCGTAGTCATCCCAGGCGCCCTCGCACGACCAGCTCTCGTGCACGTCGGCGAGCGCGAGGTACACCTCGCAATCGAGGCGCTCGGCGACCTCTTGCAGCGCCGAGGCGCGCAGCCGATCCGCATTCTTGAGCTGGCCCCATCCGAGGCTCTTCCGCGTGTACTCGTGGTCCAGGAGGTAGATCAAGCGGTCCGGCCGCCGTGGGGGAGACTGCGCGTACGGCAGCGAGATCGGCGTCGAAAGGTAGGCTTTGATGCCCGCCTCGATGGGCTCGATCGCGGCGCGGCAGAGCGGCGCGCGAGCCTCCGCTGCCCCGCGGTAGAGGAGGTGGTACGTGAGGGAGATCCGGTAGCCTGCGTCGACCGGGCCCGTACACGAGCATCTTGTCGAGCTCGGCGTGGAGCTCACCGCCCTCGGGCAGCCCGAGGCGCTGACGGACGAGCGCCAGCTTCGGAGCGAGGGTGCGCCGCCACCGCTGCGTGTCGATCTTGAGCTGGCGCCGGCCGATCTCCCAGCTGTCGCGCACGCTCGTATCGAGCAAGGTCTTGTCGCGCCGGCCGAACGGGGCCGGACGGGCGACGGAGCACAGCTTTCGCGCGGTGGCGGCGGAAATCGGGAAGCGGATGGGGCCGACCCCCTCGACCTCGATGTGCAGATCCTCGCCGCTGCACCCGAGCTCCGTTGCGAACGTGCCTTCCGGCTCGACGGCGGCGAGCGCCGTGGCGATCTCCTTCAACAGACCAGCTTGCAAGTGGGCGTCTCCTGCCAAGGACGCATACCACGGCCCCAGACGCTTCGGATATCCAAATGGACCGTTCACCAGCGCAATGGGGCTCTGCACCAGAAAAACGGAGCGAGCGGGCCGCGCGGATTCGCTGAATGACATCAAAAAGCGATCTTTCTTTCGCCGGCATGAGAATTTGCAGTACCCGAAGACAATGCGTTCGAAGCAACGAGACGGCGCTCGTCATCGCGTATCGCTCCGCGGGCGTCCTCGTCCTGTCCGCGTTCCGGACGCGCTGGCCCCCTCGAGGACGTCGAGAGAGGGCGCAGCGGCGGGGCCTCTCGCGAGGTCACCGTCGAGAGCCGGAGCGCGTCGCGAGCCGATTCATTGGCCGATTGGACCAACTCCCTGGCCGGCGCGACCAAGCAGCCCATCGGGCCGATCGCTACATCTGCCTCATGTCCAGCCGCGGAGGCGCGCGTCGCGCCTCGCCGGACGCGTGGAGGCTCAAAGCCATGATCGGTCGAATGGAACTCTCGCGAAATTCAAGGAGGGGCTCAATGGCCCTCGCGCTCGCCACCACCCTCGCGGTCGCAGGGGGCTGCCCCATGTCGGATGATGATGGCGCCGGCGGCAGCTCGACGAGCGCAGGGCACGGCGGCTCGTCGGCCCCCGGCGAGGGCGGCTCGTCGAGCTCCGGTGAAGGCGGCTCGTCGGCCCCCGGCGAGGGCGGCTCGTCGAGCTCCGGTGAAGGCGGCTCGTCGAGCTCCGGTGAAGGCGGCTCGGTCCGCTGCCCGGTCGCGACGCACAACGGGATCATCTCGATCCAGGATGTATCGATTCAAGGCGCTCCGCAGGCGGGCCACGGCCTCACGGTGCAAGTCCTGTTCACCCCCTCCAGGCCTCCCGCTTACGAGCAGATGCCCGGGGAGATCGAGGGGTGCAGGGCGTGGGTCTACGACACGCAGGACAATCCGCCGCCTGCGCTGACGGATCAGGGGGTGATCACGATTGCCGGCCTCGAAGGCGGGCCCCTCGCGTGCCGCTTTGCTGGCTCGGGTTATGCGTGCCCGACGTCGACGGGGGCAGGACAGGCGAGCGTCGCTCCAGGGCAGACGGGGACCGCGGCCTACACGATCGAGGGCGCGACCTTCTCCGCAGCGGATGTCGGCCGTTACCTGCGCGTCACCGGCGCGGCGAACGCGAAGAACCAGGGCGCGTTCCCCATCGTCGCCGTGGAGTCGAGCACGACGGCGATCGTGGTCAACCAGGGCGCGGCGGAGGAAGCCTTCGCGGCCGAGTACACCGTGCTCGCCGGGGCGGGGCCCGTTCCGAACAACCCCGTCGACCCGATCGAGGGCGGCGACGAGGTCGTCGTGGGCATCTCGCCCGGCGGCGAGATGGCCTTCGACTTCCCCGACAGCGCGCCGATCGTGGCCGGCGAGGCGTTCACGCCCGACACGGCGTCGGCGGCCGCCCTCGTCGCGGTGCCGCTCGACGGCAGCCCATTGACGCTCGGCTGCGGCGGCCCGGGGGGCAGCTGCGGGCCGGCGCAGGCCACGGTCGTGCGCCTCACCAGCACGGACGGCGACGTCGAGGGCGCGTCGCCCTTCGCGATGCCCCCGCCCGCGCGCAAGCAGGTCGAGATTCAATGCGTCGCGCTGGGAGGTGATGGCACGCTGACCATCCCGGCGGAGGCGATGAAGCTGCTCCAGGAGGCCCACCAGGTCTCCCCGATCTCGCGCATCCGGACGGCGCTGATGCGCGAAGGATGGTCGGGCCCCGCGAACGCCGCCTCCCTGCCTCCGAACATCACGACCCTCCTCGTCGGCCACGGGCTCCTCGGCTTCACCAGCCCCTGACGCCCGCGGTGCCTGCGCCCTGATCGGCGCGTCAGAGCGCGCTCGCCCCGCCGCGCGCTCGCGCCGCGGCGAACACCGGCGAGCGACCACCGGTGCGGATCCTGCATGATCCCGGGCGCATGCACCGCCCGCTGCCCACCGTGATGACGTCCGTGGCCAGGCTGGTCGTCGACCTCGGGCTCCGCGACGGCATCCGGCTGGGCGCGATGGAGCGCGCCGCGCGCCTGCCGTCGCTCGCCGCCGATCCCGACCGGCGCATCGAGATCGACCGGCTGCTCGATCTGTGGACCTATCTGGGTCAGACGCTGGACGACCCGTCGCTGCCGATCCGCGTCGCGCAGCGGGCGACGGTGGAGGACCTGCATGTTCTCGGCTTCGCCATCATGAGCGCGCCCTCCATCCGCCATGCGTTCGACACCGCGGCGCGGTACAGCGCGCTCCTGACCGACTCGGGCCGATGGGAGGCGATCGAGAGCGGGAAGCGCGCCGAGGTGCGGTGGCATCGCCTGCGGCCGCTCACGCTCGGGCACCGCCTCTCCAACGAGACAGCGCTGGCGCAGAACCTCGGCTGTCTGCGACAGATGGCGGGCGACGACCTCACGCCGCTGGAGGTGAGCTTCCGCCACGCGGCGCCGCCGCGCCGGACTGCGCACGTGGAGTTCTTCCGCTGCCCCGTGCGGTTCGACGCGCCCTGGGACGGGATGGTGTTCCGCCGCGAGGTCCTCGACATGGTGCCTGCGGGCGCGAACCAGAGGTTATGGGAGTACCTGTGTCGCAGCGTGAGCGCCCTCTGCGAGCAGCTCGCGCCGCCGTCGAGCGCGGACGGCGTGCGGCACCAGCTCGCCCGCGCGCTCGCGAGCGCCGAGGGCGGGATCCCGACGCTGGACGACGTGGCTCGCTCCCTCGGCACGACGGAGCGGACGCTGCGCCGGCGCCTGCAGATCGAGCGGACGAGCTTCCGGAAGCTGGTCGAGGAGGTGCGCCGCGACCGCGCGGCCGACCTCTTGGCGAGGAGCAGCGTGACCGAGACGGCGCTCCGGCTCGGCTTCTCGGACACGACGGCGTTCAGCCACGCGTTCCGGCGCTGGTTCGGCTGCCCTCCGCGCGAGCTCCGGGGCGCGAGGGGGGCTGCGGCCGACCGCGGGACGTGAACGTCACCGGCGCCCAGCAGCGGCGCACCAGACTGATGCAACCTTCGACTTGTTCGTCGCGTCGTTCGAGCTCACCGGTCCCGTGATCTCATCGCAGTCAGGAAGAGCTCGACCGGCACCGGCACGACCGAGATCCACGTAGTTAGTGCACAGCCCTCGGTCCGCCGATCGCCACGCGCGTGGCGCCCTGGCACCTCGTGGTCTCGCGGACGCCGCCCGCCGCCCCGCTCCCGCACGGTCCACGGCGCCCCCCCACAGGCGCCCCCCGGCACCGCGGAAAGGCTGCGACCGCCGCCTGCGTTAGACGGATCTATCCTACGACGCTGGACAGCACTCGGACTTGCGGTGCAGCGCCGCTGGTGAGATCCTCCGTGCGAGAGGTCAACAAAGGCGCTCGAATAGACAGACCTGGTCCGCCGACTTCGGTTGACCAGTTGACTACTCGTTGGCCAGGCCACCATCATGCGCATCCCTACCAATCTTCGGAATAAAGTCTTTGAGCGAGACGGCAACGTCTGTGTCGTGTGCGGCCGTCGGTTTCCGCTTGAGATCGCGCATATCATTCCTCATCATATGGGCGGCCAGGACGCAGCCTCGAATCTTGTTAGCGTGTGTGCGAACTGCAATCGGGCGCTTGACGGCAGGGTGCGGTACCTTGATTTCGAGGAGACTCTACGGGGGCTTCTGTCGACACATCCCGAGTACCGCAATGTGAAGGGTCATACCGTCGTACCCGCTGACGACGGCACACTGCGAGAAGTCGACATTTCCGGTGAACGTCGTGCTGGCGGCGCGTGGCAGCCGATTCGGATTGAATGCAAGTTGGGTGGACTCACCACGCCCAGATTAGAAGAGGTCAAGGGCAAGATGCTCGCCCTCAGAGGGGGTGGTGCCGTGACCGTCCTTGCCCTCGCAAGCGACCTGCCGGCGGAACACCTTAGGCGCCTCACCGACTCGGGCATTGAGGTCTGGACCTTGTCGGACATTGCAACGCGCTTCGGCAGCTTTCTTCCACCGGACCGGAAGTCTGTTGCGGCTACCTTGATTCGCGAACACGCTGCCGCTCAGGCTCGAGCGTCGCCAGAGCAGTTGATCTTGCAGGAGCTGAAGTCGTGCGCTCGCGGCAAACCGGCATGGTCGCTGTACCAGCAGCTCGTCGGCCGCCTGTTGACTCATCTTTTTTGTCCCCCGCTTCAGATGCCCGCAGCGGAGAGCGCTGACGCGACCAAGGAGAACCGGAGAGACTACGTCTTTCCGAACTATGCGGATGCCGGCTTTTGGTGCTTTCTGCGTCAGCAATACGCTGCCGATTTCGTCGTCGTGGATGCGAAGAACTACACGACCGGTGTAAAAAAGCGCGACGTCCTGCAGGTAGCACACTATCTGAAAGCGCACGGCGCCGGATTATTTTCATTGATTGTATCCCGATGCGCGCCCGCCCAGAACGCGCGGGGCGCAGCTCGCGAAGCCTGGATCTCGCAGCGCAAGCTAGTCTTGTTTCTTGACGACAATGACGTCGAAACCATGGTTCTAGCGAAGGTAGCTGGTCGTGAGGCTGAGCTATTAGTGCGCCAGAAGCTCGAAGACTTTCGCCTATCATTGTAGACTGGCTAACAAATGGAGTATTCGCGGCGGCGGAGCGGCGCTCCGACCGGTGTTAAAACGCTGGTTGAACAAACCCGCCCGGACGGCAGCAGCAGGTGACCGGGGATTTCACGCCGGCGGAGGCACGGCGGCCCCCTTGCGAGGGCGGTGTGTGGAGGGTCGAGCGAGGATCTGCGGGGGGTTCATGGCCGCGGACAGGCGGTGTCGGCGGGGTTGAGAGGCGGCGATTGTGATGTTTTTCGGGTCATGCGCGCACGTGTGCTTAAGAACGCGCGGGGCGTCCTTGCCGTGGGATGCCAGCGGGAAGGTCATGGCTCCACCGCTCCTGCCGCGAGCGCCGGGGCTACGATGGCGCACGCGCAGGGGGGTGCACCAGGGAATCGCCGGCGAGTGCGTTGGCCAGCGCGATGCACTCCGCCGGAGACAGGCGGCGCACGAGGCCCAGGGACCCCTCCCCGCAATGCGGACACGAGAGGCGCGGCCGTGTCCGCGGCCCCGGCGTGGGCGAATCGGACCGTTGCCGCGGCGTCAGCAAGAGTTGGAGCAGCTGGAGCGTGTCGCGGTGCGCCGGATGGAGCAGGCCGAAGGCGCGGACGCGATGCAGTCCCTTGGGTGGTACGTGCTGGAGGAAGCGGCGGAGGAACTCGTGGGCCGGAAGGGTCATGGTTTTGCGCCGATGATCCCGGCTGTCCCGGTAGCGGAAGCGCACCGTGCGGTCGTCGAAACCGACGAGACCCTGATCGGAGATCGCCGTCCTGTGCACGTAGCGGCCGAGGTACTCGAGGACCTTCTCTGCGCCTTGCACAACCGGCTTGGCGAAAACGACCCAGGACTTGCTCCATGTGATCTGGGGAACGGCGACCGTGGACAGGGCGCGCCCTGCGCGGTGAAGAAAGCGCCCTCGAAGGAGCTTGGAGAGCGCACGCACCGGGACGAGGTAGTGCGTGCGCCGCGGCGGTGCAGCGCGCCAGGTGTGGCCGTCGGGCGTGAGGCCGCCGCCCGGCACGAGCAGGTGGACGTGGGGATGCCATTCGAGGGTGCGCGTCCAGGTGTGCAGCCCCGCGAGCGCGCCGATCCGCCCGCCGAGGAAGTGCGGATCGGCGCACAGGCGCGCCAGCGACTCGAACGCCGCCTGAAAGAGCACCGGCACAAGCGCCGTCTGATGCGAGCGCACGAGCTGCCGCAACTCGGCGGGGAGCGTGAACACGACGTGAAAGTACGGGACCGGCAGGAGAAGCTCGCGCTGCTGGACAAGCCAGCGCGTCGTCGTGTCGTGTCCGCAGTGAGGGCACGCGCGATGCCGGCACGAGTGATAAATAACGCGCTCGCGCCCGCACTGCGGGCACGCCGCGACATGGCCGCCCATGGTCGGCATGCGGCAGTGCAGAATGGACTTTACGGCTCGCACATGACTTGGTACAATGGATGCGCCATGGCGCTCCGTGTACGCTGGACCGTGCCGCCGCACCACCTCGGCGAGCCGGAGCATAGCTCGGGGCCCGCGCTACAAATCGACTATCAGCCGGTCAAGCGTCTCTTGCAAGCGCTCGGCGCCGGGCTGCGTGACATACATGTAGAGCTCTGTCGTGCGGAGCGACTTGTGACCGAGCACTTGCTGGATGGTGCGCAGCGAGACGCCGGCCTCAAGCAGATGCGTCGCGTAGCTGTGGCGCATCGTATGGATCGTAGCGTCCTTCTCGATGCGGGCGTCCGCCCTTGCCGCCGTGAACGTCTTCTGCAGCGTCGTCTCGTGCAAGGGAACGACGCCCTCCTGCGGGACAAACAGGTACGGTGCCGAGGATCGGGGCCGCTCCGTTTTCCAGTTCTGGCGCAGACGCGTGAGCAGTGGGCACGGCAGCGGCACGCCGCGATCCTTGGCGCCCTTGCCATCGCACACCCAGACGACGAGTTTTTGGCCGTCGATGTGTCCGGTCTCGAGCGAAAGGCCCTCTCCGAGCCGCAGGCCGAGGGTGTAGATCGTCGTCAGGGCCATGCGCCGTACGAGATGCCGCACGGCGTGGAGCACCGCGTGCGCCTCGCCTTGGCTCAGAACGACCGGCAACATGCGCGGCTTGTTGACCCGGAGCAAATCGAACACCTTCCAGTCGCGCTGCATGGTGTGGATGAAGAAGAAGCGGCGCGCATGCACGGCGATGTTGATGCTCGATGGTGCGAGCTTCCTCTCCTCTCGGAGATAGAGGAAGTACGCGCGTACGTCCTCGTCCGTGATCGCCTCTGTGTCCCGCGCTACCCGATCGATGAACTGCCGCACCGCGAGCGGGTACCCCTCCTGCGTCCGCGGTCGAAGGTCGCGCAGGCGCATGTCCGCACTCATCCGCTCCCGCCAGGTCGTACGCGTCACCATGGTCGTCTCCGTCGAACGCGCGGCGACACGGCGTCGCCGTGCGAGGACAAGAGTACCAGGTACCGATACGAGTTGGCGACAGGCCAGCTATGCCACGAGAGACATGGTGAGCGCGCGCGGCGACCAACGCTCCTATCGGCGTGCGCCGCAGTCTGGAACTACCGCGCTTGCGCGGTTTCGCTCAACAAGCGGCTGGTGCTGACGGCGCGCCGAACATCGATACGCTCGGCACGGCGCACCGCAGCACACCCGCAACCCTTTGGGTAGGCTCGACTCGACCGTCGGAACTAGACTCTCGTTTATCGGTGACGCATGGCGCGAACCAAAGTCATTATCAGCTATTCTCACGAAGATGAGCGCTGGCGAAAGCTTGTCGTCGCCCAGCTCGGAGTGCTTGAGCAAGCCGGGTTACTCGATCTCTGGGACGACCAAAAGGTACCGCCTGGCGAGAACCGCTTCGTGCGCTTGGATCGAGAGATGCTGTCCGCTCGTGTCGCGCTACTGTTGGTATCCGCCGACTTCCTGAAATCGGCATTTATCGTTGATCACGAGGTCCCCCGGCTATTTGAGAAGCACGAGCGCGACGGGATGACGATTTATCCACTCTTGATTCGCGCATGCTCTTGGGAAAACGTCGCATGGCTCGCACGCATGCAACTGCGACCCAAGGACGCGAAGCCTATCTCGTTGTCTCGCCGCGCGAAAATTGACCAAATTCTTGCGGAAGTTGCATCTGAGATTGCCGAGTTGGCGCGCAATACATCCAACGGAGCGACTGCAGACCACTCCGGGCCCCTGGTCGCTGCCCAAAGACAATTTGTCGTGGGGCAAGCGCTCCCAGCCGTTGCTCCGGTTACTGTTGCTACATCTGCTACGCCCAAGGTTCCGGGACGTGTCGGCATCGTGTATTGCGGCCGGTGCGGAATGGTCCCTGGGCGGTCAACGGCATGCGCCAATGCCGGAAGCCACAGCTTCCTGAAGCCTTCGCCAGATAGATTCGTATACTGCGGGTCTTGTGGCGTGAAGCCAGGCGATGCTCCAACAAGGTGCCTTCGTGGGTACGGCCACTCATTTCTCCAAAAGGAAGCAGGCGGCGTCATTCATTGTGGGGCGTGCGGCGTGGTGCCGGGCGACGCTCCAACAAATTGCCTTCGTGGGCGCAGCCACTCATTTCTCCACAAGGAAGCAGGCGGCGTCATTCATTGTGGAGCGTGCGGCGTGGTACCGGGCGACGCTCCAACAAATTGCCTTCGTGGGCACAGCCACTCATTTCTCCAGAAGGAAGCAGGCGGCGTCATTCATTGTGGAGCGTGCGGCGTGGTACCGGGCGACGCTCCAACAAATTGCCTTCGTGGGCACAGCCACTCATTTCTCCAGAAGAAGATGGGCGGTCTCATCCATTGTGGCGCGTGCGGCGCGGCGCCGGGCAATGTTCCGACGGAGTGCCTCCATAGGCGTAGTCACTCATTCGTCAATGCCTAGTCGATGTCGAGCTGTCCAACTAGGCCCGGAAGGCTGCCAGATAGAAGGATGGATGGAAGGCCGTCAAGAGGCGCATAAGAGATGGAGGATATGGAGGATACGGCTTCGCACGGCGTCGCAGCCCAACTTTGGCTTGCAGCTGGAGAACAAGGGCTCTGCGCACAGCGTCCTTCGTCCGCTGTGCTTGCTTCCGTTGTTCGCAGCTGAAGCCAGCGTTGGACGGACAGACCGAGCCGGTCGGCAGTGCCCGATCCGAAGGGGCGAAGACTGTTAGGTGCGTGTGCGACAGAAGTAGTGACCATGGAGGTGCGGCATGACGTGCAACGGGAGGCGCAAGAACGGGAACCACTGTGGGGGGACGGTCTACGTCTGCAAGAAGTGCAGGGCAGGTGGCTGCTCGATGCCGGGTTGCAGTAGTCAAGTTCAAGCGAGCGGCACGTGTATGCGTTGCCGCGGGGGACAGTTTGCTCTCGTGGCCACGAAGTGACTCGATTGGGCAGGGCGTCAGCCTCAGTAAGTGACCAAATCTTTTTGAGAGGCATATGGCAGACCTTCGCGATATTTTGATGAGCCGTTACCGCGAGCTGCTCCAGAAGGAGCACCCCGAAGTGCCTGACTGGCCTATCGCTAGCGGGTGCGATGTCGTTCAAGCTCGATACGGAAATTCCCTCTTCGTTCACCTCAAGGACACAATGGTCGGAGGGATCAGCCTGTCAAGCGGCATGTTGACGCTCTCGAGGAGCGTCGTTGGTGTAGATCGCGTCGACCGAACCAACCGGCGCGCGGTGCTAGATCGGTTGGAGACGCACTTTCGACCGGGACCGAGGGACATGCTCCTCCTGTTCGAGGATGTCATCCAGCCTGATGGTCGGCTCGCAATTCCGAACCAGTTGCTCGATGAGCAGCTTCGGGAGGCGATGATCCGGCACGAACTGGTGTTGGGCATGCGCCCGATGAAGATTTTTCTCAGCCATAAGAGTGCCGACAAGGCCAAGGTTAGCACTTATTACGAGACGCTCAAGATTCTCGGGTTCGACCCGTGGCTCGATAAGGAGGATATGCCTGCCGGCACGAACCTGCATCGCGGAATCCTCAAAGGGTTCCAAGACTCGTGCGCAGCCATCTTCTTTATCACCCCCAACTTCAAGGACGAGGCTTTCCTGGCAACTGAAGTCGACTACGCCGTCTCGCAGAAGACCAAGAAAGGGAACCAGTTCGCAATTATTACGCTCGTCTTCAAGGACGGCGATCACGAGGGAACCGTCCCGGCGCTTCTCCGGGAGCAATACATCTTCGTGCGCCCGAAAGATGATCTCGATGGGCTTCGTGAGGTGCTCCGCGCGCTTCCACTCAAGGTCGGCCCTGTCCGCTGGAGCGTTTGAGCGGTGGCCGCCTCCGTTTGAGCGGTGGCCACCTCGAGGACTGCTCTAGGTTGAATCCCGTCGTGACGCGGGATTAGGCCGCCCAACCCGTCGCTGGTGCTGACGTCGCGCCGAGCCTCGCTTCGCTCGACATGGCGCACCGCAGCACAGCGCCAGGTCGTTGGGCGGAGAGGAAGATGGAGAGGGAGAGATTCACAGGGAGGCGGGGAGGCGGGGAGGCGAGAGCCGGGATCAGTCGTTCGGACCAGCAGTCTCAGCGCCGGCTGCTTCGGGTTGCGGCGATGCGGGGCGGCTGGTGGTGCCGGAGTGGTTGTCCTCGATGCGAAACCGGGCGAGCCGGACAGCCTCCGCGCCGCGGCGTATCAGGCGGCGGATCCCGCGGCGGAGCACCGGCGTGTTGAAGTTGACGAGCAGTCCGACATCCAGGTCCGTCAGCTTCAGGTACGTGAGCACCTGAGCTTCATGGACTGGCAGCAGGTGATCGACGGCCTTGAGTTCCAGCACGAGCTTCTCCTCGACGACAACGTCGAGTCGAACACCGCAGTCGAGCATGACGCCCTTGTAGCTCACCGACAGCGGCCATTGTCTCGCGAAGCTCAAACCGGTGAGCGACAGTTCATGGCACAATCATTGTTCGTAGGCGGACTCCAGAAGCCCGGGACCGAGGAGGCAATACACCTCGATGTACGCTCCGAGGACTCGCTCGGACAGATCCCACAATCTCCCTATCGCCAACTCTGTGTTCATACCCGTACATCGACGCAGGATCAGCCCCAGTTGGGCCGAATTGACGTCCCCGGCCCCCGCCCTACAAACGAGCAACCCGGAGGCAGCCGGCCCCGGGCGAGTTCGAACGATGGTCCCCATCTCTCGCCTCCCCCCTTGTCTGTACTCTCTCGCCTCCCCGCCTCCCCGCCTCCCCGCCTCCCTGTGAAAATTCTCCGGGTTTCAACGCAAGGCGCTCAAAAGCTATGACCACGTCGCCCATCGGCGAGCTCGGGGTAGCCCGACAGGCCGCGGCGACCGGCGGCGCTTCGGGCAGCGACAGACCTACAGGTCGTTGGGTCGACTAACAACGGGCGATCGATGAAAGCTCTCGAGCCTCTGCGGTTTCTCTTCGAACTCGCGAACTCGTATCGAGTACCGGCAGGGATCGTCGCCGCCATCAACATTGCCCTCGCGATTGGCGCGTACTCGGTGCTTCCGAAGCGTGCCGCCGGCTCCACCGCCCGTGTCGGCGCTTTCGTCCTGGCTGGTCTACTTGGCGGGCCAGCGGCTGTTGCGGAGACTCTCATCGCGATCGAGCTCCTTGATTTCCAGCACGAAGCCGCCGGCTTGGCCCTCGCCTTCCTTCCGGTCTTGCTGGTACCGACGACGGTAGCCGTCCTCGTTTGGCTTTTCGGCGACTCCCTCGCCGGTGGCAGCAGGCGCCCCGCCTTGACCCTGCTGGGCGCGATCCTCGGGGCCACAACCTTGGCACCCCTGTTGGCCGTCGCGCTCGAGCACCCGCCGCCGCTTCTGCGCGAGCTTTCGCGATTGCTTTCGGAGGACGTCGTACCCTTCGTGTGGTACGCGTTTCTCGCGCTTCCAGTGGCCGCTGGCGCGGCTTGTGGGTCCACCGTTCTACGTCGCGCGTCTCGCTAAAGGCACGACCTCTCGGCCGTCGTGGGTCGTCAGGCGGTTCACGGCTCCCGATCGCGGCGGAGCTCCGCGAGCGCCGCGAGCAGTCCTCGCCTCGCCTTGGGGCTCAGCTTCGCGAGCGACGACGCGTGGACCAGCTCCTTTTGAAACCGGCTCACCGCCGCATCGCCCGCCGGCGTTCGCGCGATCCGCTTCACGCGCCGGTCCGCCTGGTCGACGGTGCGCACGACAAGGCCCTTGGCTTCGAGTCGGTCCACGAGGCCGGTGACGTTCGACGCATCGCACCCCATGCGCTCGGCAAACTGCCGCATCGAGGCGGGCTCCGAGAGGAGCGTCAACACCATCGCCTGGGGCGCGGTGAGGCCCGCCATGGCCGCCGCCTCTTCGTGCTCGCCACGCAGCGTCTCCACCAGCTGGTAGAGGGCCGTCGCAAACGCGGCGAGCTCGTTGGCCTCGACGGCATGGGTCTTGGATGAGCGTGGCATGAGGCCACGGTACTCGGAAACCCCGTCGAGCTCAAAGCTTGACAACCTCAAGCTTCTGCATATGCTTGATGTGCTCAACTTTTGAGGTGGGCCATGAAATCCGGTGGTGACGATAGCCGACTCATGCGACTCGGCCGGACCTCGCTCCAGATCCCTCGGCTCGGGGTAGGCACGATGAACTGGGGGGATCCGTCGCGGCTGAGCCGCCTGGATCTCGGGCAGGCGGCGTACGGCCCGATCGGAGGCATGGACGAGCAGCGAGCAGCTGTCCATGAGAGCATCGCGAGCGGCGCCGGCCTGTTTGACACTGCAGGGATGTACGGCCACGGCGCCTCGGAGCGCGCGGTCGGAGAGCTGACGCGAGACACCGGTGCCTTCATCGCTACCAAGTTCCCGTCGCGGCTCCGGTCCTCGGGCGCAGGCCACCTCGGCGCCGAGCTCGAAGGGAGCTTGATGCGCCTCGACCGCCGCTCCGTGGAGCTCTACCAGGTGCACTCCCCTTTCCCCTGGCTATCAATCCCTCGGGTCATGACCCGCATGGCCGACGCCGTACGGGCGCAGAAGATCGGCGCGGTCGGCGTGTGCAACTTCTCCGCGGCGCAGATGCGCCTCGCGCACCGCGCGCTCTCGGATCAGGGAATCCCGCTCGCTTCGAATCAGGTCGAGTACTCGCTCCTGCACCGGAAGCCGGAGACCGACGGCGTGCTGGAGGCCTGCAGGGAGCTCGGTATCACGCTTATCGCCTACATGCCATTGGCCATGGGCGCCCTGACGGGGAAGTACGCGGACGGGCGCCGGCCTGCTGGGTTCCGGCGCTTCATGAAGGTGTTTCGAGCGAAGCACGAGCCACGGGTGTCGCGCACCATCGGCCTGCTCCGGGAGATCGCCGAGGCGCGCGACAGGAGCCCTGGCCAGGTGGCTCTGCGCTGGTTGATCCAGAAGGACGTCGTCCCGATACCGGGAGCGAAGAGCAGCGCGCAGGCGAGGCACAACGCGGGTGCGCTCTCGTTCGCGCTGTCGAGCTCGGAAATCGAGGCCCTCGAGCGTGAGACGGCCGCGTGGCGGGAATAGGAGAGCGATCGTGCACACATCGGACCTTTACCTCGCCGTCCACTGGACAGCTCGCGCGTCCGCCCTCCTGTTCGCCGCGGCGCTCGTGGCGCCCGCCTTGTTCCGGAGCTCGGGGCAACGCTCGCAAGGGTTCTACCTCGGGTTCATCCTCGCCCACACGATCCACTTTATGTTCGTGATCGGGCTCGTGCGGGCGACCGGAGGCGCGAACATGTTCCCGGGCGGTAGGAGCGTCGCTGACGTCGGCGGATGGCCCGCGGTCTTCGGCATCTTCGCCCTCTTCTATGCGCTCGCCTTCATCGCATTCGCGGCAAGGCGCATGGGGACGCGAGCGCGATCGACGCTACGCGTCGCTGGCAGGCTTTCGACGCTGTTCCTCGGGTACATGTTCGTCAGCACGTACGTGCCGCTGGTCTCGCGATCACGATGGTATGCACTGCCGGCGGCGATCGTCGCGACGGCCGTCCTCGTGGATGCGAGCGGACGACGTCTCCGTCGCGAACCCACGCACGAAAGCGGCGCGCACACCAGAGCCGGTTGCGCCCTCTGATCCTGACCGCGGCTCGCCGGACAGCGAACCTACACCGCCCGCCACGGGGTCTTCCGCTTTTCTGGACCGGGCGCTCGCGCAGGCGGCGGAGCAGCGGATAACGTGGAAGGATGAAGAACCATCTGCAATTCCCCCTGGTGATCGCGCTGTTCTTCGCCGCCTGCGACTCGACGCCGAGCGCCGGCGGCGACGGCGGCTCAGGGCCGGACATGCCCTCACCGCACCCCGACGGCGGCGGAACGAACGATGGCGGCGGGGGCGGCGGAACGAGCGATGGCGGCGGGGGCGGCGGCGACACCTCGCCGTCCGGCACGCTGAGCGAGCGCTACCCGGACGACGTGGGGCTCGCCGGTGACCCGGCCGTGCTCTTCCACGACGACTTCGAGCAAGGCTGGGGGCGCTGGGACGGGCCCACTGCCGACACGCGCTATCTGCACATCGAGGCCGACGCGGCGGCTGCCCACGCCGGGCAGGGCTACCTCCGCTCGACCGTGACGACCGCCGATCTGGCGGAGGAGACGTACATCTCGTCGTCCACGTGGGTCACCCACGAGCGCGTCGACGCGCTCTACTGGCGCTTCCATGTGCGCTTCCCCGAGCTCGCCCCGAACCCGCACCACTGGGTGCGCATGGCGGCGGGCACCGAGAGCTGGGACAGCAGCGGCCTCGCGAACACGGTGCCGCCCGGAGACGACGGCTTCTGGTTCGACTTCGACACGACCACCGACGACGTCTTCAACTTCTACGCCTACTGGTACAAGATGCGCTCCGGGCGCTGCAACGACGGGACCGCCACCCCTGGCTGCGCCGGCGATCAAGGCACGACGTACTACTACGGGAATGTCTTCCAGCCGCCGGGTCAAGCGCCGTTCCCGCGCGACCGATGGTTCTGCGTCGAGATGCACGCACGCGCCAACACGGTCGGCCAGAGCGACGGCGCGCTCGCGTTCTGGATCGACGGCGTGGCGATCGGCGACTACCGCCCCGGCTACCCCGACGGCACCTGGCTCCGCGCCCAGTTCCACACGGGAGGGTGCGACTTCAGCGCGTGCACGCCGCCCGAGCCGTTCGGTGGCTTCGACTTCCGATCGAGCGATGACGTGCGCTTCAAGAGCTTCATGCTCGACGCCTACTACGAGCGCGACTCCGACGCGCGCCGGCGGGCGGAGATGGAAGAGCTCGGCATGACCGTCTCCGACACACACACCATCCTCTACGACGATGTCGTCGTCGCGACCGAGCGCATCGGCTGCCGCCGCTGAAGCACGCTCCGCGCTCGGCCCTCTCCATGGTACCCTCCCGCGCATGGGTACCGCGAACGCCCCCGCCCCCCGACGGCGCTCGGCCCTGCGCCGCGCCGCATGCGCGGCCCTCCTGCTGGCCGCGTGCGGCCCCGCGCCCACGCTGGCCGAGCCGCGCGCGCCGGAGCCGCCGCCCGCCGCCGAGACGGTCTACATCGTCCTCCAGGATCCGCCCCCGGCGGCGGCGACAGCGGCGGCCGACGGCTGGGTGCCAGAAGAATTCCCCGGCGACAACCCGTTCGAGCGGACGCGAACCTGGATCGGCGATTACGACTGCCCGCAGGGCACGACCGAGATGACGTTCCGGATCCTGGAGGTCAAGGGCGACAGGATCAAGGCCGTGTTCGGCTTTCATCATGCCGAGTCCGGCGCCGCCGGCAAATACCTCATGAGCGGCCGCTACGACGCCGAGACGCGGACCGCATCGTTCTCGCCCGGCGCCTGGCTCGAGCGCCCGCCCAACTACGTCACCGTGGGCATGAAGGGCGACCTCGCGTTCGACGGCTCGCTCTTCGCCGGACGCATCGAATACCCCGACTGCGGCGCATTCCGGCTCCGGCCGGCGGGGTAGCGCCGCCCCTCGCGCCGCTCGTCGCCAGGCCACGCCGAGCGACGAGCAGCGCTTCCGTCATGTGGGCAGTCGCGCGAGCGAGGGGCGCGGCGCGACCCTCAGGGCGTGCTCGACGGGTCTGCCGGGTCGCTGCCCTCGTCTTCCTCGTCGCCGTCGCGGAATCCATCGCCGTCGCGATCCAGCCCGATCCGCTCCCCCGAGCCCGGCGGCGCGCACGTGTACGTGAGCTCGCCCCGATTGCGCGAGGCCCGGTGCCGCAGCGCCGCGTCGCGGATCGGCGCGTCGCAGAGCCGGTCGCCGACGAACAGGCCCGCGCCGACGTAGAGGAACCCCGCCGCCTCATGGTCGTGCGATCCCTTGACCACCAGATCGCACTCCCCTGCATCAGCCCGCGCGCGGAGCAGATCGATCCTCGGCCCGACCACGGCCGCGTTCTGCCGGGTGAGCGTCACCTGCTGCCCGACGATCGGCGCCAGGTTGCTGTCGAACGCGAGCAGGAACTGCTCCACCTCGCGCCGCATCACGTCCCCCTCCGGCCCCGGCGGGAACCCCCCCGGGGTGAGCGGCGACTGGTTGAACCCCATGTCGGGGGTCGCCGAGCTCACGAAGCGGAAGAGCGTCGGGACGCCCCCTTCGTTGTTGAAGCCGAAGCCGCGGACCTGGTCGCCCAGGAACGCGTCGCTGCCCGGGAAGAGATCGTTGTTCGCCATCCCGAACATGCCGACCTTCTGGTACAGATTGCGGAAGTGCGGCGATTTGAAGGCCTCGGTCTCCAGGTCGAACGTGTACCGGCCATCGCCGCCGAAGAAGCCAGGCGCATCGACGCCGAACTCCTCGTTCGCGTGGCGGTCGAGCACATGGCACGAGACGCAGGTGCCCTCCTCGCTGAAGTCGGACACGTTGTTGAAGAAGAAGCCGCGCCCGGCCTGCTGCGCCGGGGTGAGCGAGTTGTCCAGCGCCCGGATCGGGTTGGGCGGATAGGTGACCTGCAGGATGAAATCGGCGAACGCCTGCATGTCGGCCTCGGGGATGAACTCGCTCCTCCCCAGGAGATCCGTGAACGCGGCCTGGAACTCCATGAACGCCGTCACCTCGTCGAACGTCCCGCTGTCCGGGTGCGCGCTCGGCTCGTCGTCGCCCCCGGTGCGATCGCCGCGCCAGTGCATGGGCCCGTGGTTCGCCATCCCGCGGAGGCTCTGCGTCGTCATCGGCCCCTTCATCGGGTGGTGGGTGTCGGGTATCCCGAAGTCCAGCGGGTGTGACTCGAACGGCCCCGGGATGTCGACGACCACCCCGTCCGGATTGCCGAGATCCCAGGCCAGGCTGTCGAAATCGCCGTAGACATGGCAGCTCGCGCACGACGAGTCGCCGTGGCTCGACTCGAACGACGCGTCGTAGAGGAACCGGCGCCCGGCGACCACGCTCGGCGGCTCCGGGTTGTGCATCGGCACGTGCGCGATCTCGGCCTTGGTCGTCGTGCTCAGGATCGAGATCGCGTTGTCGAAGCGCGTGATCGTGTACAGGCGCCGCCGCGCCTCGTCGAGCAGGAGCCCCGTCGGCCCGCCGCCCGGCACCGGGATCTGCCTGGAGGTGCTCGGCGTGAAGGTGTTGTTCTCCAGGGCGGCGGTGCTGAACACCCCGATCTTGGACGACCCGATCGTCGCCACGTACAGCGTCTTGCCGTCGCTCGTGACGGCCATCTGCTGCGGGAGGGCGAGGCTCTTCTGGTTCTCGGCGTTCGGGACCGGGGCGCAGCACGCGTCGTAATCGATGTGTTTGTTGAGGTGCCTCGGCGTGACGCTGCCCGCCGGGCCGAGGACGGTGATCCTGCTCTCGTGCAGGTGGCCCCGTGTCGTCTGGCCGGCGAAGATCCCGGGCCCCTCGAAGCGCTTCTCGTTCCCCGCCTCGGTGTTCGACACGTACACCTTCCCGCTGACCGGGTTGACCACCATGTTGTAGAGGATGGTGCCGACGCCGGTGTAGAACCCGGCGGCGCCGGGCAGCTGCCTCGGCGGGCTCGCGTTCGCGTCGATGACGAACACGTCCTTGTCGGGCAGCGAGAGCCGGACGGAGCTGTCCCAGACGCGGTTCAGCTCGTCCACCCAGTGGGCACCATTGAACTTGACGATGAGCCCCGTCTCCGGGTGCGGGATCCCCTCCGCGTTGGTGGCCGGCCCGGGCACGCCCCCCGCCGCCTCTCCGCCGTTCGGGATGATGCCCTCGTGGAGCGCGGTTGTGCGGTTCCCGGAGTGGAAGGCCGCCGCATACACCTTGCTGCCGTCCGGCGTCACCGCCAAAGCCCTCGGGGTGTCGCTGAACAGCGTGACGATCGTGAGGGGCGCGCCGGCGAGCGTCGGGCCGAGGTGGGCGGCGTCGAAGACCCATACGTCCGCCCGGCCCACGCCGGGGGTCGTGAGCTGGGGATCGAACGGGATGTTCTGTCCGCGGTGCGCCGTCGTGATGAACGCGCGGCGCCTTCCGGGACCCGCGAACACGATATCGCGCGGCTCGTCGCCCACGAGCAGCGTCCGCACGACCCGGCCCGAGCGCGCCCCCTGGGTCAGCTCGACGACGCTCACGCTGTCCGACAGGTGGTTGACGACCCAGACCTCGGTATCGCTCCGCGCCGCCACGGCCACCGGCTCGAGGCCGACGGGGATGGAGGCGCGGTGCTCGATACCCTGATCCTTGACCCGATACACCTCGAGGTGGTTGTCGGGTGTGTTCACGGCGAATAGCAGCTTTCCGTCGGGCGAGAGCGCGAGCGGACGCACATGGCCGCTCTCGAAGAGGGTGAAAGACGACGCCGCCTCGGCGGATCGGCCGGCCGCGAGGCCCACGAGCAGCGCCGACGCCGCGACGAGACGGCAGAGGACATCGCGCACGACAAAGTACGAGGCCATGAGTCACCTCCGGTGAGTGGGGTTCTCTTCACATGATTTCGAATGGCAAGCAGACGATAAAGCGCGAAGGTTGAGTTAAAGGGTAGTCGTGGCCGGCTCGCATTGCAATATCGCAATGGTTTTGCTTCAGCAATCGATGCCTTCGGCACACCTGCGCCGAGCTACCTACCGAGGTGTCGCGACGGTGCGAGGCAGTCCAGTCGGGCAGACGGCGCCGGCGACCTCGAGACGACCCCCCGGATCGCCGTGATCCGGTCGCAGAGCATCGCGGCGCCGCGGCGGTTCATGGTAGGCTGCGCAACATGCAGGGGGGCCTCGCAGTCGGGCCGTCGTCTCGGCGCCGGGAGCACGGCGCCGGTCGTTCGATCGGCCGGCATCGCGCGCTGCCCGCGCGGCGCTGCGTGCGAGAGAGGACAGCCCCCGGACCCCCGCCGCGCGCCCCTTCCCGCCGGCGCCTCGCGCGCCCGTCGAGCGCCGCCCGCTTGACGCGCCCTCTCCACGATCCCGAGAAGGAGCCCCGAGAGACCATGAAGACATCCGCTGTGCGTCGCACGATCGGCTGGCTCGCGGTGACGGCGCTATCCCTGCTCGCCTCGGCGTGCCAGCCGGAGCCCTCACGCGGCGATCGGAGCAAGGAGGCGCGGCCGCCGCTCCGCGTCAGCCACGGCTACTGGGTTGGGTACTTCCCGATGTCGATCGCCAAAGAGAAGGGCTTCTTCGACCAGCAGGGCGTGGACGTCGAGCTCCTCTTCAACCCGGACCTGTACGGCATGATCTCCGATTTCACCGCAGGGAAGGTCGACGGCCTGCCCTGGACCATGGAGGTCGTCGTGCGCGTCCTCGCGAGGGAGCCGGACGCGCGGGTCGTCCTCTACCTCGGCCAGACGGCGGGCGCCGACGTCGTCATGGCGCGGCCGGAGATCGAGAAGATCTCGGATCTCAAGGGGAAGAAGATCGCGGCCAAGACCGGCGCCCTGGGCGAGATGCTGGTCGGCGAGATGCTGGAGAGGAACGGCCTCGCCATCGACGACGTGACGCTGGTCAACGTGAGCGAGACGGACGTCGCCCCGTTCCTGGCGAACAATACGATCCAGGCCGGACACACCTGGGAGCCCTACGTGACGCAGGCGGCGAAGTCCGGCGCCAGGCCGATCTTCTCCAGCAGGGAGACGCCCGGGCTGTTCGCCGATTTCATGATGTTCCGAGGCACGGTGCTGCGCGACCGGCCGGACGACGTCCGCGCCTTCATCCGGGGCTGGTTCCAGGCCGTCGAGTTCTGGAAGGCCCACCCGCAGGAGAGCAACGAGATCATCGCGAAGGCGCTGAAGATCCCGGTCACGGACATCAGCATCGACGGATACGAGCTCTTCTCGCTGGAGGAGGTCCGACGGCGGTTCGCGCCGAACAACGACCCCACGTCGCTGGCCCCGCTCGTCAACAAGCACGTCGATTTTCTCGTCCAGGACGGGCAGCTGGGGCGCCGCCCGGACATCAACAACATCTTCGATTCGTCCTTCCTGCCTCCCGTCACGAAGCGCGAGTGATCGCAGCGGCGCGTGGAGCACCTGGAGAGCACCACCACGGAGGTTCGACGAACGCTATGAGTCGCGCAAGGCAGCAGCTGCCGGTCCCCCTGATCACCCTCCGCATGAAGCTGATCGTGGCGCTCCTGACGGTCGCGCTCGCGCCGCTCTCGATCCTCACGCTCCTGAACAAGCGGACCAACGAGACGGTGCTGACCGAGAGCGCGAACCAGGCGCTCGCCGCGGCCGCGTCGCAGGCCGCGAACAGCGTCGACGACTTCATCGAGAGCAACCTCGACGCCGTCCGCGTCGAGGCCCGCCTGCCCGGGCTGACCAGCTACCTGAGCCTCGGCGAGGAGGCCCGGAGGAGCGGGACCGAGGAGCACGCGCGCGCCTCGAGGACGCTGCACGGGCTCATCCGGAAGGACACGATCAACATTCTCTCGTACGCGCTGCTCGATCAGCGCGGGCAGAACGTCCTCGACACGGTGCAGACGCCCGTCGACAGGGACGAATCCAAGCGGGACTACTTCGTCGGCGCGGTGGAGACGGGCCTGCCGTACGCGTCGTCGGTCGTGTTCGCCGGCGAGGTGCCCCAGCTCGTCTTCAGCAGCCCCATCCGCGACGCGCTGAACAAGAAGAAGACGATCGGCGTGCTCCGGTGCACCTACAACCTGTCCGCCGTCCAGCGGATCATCCTCTCCCAGACGCGCCTCCTGGAGGCGTCGGACGCGTTCGCGATCCTCCTCGACGAGCACCACGTCCGCCTGGCGCACGGCCGCTCCCCGGAGCTCGTGTTCAAGTCGCTGGTGCCGCTCGCCCCGGAGCTCGAAGGCCGGCTCAAGGCGGAGCGGCGGCTGCCGGACAAACCGGCCGCGGAGCTGTCGACCGACGTGCGGGCCTTCGACGAGGGGCTGCGCCGGTTCGAGCGCGAGCAGGACCCCACCTCGACGGCGAGCCGCTTCCTGCAGGCCCGCATGGCCGCGAGGGACGCCCCCATGAGCGCGGTGGCCCTCGCGCGCGTGAGCGCCTTCGACGGCATGAAGAAGCCGCCGTGGACCGTGGCGTTCGTGCGGCCGGAGGCGGCGTTCCTCGAGCCCATCGAGGAGAAGACGACGCGCGACGCCCTGCTGCTCGCCTCGCTGATCGCAGCGATCGTCACGGCGGTCGCCGTCCTGATGGCGCAGGTCCTGACGAGGCCGATCACCCGCCTCGCCCAGGCGGCGTCGCAGCTGGCGAGCGGGAAGCTCGACACCGCGGTCGAGGTGCGATCCCACGACGAGATGGGCACGCTGGCGGAGTCGTTCAACCAGATGGCGCGCCAGATCCAGGGGTCGTTCGAGGAGCTCGAGCACCGCGTCGAGCAGCGCACGGCCGAGCTGAAGGAGGCGAAGGTCGCCGCGGACGCCGCCAACAAGGCGAAGAGCGACTTCCTCGCCAACATGAGCCACGAGCTCAGGACGCCGCTCAACGGCATCCTCGGCTACGCGCAGATCCTCCGGCGCTCGCGGGGGCTGAGCGAGCAGGACCTGCGCGGGATCGACGTCATCCATCGCTCCGGCGCCCACCTGCTCACGTTGATCAACGACGTCCTCGATCTGGCGAAGATCGAGGCGCAGGCGATGGAGGCCCACGCGAACGATTTCCACCTGCCCTCGTTCCTGCGATCGACGGCCGAGATCTGCCGCATCCGCGCCGAGGAGAAGGGCATCGCGCTCGTGTATACGCCCGATCCCGAGCTCCCCACCGACGTCTACGCCGACGAGCGGCGGCTGCGGCAGGTGCTGATCAACCTGCTCGGCAACGCCGTGAAGTTCACCGAGAAGGGCAGCGTCTCCTTCACGATCAAGCGGCTGGGCGAGGGGCCGCGCCCGCCGCACGGCTCCGCGCCGGACTCCGCCGCGCTCCAGAGCGCGCCGCGCAGGACGCACCGGGTGCGCTTCGAGATCGAGGACACCGGGACGGGCATCAGCCCGGATCAGCTCGACCAGATCTTCCTCCCGTTCAAGCAAGCCAGCGACGGCAAGCGCCGCGTCGACGGGACGGGGCTCGGGCTCGCGATCAGCCAGCGCATCATGAAGCTGCTCGGCAGCTCCATCGAGGTGAGGAGCGAGCCCGGCAAGGGGAGCGTGTTCTGGATGGACGTGATCCTCGCCGAGTCGCCCCGGCGAACCCAGCCCACGGCGCTCCGGCCCGCCTCGGCGGTCGTCGACTACGAGGGCAAGCGGCGGCGGATCCTCGTGGTCGACGACCAGCCCGAGAACCGCGAGGTGCTCGTGAAGGTGCTGCAGTCCGTCGGGTTCGAGACGTCCGAGGCCACGGACGGCAAGGAGGGCCTCGCGGCGGCGTCGGAGCGCGAGTTCGACCTGGTGATCACGGACCTCGCGATGCCGGAGCTCGACGGCTGGGAGATGATGCGGCTGCTCCGGAAGGCGCCGGATCGAGCAGGATTGAAGATCTTCGCGTCATCCGCGAGCGTCTTCCTCTCCGATCAGGACAAGAGCCTGGCCGCGGGCGCCGACGATTTCCTCCCGAAGCCGCTGCAGCTGGAGGAGGTCTTCGACAAGATCCAGCGGCACCTCGGGCTCTCGTGGATCTACGAGCAGCAGGGCGATCCTGGCGCGCCGGGCGAGGCGCCCGCCGGCGCCCACCGCGACCCGAGCTCACCCGAGCCCGCCGGCGGCGCAGATCTCCCGATGACCGCCCCAGCCGCCGAGGATCTGCGGCTCCTCTTCGATCTCGCGCACAGGGGGCTCTTCCACCAGCTCCAGAAGCACCTCGACAGGCTCGAACGCGCCGATCCGAAGCTCGCGCCGTTTTGCAGGCACCTGCGCCGCCTGATGCAGGATTTCAAGATGGAAGCGGTTGAAGATTTCATCAAGATGCACCTACGCGATTGACGTTGCTTGGACGGCGCGCGCCTTGGTCGTGGCAATGGGAGCGCGCGCCTCCTGGAGGGTAGAACGATGGATGCCAGTGAAGCCGGTACGATACTCATCGTGGACGACAACCCGAGGAACCTCGGTCTCTTGTCCGATACCCTGACGGGCTCAGGCTTCGAGGTCGCGGTGGCGGTGGACGGCGCGCGCGCCCTCCGGCTCGCGAGGGAGGGGATGCCGGATCTCATCCTGCTCGACGTGAAGATGGATGGGATGGATGGGTTCGAGACGTGCCGGCGGCTGAAGGGAGACCCGGCCACGGCCGCTATCCCCGTCATCTTCATGACGGCGAGCACGGACCTGTCCGCGGACCGGGTGAAGGGCCTGAACCTCGGGGCCGTCGATTACCTCGCCAAGCCGTTCCTGGACGAGGAGCTGCTCGCGCGCGTCCGGGTGCACACCAAGCTCAGGAGGCTGACGATGCACCTCGCCGCGCAGGTGGACGAGCGGATCGCGGCGGAGGCGGCCTTGCAGCGGCTCACGCAGGAGCTGGAGAGGCGCGTGGGAGAGCGCACGGTGGCGCTGGAGCGCGCGCTCGAGGGGCTCACGCAGGCGCAGGCGCAGATGGCGACGGTCATCCGCGCGGCGCAGGCGGTCTCGGGCGAGATCGTCCTCGACGACGTGCTCGACCGGCTGATGCGGCTCACGCTGGAGCACGCCGGCGCGCGGAAGTGCGTCCTCGTCCTCTCGCGCGAGTCCGGGCTGGTGATCGAGGCGTCGATCACGAGCGAGCCGGACACGGTGGTGCTCGGGCTCTCGAAGCCGGTGGGCCCGGGCGCCGATCTCGCGGCGTCGCTCGTGGAGGAGGTCGCGCGGGCCCGGCAATCGATCTTCGTCTGGGACACGAGCCGCGACGCTCGCCCGGAGGACGCGCGGTACCTCGCCGGGAAGGGGCCGAGGTCGATCCTCTGCCTGGCCATGATGTGCCAGGGCGAGCTGATCGGCGTCCTCTACATCGAGGGCGACGCGGCGCCGGAGCCGCTGCTCGCGGCGCAGCTGGAGACGCTCGGGCTTCTGGCCTCCCAGGCGGCGGTGGCCGTGAAGAACGCCCTGCTCTACGGGCACCTGGCGGACATGACGTCCGAGCTCCGCCGCTCGAACGAGCGCCTGGAGACCGAGGTGGCGCGCCAGACGGAGGAGCTCCGCCAGACGAACGAGCGCCTGCAGCGGGAGCTCGTGGAGCGCGCCCGGGCCGAGGAGGAGCGCGCCGCGCTGCAGGCGGAGGTCATCGACGCGCAGAGCGCCCGGCTCGCGGAGCTCTCGACGCCGCTCATCCCGATCACCGATCACATCATGGTGATGCCGCTCATCGGGACGATCGACTCCGCGCGAGCGGAGCAGGCGCTCGAGGCGGCGCTGAACGGCGTCCAGGCGAACCGGGCGAAGGTCGTCATCATCGACGTCACCGGGGTGACCGTGCTCGACTCGGCGGTCGCGAGCACGCTGATGAGCACGGCGATGGCGCTGCGGCTGCTCGGGTCGAAGACGGTGATCACCGGCATCCGCGCCGAGCTGGCGCAGACGCTCATCGATCTGGGCGTCGATCTCGGCGCCGTGGTGACCAAGGGGACGCTCCAGAGCGGCATCGGCTATGCGCTCCAGCAGGCCGGCGACGGCGTGGCGGGCCTGCACGTCAACGGCAAGCACGCCCGCAACGGCGGCGCGCCCGGGCGCAGGAGCGGCCATGATTAACGACCGGCGGATCGCGGCCATTCGCTCGCCGCGGCGGGGAGCGCCGCCCGGTACCCCAGGTAGCGCCCGAACGCGCGCATCGCCTGGTTCCAGTGCTTGGGCTCCTTCACCAACATCTCCTTCACGCCGACGTCGGCCAGCGCGTCGCCCACCTCGATCCACCGCGGCTCGCGCGTCAATGCGTAGGCGGCGCCGAACACGGGCACGATCAGCAGGTTGAGGTCGGCCGTCCCGCTGTCGTCGTACGCGTCGGTCTCGCAGCCCCACAGGTACCGGAACGCGCGCCCGTCCGAGGTGATGGCGCGCTCGGCGAGCCAGCCTGCCGCGCGCGCGACCACCTCGCGGACGCGCGGGTCGCCGGTGAGCGCGTGGTAGTCCATGAGCGCGTCGACGAGCAGCGCGGTCATGAACGGCGAGCCGCCGCGCGGGCCGCGCTCGCACTCCGACGGGTCGGCGCGGGTCAGGTCGTGCTCGAACGCGCCCGACGCGCCCTGCTGCTGCCACGCGACCGTGCGATCCGCGAGCCCGCGCAGCGTCGACAGGAGCTCCGGCCGCGGGTCGAGCGCGTAGTAGCTCGACAGGGTCATCATCACCCAGGCCATGTTGCGCTCGGTCACGCGCAGCACGTCCTCCCTTCCGCCCGTGAGCGCGGCCTGGTTCTGCCGGAGGGCCTCGCCCATGGCGAGGACCGCCTCCCTGGCCGCCGGATCGCCGGTGAGCAGGTAGTCGTCGACCATCCCCTGGCCGAGCATGCGCCGGAGGACTTGCCAGGAGAGGGGCGCCGCCGGGCTCCAGTCGTCGCGCTCGCAGACGTGGACCGCGAGGCGGCGATCGGGCGAGAACCTGAGCTCGTGCTGCCGGTACCAGACGGCCTCGGCGCGCGCGCGCCGGTAGCGCGCGGCGTCGCCGTTGCGGAGGAAGCGCTGGTAGAGCGCGTGCGGGCCGTCGTAGTACGTGCGGTACGGGGCCGCGCAGCTGACACCGTACGCGTCGTAGGCGGGCGTCATGCGGGCGAGCGCGCCCTCGATGCCCGCCTCGAAGCCGGGGAAGCGGCGATCGTCCATGGCCGGGAGCTGCGGCCCGGACACCAGGCTCGCCGCGTACCACGACGGCGGCAGCACCGCCGCGATCGGGCCGTCCGGGTTCGGCAGGAGCGCCTCGTCGAGCACGGCGCCCCGAGGGATCTGGAAGGGCCGCGGGACCTGGGTGAGCCGGGGGGCCGGGGGAGCTTGGCGGTCGGCGCGCTGCGAAGGTGACGATGGCGAAGGGGCGCCGAAATCCAGCGTGTAGATCGCTCGTTCTCCGGGCGCGAGCGCGGCGCGGAAGACGAGGAGCGCGCTGCGGATCGAGCGGCCCCTGGGCCAGACGGCGAGCGGCTTCGCGCGGAGCGGGACCGCCGCGCCGCGCGCGTCGCGCAGGCGGATGAACCGGACGTCGCGCAGCGCGCCCGGCGCGAACGGCACGGCCGCCGACACGACGGCTTCCGGCGCCGGCAGCGCCGCTCCCGGCGGGCGCTTCGCGGGCGCGGGCGCGGGCGCACTCGGCGCGGCGTCGGCGACGAGCAGCAGCGGGACCGATTCCGCGGAAGGCGGCGCCGGGAGCGCAGGCGCCCCGTGCGCCTCCAGGACGGCCCGCACGCGCGGCTCCACCCGGCGGGCGGCGGGCGCCCGGCCGCAGCTCGCCAGGAGGAGCGGCGCTGCGAGGAGCAGCGCCGCGAGCGGGCGGCGGGCGGCGGGCCTCGCCTTGGCGCGCTGCGCATCCATGCCGCATCCGATGCTCTGCGCCCGCCGCGCATCGCGGCACAGCCGTCGAGCGCACGGCCGCGACGAGGCGGGCTGCTCGGCACGGCGCGCTCGCCCGATCGCGCTCGCCGGCGCCGCGGGAACGAGGGCAAACAGCGCGTCGAGCCCGCTCGGCAGGCCGTGGGCCCGAACGCCTCGGACCCTCGCCGGCATCGAAGGGGAACCTGCTGCGATGCTGTGGGCTGTCCTGAGCGTGTTCGTCGGAGCGCTGCTGGCGCCGGCCCTCCACCGCGGGCTCGGGCGCCCGGCCGGCTGGCTCTTCGCGGCGCTCCCGCTCGCGGTGCTCGTGTTCGCGGTGCCGTTCGTCCCGTGGCCCTTCGCCGAGGGGGAGGCCCATCACGCGTCGCTGCCGTGGATCCCGTCGCTCGGCGTGGAGCTCGCGGTGAGGCTGGATGGGCTCTCGCTCGTGTTCCTCGGGCTCATCTGCGGCATCGGCGCGCTGATCTTCGTGTACGCGAGCGAGTACCTGCGCTCGCACCCGCGGCTCGGGCGGTTTTACGCCTACCTGCTCCTGTTCACGGGATCCATGGCGGGCCTCGTGCTCGCCGACGACGTCATTCTCCTCTTCGTGTGCTGGGAGCTGACGAGCGTAAGCTCGTATCTGCTCATCGGGTGGGACCACGAGCGGCCGGAGGCGCGCAAAGCCGCCTTGACGGCGCTCCTCGTGACGGGCGGCGGCGGGCTCGCCATGCTCGCGGGCCTCGTCCTCCTCGTCGTGGTCACCGGAGAGACGCGGATCTCGCGGTTCTCGGGGGACGTCGTCCGCGAAGGCCCCCTCTACCTGCCGATCCTGCTCCTCGTCCTCGCGGGGGCCTTCACGAAATCAGCGCAGGTGCCGTTTCATTTCTGGCTCCCTCGGGCGATGGAGGCGCCCACGCCGGTCAGCGCTTATCTGCATTCGGCCACGATGGTGAAGGCCGGCGTCTATCTGCTCGCGCGCCTGCATCCCACGCTGGGCGCGACGCGCGAATGGTACCTCGTCGTGACGGGCTTCGGCGCCGCCACGATGGTGGCGGGCGCGGCGCTCGCGGTCACGCAGAAGGACCTCAAGCGGATCCTCGCCTATTCGACCGTGAGCGTGCTCGGCCTCCTCACGATGCTCCTCGGCATCGGGACCCGGGCGGCCGTCTCCGCGGCGGTGGTCTATCTGGTCGCGCATTCGCTGTACAAGGGCGCTCTCTTCATGACCGCGGGGACCCTGGACCACGAGACGGGGACCCGCGACGTCACCCGCTTGCGGGGCCTCGCGCGGCGGATGCCGATCACCGCGACGGCGGCCGTACTGGCGGCGATCTCGAGCGCGGGGGCGCCGCCCCTCCTCGGTTTCCTGTCGAAAGAGCTCTTCTACGAGGCCGTCCTGGCGCCGCCCTCGATGACGGCGGTCCTCGCCGGGGCCGCGGTCCTGTCGAGCGCCCTCCTGGTCGTGGTGAGCTTGGTCGTCGCCCATCGCCCCTTCTTCGGGGGTCCTCCGGCGGCGCCCGCGCTCCCCAACGAAGCGCCGCTGTCCTTGTGGCTCGGGCCAGCCACGCTCGCGGCGGCGAGCCTCGTCCTCGGG
Organism: Sorangium sp. So ce302; assembly: GCF_051530145.1. Classification (GTDB taxonomy): domain Bacteria; phylum Myxococcota_A; class Polyangia; order Polyangiales; family Polyangiaceae; genus Sorangium; species Sorangium cellulosum_B. The sequence goes on along the minus strand of NZ_CP150326.1, from coordinate 2,776,101 downwards.
GTGGCGCCGCGGCTCCTCGGCGACCTCCCGAGCGCGGCGGCGACCGCGATCCTCGCCCGGCCCGCGCGGCTCGAATTGCACCTGTGGCACGGCCTGACCCCCGTACTCGGACTCAGCGTCGCGACGCTCCTCGCCGGCCTCGGGCTCTTCCGCGTCCTCTCCGGCCGCGAAGGGCGCCTCCTCGACGCCGCCACGCGCCTCGGAGCCTGGGGCCCTGCGCGCGTGTACGACGCTGCCTTCGCGGGGCTCCTCCGGTTCGCGGAGTGGCTGACCGGGCAGCTCCAGACGGGGCATTTGCGCCGTTATCTGCTCATCACGGCCCTGACGACGGTCGTGCTCGTCGGGACGCCTCTGCTCCGGAGCCTCCCTTTCACGATCCCGTCGCTCACGGTGGAGCTCCCGGAGCTCGTGCTCGCGGGCGTGATCCTCGCGTCCGCGGCCATGGCGACGCGCACGCAATCGCGCCTCGCCGTCGTCGCCGCGCTCGGCGCGATCGGCCTCTGCGTCATGGTCGTCTACGTGATCTTCAGCGCGCTCGATCTCGCGCTGACGCAGATCATGGTCGAGGTGCTGACGGTCGTCATCTTCGTCCTCGTCCTGCACCACCTGCCGCGCTTCGTGCCCCGATCCCCCGCGCGCGTGTGGATCCCGGACGCGATCGTCTCCGTGATCTTCGGGGCCACGGTGACCCTGTTGATCCTCATGTCGTCGACGCTCTCCCCGGAGCCGATCCTGCGCGAGTTCTTCGTGGCGAAGGGGTACCCGGAGGCCCACGGGCGGGACATCGTCAACGTGATCCTCGTGGATTTCCGGGCGATGGACACGCTGGGCGAGTCCACGGTCCTCTGCGTGGCCGGGATCGGGGTCTATGCCCTGCTCGCGACCCGCACGCGGAAGGGGGCCTGAGCCATGCCCTCCGTCATCCTGCGCGCCGCCACGCCGGTCTTGATGGTGCTCCTGATCATCGTCTCGATCTACGCGCTCCTCCGCGGTCACAACGAGCCCGGGGGCGGGTTCCTCGGCGGGCTCATCATCGCAGCGGCGTTCTCGCTCCACATCCTCGCTCACGACGTCCCCTCGACGCGGCAGCTGCTCCGCGTCGCGCCCCAGACGCTCATGGGGCTCGGGCTCTCGACGATCCTGCTCTCGGGCGTCGTCGGGCTCGTGGCCGGCGGATCCTTCCTGCAAGGCGTGTGGGCGACCGTCCCCGTGCCGGGGCTCGGCGACGTCGCGGTGGGGACGCCGGTGCTGTTCGACGTCGGCGTGTATGCCGCCGTGATGGGCATGGTGCTCATGATCCTCCTCATGGCCGCGGAGATGAGCTCATGACGGTGCTCCTCGCGATCGTCGTCGGCGGGCTCTATGCGTCGGGGCTGTTTCTCATGCTCCGGCGCAGCATCGTGAAGCTCGCCTTCGGCCTCGTGCTGCTCGGGCACGGGACGAACCTCCTCATCCTCACGGCAGCCGGCGTCGTCCGCGGCCGTCCCCCGCTGATCCCCGAGGGGGAGGGGGCCTTCCACGCGCCGCCGGCCGATCCCGTGGCCCAGGCGCTGATCCTGACGGCGATCGTCATCAGCTTCGCGGTCGTCGCGTTCGCCGTCGTCCTCCTTCATCGCGTACATCGGACGATGGGCAGCGACGACATCGACTCTCTCGAATCGACCCGCCCATGAAGGTGCTCCTCGTCCTACCCGTCCTCGTCCCCCTGGCCACGGCGGCCCTCTCGCTCCTCTCCTTCCGGCGCGTGGGGAGACAGCGCGCGCTCGGGCTCGTCGGGAGCGTCCTTCAGCTCACCGTCGGTATCGCCTTGCTCCGCGCCGTGCACCGGGGAGGCATTCAATCGACCCAGCTCGGGGGCTGGCCCGCGCCGTACGGCATCACCTTCGTGGTCGACCTCTTCTCCGCGCTGATGGTCCTGCTCTCGGGCGTCATCGCGGTCGTCACGTCGATCTACTCCCTGTCGGACATCGACCGCGGACGGCGGGCGCACGGGTTCTACCCGCTCATGCACGCGCTCCTCATGGGGACGAACGGGGTCTTCGTCACCGGCGACCTCTTCAATCTGTATGTCTGGTTCGAGGTGACGCTGATCGCGTCCTTCGTCCTCCTGGTGCTCGGCAACGAGCGGCCGCAGATGCAGGGCGCGATCAAGTACGTCGCGATGAACCTGATCTCGAGCGCCCTGTTCCTCACCGGCCTCGGCATCCTCTACGGATCCGTGCACGCCCTCAACATGGCCGACCTCTCGCTCAAGCTGCCGAGCCTCGCGCCGCCGATCCGGTTCACCCTCGCGATGATCTTCCTCGTCGCGTTCGGCATCAAGGCCGCTGTCTTCCCCCTCTTCTTCTGGCTGCCGGACTCGTATCACACGCCCCCCGTGACGGTCACCGCGCTGTTCGCGGGGCTCCTGACGAAGGTGGGTGTCTACGCCCTCGTGCGTAGCTTCACCCTCCTTTTCGTGGGCGACGGGGAAGCCACCCACGCGCTCCTCCTCGGGATCGCGGCCTTCACCATGGCCGTCGGCGTGCTCGGCGCGGTGTCCCACCGGGAGGTCCGGCGGATCCTCGCGTTTCACAGCGTGAGCCAGGTCGGCTACATGGTCATGGGCCTCGGCCTGTTCACGCTGTCGTCCCTCTCGGGGGCGATCTTCTTCGTCCTGCACCACGCCATCATCAAGTCGAACCTCTTCCTCATCAGCGGGATCATGCGATCCGATGGGAAAGACGTTTCCCTCGACCTCCAGGGCGGGCTCCTCGCGCGGAGCCCCGGGCTCTCCGCCTGCTTCCTCGTCACGGCCCTCTCCCTCGCCGGCATGCCGCCCCTGTCGGGTTTCTGGGCCAAGCTCATCCTGGTGCGATCGGGGCTCGAGGTCGGCTCGCGAGGGGCCGCGGCCGTCGTCGCCACGAGCCTCGCCGTCGGCCTCGTCACCCTCATTTCGATGACGAAGATATGGAACGAGGCCTTCTGGAAGACCGCGCCCGCCGAGGCCGACCTCGCCCCGCGCGAGAGCGGGGCGCGGCGTCGCGCGCTCCTGTACGTGCCAGTCGTCCTCTTGACCGCGCTGGGCGTCACGCTCGGAATGGCGCCCGAGCCGCTCCTCGCTGTCGTCCAGCGGGCCGCCGCGCAGCTCGCCGATCCGACCGAATACGTGCGCGCCGTGCTGGGGGAGGGTCGCCCATGAGAGCCCTCGTCCTCAATCTGTTCCTGGCGATCGTCTGGGTGGGCCTGACCGGCCGCGCCACCGCAGGGGGCCTCGTCTTCGGCTTCCTCGTCGGGTACCTCTTGCTCCTCTGGCTCCGGCGCCTGATCGGCCCCACGACCTATTTCGAGAAGCTGCCAGGGGTGCTGTCGTTCATGCTCTTCTATGCGAAAGAGATGGTGCGGGCGAACCTCAGGGTCGCCCGCGACGTCATTTCGATCAGGCGAAAGAGCCGACCCGGCATCGTCGCGGTCCCCCTGGATCTGACGACCGATCTCGAGATCACCGTGCTGACGATCCTCCTCGCCCTGACGCCCGGCACCTTTGGCCTCGACGTCTCGGGCGACCGCACGGTCCTCTTCGTCCATGCGATGTTCGTGGACAGCGCCGACGCGCTGCGCGCGACCATCAAGAGCGACCTCGAGCGCCGCGTGAAGGAGCTCTTCCGATGACCCCGCTCTTGCTCGTCGCGATCGCCGTCGTCACGGTGGCGTTCGTCGTCGCGTTCATCCGCCTCCTGCTCGGGCCGAGCCTGCCCGACCGCGTGGTCGCCATGGACCTCATGGCGACGGTCGGCAGCGGGGGCATCGCCCTCTACGCGATGGTGACCGACCACGGCGTCCTCCTCGACGCGGTGATGGTGCTGTCGCTCATCTTTTTCCTCGGCACCATCGCGTTCGCGCACTACCTCGAGCGGCAGGGGGAGACGTCGTGATCCTCGAGTTCGTCGAGGGCGCGCTCCTCGTCGTCGGATGCATCTTCATGCTGCTCGCGGCCGTGGGCATCCTGCGCATGCCGGACCTGTTCACGCGACTCCAGGTGACATCGAAGGCCTCGGTGTTCGGGATGACATGCATCATCTCGGCCTCCGCCCTTCATTTCTACGACCCGGCCGTCACCACCCGGGCCATCGTCATCATCGCGTTCGTTGCGCTGACGATGCCGGTGGCGACGCACTTGCTCGCTCGCGCAGGTTACACGACCAACACGCCCCTCTCGCCGGAGACCGTGGTGAACGAGCTCGCGGCGCATTACGATCCAGCGACCCACACCCTCGCCGGCACAGAGCCGAGGACCCGCACGTTCGAGCTCGCGCCCGGGGCCGCCGTCGTCGGCAAGCGTATCGCCGAGCTCGGCCTGCCTGCCGGCGTGCTCATTCGCGCGATTCACCGGGAGGGCGGGACCGTCGTGCCCCGAGGGCAGACAATCCTCGAGGCCGGCGACAGGCTCGAAGTGCTCGTGGAGCCGGCAGAGCTCGGCCGCGTGCGCGAGATCTTCGAGGCCTAGCACCACAGCCGCACCTCGACGCCCCCGGCGGTCGGCGGGCAGGCGTGTTTGCCAGGCTCGTCATCCTCTCTTATCCTATGCAGTTCGTCCGCTTGCGCCGCTTCCATGCGGCGAGCCGGGACGAAGGGGGGTTGTAATGAACAGAAAGATGCTGGTCGCCGGGTCGCTCCTCGCTCTCACGGGGTGTGCTGGGAACGTGGACGCTCCCGGCGCAGGCGGAACCGACGACCCGGACGAGCTCGAGACGGCGCCCGGGCCGCTCCGGGCGGGTGACGTCATCGCGTATGCGGCCGAGACGTCCCACCCTTACGCTGGTGGCTGGAAGCAGGCGATCACCTCGCCGGGCGCCATGTTCGTGCGCGTGCACTTCAACGACTTCTCTCTCGCGAAGGGCGATTATGTCACCGTCTCGAGCCCCGACGGCGCGCAGTCGTTCCGATACGAGGACCGCGGCCCGAACGGGGACGGCGACGTCTGGGCGTTCGCCATCGACGGAGATACGGCGATCGTCGAGCTGCACAGCAGTACCGGCGGTGGCCACGGGTTCTCGATCGCGGACATCGGCCACGGGACGATCGCGCTCGCTCCGGAGCCTTTGATGTCGGGCGAGGCGACGCCGCACAGCGTCTCCCTCGCGAGGAGGCCCGGCGGAGGTACGCCGGATATCGTGTGTGCCTCGGAGGGTCGCGAGAACATCGCGTGTCACAGCGAGCTCAACGACCAGCAGGGACCTGTGGCGCGGCTGAGCTTCGTGAGAGACGGGGGCATGTACCTGTGCACGGGTTGGCTGATCGCCGGGTCGAACGACAACACGCTCATCACCAACAACCACTGCATCAGCACCCAGGTCGAGACGGCAAGCCTCGAAGCCCGCTTTGGCTATCAGAACACGACCTGCTCGGGCCCGGTGACGGCAGGCGTGAGCGTCAGGGGCGGCTCCCTCCTCAAGACGAATAGCCGGACCCGCGCCCGCTCCAGAGGCGGCCTCGATTACACGCTGATCACACTGCTGGCGCCGAACGACTTCGAGGAAACCTGGGGCAAGCTCATCCCGACGACGGCGGCGCCCAGCGTCGGCGACCACATCAACTTCATTCAGCACCCGGGCGGGAGGCCGAAGCAGATCGGCTACTGGAGGGATGCGGCGCATACCCTCCGCTGCCAGATCGACGCGATCGATCAGACCTACTCCGGCACGCTCTCTGGATCGCAGATCGGCTACTCGTGCGACAGCGAAGGGGGCTCTAGCGGGTCGCCGATCATCGACGCCGTGTCGGGCAACGTGGTCGGCCTCCACCACCTCGCCGACGTCAATTGGTTCAACTGCCGGAACGGGGGAACAGAGATGTCCGCTATCTGCGCTGACGCCGGCAGCCTCATCAGCTGCGTCGACGATTGATTCGGGCGAAGGCCTGTGGTGCCCCTGACAAATCCCTCGTATTGTTGGCATTTTTAGCGGGGAATTGAACAAGAGGCGGGGAGACGGGAGATGGGTGGGATCTCACTCCCCGTCTCCTCGCCTCCCTGTGAATTCTCCCGAAAAATTCGAGGGGATGCTCCAGGTCGCGTCCCTGTCGCTCCAGGCGAAGGGCGCCAGTGTCGAGCGCCGCGAGGCCGGTCGCCCCCCGAACCGCGGTCAGGCGACGGCGGCGATCGTGCGCGCCAGGCGCCGTGTTAAGCGTCGCCGCACCATGCAGGCGCCCGACACCGATCCCCCCCCGCCCTCGGAGCCGCTCCAGGACAGCGCCCCCCCGGCCGAATCCCCCACGCTCGCCAGCCGCGGCGCTGCCTCCCGGCGCCCGCACGCGCGCCGCTGGGCGGTCGGGCTGCTCAGCGCCCTGCACGCCCCCGTCTTCGCCTGGGCCGCGCTCTCCCTCCCCTTCCGGCCGTGGACGCTCTTCGCCGTCGTCACCGCCGCGCTCGCGCTGCTCCACGCCGTGACCGCCGTCCTCTCGCTCCTCCCCCACCCGCTCGCGCCGCGCGCCTTCCGCGCGACGTCGTTCTGCTCGCTCGGCTACCTCGCCTTCCTGAGCTTCGGGCTCCTCTCCTCCGCCGTCTACGTCGCCTCGCTGAACCGCGGCCTCGGCACCGGCATCGCGGCGGCGCTGCTCGCGGTCTGGGCGGTCGTCGCGCTCCTCACGCTGCCGTTCGCGTGCTGGGGCGTCGCCTCGACCGGCGGCCTCCGCCTGCTCCGCGCGAAGCGCCGGCCCTCGCCCGCGCTCTCCGCGCTCGCCGCGCTGGTCGTCCTGGCCGCCCTCTCGCTGCTCTTCCGCCACCGCGTCGCCAAGGCCGACGTCGTGCCCGTGCCGGGCGGCGCGCCGTCGCGCACCGGGGCGGCGCTGCGCGAGGCGCTCTCTTCCTTCGACGCGCTCCCGCCGCCGCCGGCCAAGGCGCCCTCGCTCATGACCACGGCGCCGGCCGCGTGCGCCGCGCCCCCGGAGCCCGACCGGCCCACCCTCGTCGTCACCCACCTCGCCCCCGGCCGCGACCCCGAGCGCGCCGCCGTCGCGACCCGCTGCCTCCAGCCCGCGCCGGGCGAGGACGCCGCGGCTGCGCTGCGCGGCGCGCTCGCCGAGGCCCTGCGCGGCCCGCTCAAGATCGACGTCGTCTCGGCCGCGCAGCCGCTCGCCTCCCCCGGCCCCGGCCTCGACGGGCTGTCGCTGCGCCCCGGGCTCGACGGCCTCTGCCTCGCGGAGCGGTGCCTCATGCCGTGGCAGCTCATCGCGCTCGACGCGTTCAACACGAACGCGCCGCTGGCCGGCGTCCCCGACTTCCGCTTCGGCGTGGACTTCGCGGTCCTGCGCCGCGCCCTCGGCGAGCCCGAGCCGCCCGGCGGCCACACCGCCGGCGGCGCCGCGCTCCGGGACGGCCTCGTGCGGATCGAGACGCTCAGCTACGCCGTCGACGCCGAGGGCGCGCTCCACCTCCTGTCGCGGATCGGAGAGCCGTCGGTCCCGCTCACCGAGGCGACCGCGCAGCAGGCGGCGGCCGCGGCCCAGCGCTACATCCTCGGCGCGCAGCGGAAAGACGGCATGTTCCGCTACATCGTCGACCCGTTCACCGGGCGCGCGTCGTTCGACGGGTTCTCGATCGCGCGGCAGGCCGGCACGACGCTCGCCCTGTGCGAGCTCGGGGTCGGCGCCGAGGGCGTGCCCACGTCGCCGGAGCTCGCGAAGGTGGTGCAGCGCTCGCTCGGGCTGCTCGCGAAGCTCGAGCGCAGGGCCGGCGAAGGCAACGCCGTCGGCGCGCTCTTCTACCCCAAGGACAGCCCCGGGACGATCGCGGGCCTCAACCCCACGGCGCTGAGCCTTGTCACGTTCCTCTCGTGCCGCGACGGCGTCCACAAGGCGCGCACGCACGACGCGCTCATCGGGCGGCTCGCCCGGATGGTGCTCGCCACGCAGCGGGACGACGGCGGGTTCGCGCCGCAGCTCGACCTCGCGCGCGTCGCGCCCGTCCTCGGCCCGACGCAGCTCTACGAGGGAGGCCAGTCGGTGCTCGCGCTGACGCTGCTCGAGGCGCTCGCCGCCCGCGAACCGAGCCCCGAGCTCCCGCCCGCGGCCGCCGTGCGCGCCGCCGTCGATCGCGCCATGGACTACTACGCGAACCGCTACTGGGACCATTTCGCCAGTGATTTCGTGTATATGGAGGAGAACTGGCACTGCCTCGCGGCGCGCGCGGCGCTCGGGCACCACCGCCGCGACGACTACGAGCGGTTCTGCCTCGACTACGTGGCGTTCAAGTCGCGGCTCGTGCTCGACGAGGACAGCGGGGTGACGCCCGATCTCGTGGGAGGGTACGGGTTCGGCAACGTGCTGCCGCCGCACAACACGGCGACGGCGGGGTTCGGCGAGGCGCTGGCCGCGGCGATGGCGGTCAAGGAGGCGCGCGGCGAGGACCTCGCGCCCGATCAGGCGCTGATGCGGCGGGTGCTCGGGTTCCTCGTGCGGCAGCAATGGTCGCCCGCGACCTGCTTCGCCTGCAGCCCCGACGTGGTCATCGAGGGCGGCTTCAGCGAGAGCATGGCGTCTCCCCGGATCCGCATCGATTACGTGCAGCACGCCTGGGCCGCGCTCGGCCACGGGGGCCGGATGCTCGGGCTCGTGCCAGGGCGGAGCGCGCCGGCGGCGGGGCCTCTGTGAGCGCGGGCGGCGAGGGAGAGGCCGTCGCGAGCGCTGGCGCCGGCGGTGGACCGAGCCCGCGGGGCGGCCCCGTGGGCGCCGGGGCCGGCGGTGGATCGAGCCCGCGCGGGGCCGCTCGCTTCGGCGAGCGCCGGGCGTACGCGTACGGCGTGACCGCCGCGTTCCTGCTCCTCATGCTCGCCCCGCTGTTCCGCCGCCCACCGGTGGACAGCTTTCCGCTGTCCACCTACCCGATGTTCTCGTGGGGCCGCCACGACGCGCGGACCGCCGTGGAGCGCGCCGTCGGCGTGGACTCCCGGGGCGGGCGGCGGCCGATCCCGCCGCGCCTCGTGGGCAGCGAGGAGGTGCTGCAGGCCAAGGCCACGCTGGCGCAGAGCATCCGTCAGGGCGCCCGCGCGGCCCGCGCGCTCTGCCGCGGCATCGCGGCGCGCGTCGCGGCGCAGGACGGCTACGCGGATGTCGTCGCTGTCGAGATCCGGACCGACACCTTCGATGCCGTCGCCTTCTTCGAGGGGCAGGAGGCCCCGATCGACTCCAGGCTCCACGCGACGTGCAAGGTGGGCGCGCGATGAGGCGGCTCCTTGCGCGGTTCGACCGCGCCTTCTTCGCGGAGGCGCCCGCCGAGCGGCTCGCGCTCTTGCGGCTCCTGGTCGGCGGCTTCGCCCTCGTGTACCTCTGCGTCCGCGCGGTGCACTTCCAGCGGGTGAGCCACCTGCCCCCGGAGAGCTTCAGGCCCGTCGGCGTGGTCTCGGTGCTGTCCGCGCCGCTCCCCCTCTGGGCGGTACAGAGCCTCCTTGGCGCGGCGATCGCCGCCGGCGCGGCGTTCGTGGCGGGCTACCGGTTCCGCGTCGCGGGGCCCGCCTTCGGCGCGCTCCTGCTCTGGGTGCTGAGCTACCGGAGCTCCTGGGGCATGGTGTTCCACACCGAGAACCTCCTCGCGCTCCACGTCATCGCGCTCGGCCTCGGGGCCGCGGCGGACGCGCACTCGCTCGACGCGCGCGCGGCGCGCCGCGCCGGCACCCAGGCGCCGGCGCCGGACGGCCGCTATGGCTGGCCGATCCGGCTGCTCTGCGCGATCACGGTGATGTCGTATTTCATCGCCGGGGTCACGAAGCTCCGGAACAGCGGCCTCGACTGGGCGACGAGCGACATCCTCCGCAACTACATCGCTTACGACAACGTCCGGAAGATCGCGCTCGGCGACACGCACTCCCCGCTCGGCGGCGCGCTCGTCCGCTACGGGTTCCTGTTCCCGCCCCTCGCGCTCGCCAGCCTGGCCATGGAGCTCGGCGCGCCGCTCGCCCTGTTCAGCCGGCGCGTCGCGGTCGTCTTCTGCGGCGCCGCCTGGCTCTTCCACCTCGGCGTGCTGCTCACGATGGCGATCCTGTTCCCGTACCCGCTGCTCGGCGTGGCGTTCGCCGGGTTCTTCGAGCTGGAGAAGATACGCGATCTGAGGCGCCCGCGCCGCGTGAACGCAGCCATCGGGGACGGGAGGCCGTGAGGGGCGCTCCCGGGCTCGCGCGCCGCTACGAGGGCTCGATCGGCTCCTCGTCGAACGGCTCGCAGACGAGATAGACCTTCTTCCCGCTCGGATGGATCGCGAGCGTCGCGTAGCGCGGGCAGGCGAAGCACTCCCGCGCGTCCACCGTCGCCGCCCGCCGCGGGCAGCGCACCCTCCGTGGCTCGGTGCCACCCCCCTCGACCTCGATCCACACCAGCTTGTCCGATTCTTCCAGATGACAGGCCATGGCGACCTCCTCCCGCGGCCATCCGCCGATGAAAGGCGGTTTGCAATCATCGAGCCGGAAGACGTCGACCCGCGGCGCCGCCATGGCGAGCCGCCAGGACCGCACCCGGATCGCGCCTGTTGCCGTCGATTCCCATGCTTCTTCACGGCTCCTCACGCCGTCGCTCGGCGGCGGGGCGGGCTGCTGCTCCTCACCTCGGGTTCCGGGGCGCACGCCCTGCGCCGAGAGGCGCGCGGAATGCATCCGCGATGACACGAGGAACGGGCCGTGCCGCGCCGGCTGGCCCACGCCTCGGCGAAGCGCATGGCGCACCCCTTGCTGCGTCGTACGTGCTGCGGTGGAGGCCGCAGCGCTCTTCACAGGGGGTCGCGATGGCAGACTGGCTCGTCGTGCTGCTGGCGGCTGCTGGAGGCGTCGTGGCGTTGATCGTCGGGACGAGAAGCCTGCTCGCCCGGCGGCATTACCACACCTCGGAGACCACCCTGGTCTGTCCACGGACCGGGGCTCCCGTGCGGTGCCGACTTGTCGTCGACGGCCGCTCCGAGGAGCCCGTCGAGGTCGCACACTGCTCGCTTCTCCCCGGCGGGCGGCCCACGTGCGAGCAGGACTGTGTGAAGCTCCTGAACCTGGGCATCCGGCTCGCGCCCGTCGAGCCAGCGCGTCCACCACGAACGCACGAGCGCCCTGACGCGGGCGAGCCCGGCGCCGGCGAGGAGCCCGGCCCGCCCTCGCCCTGATGGGACCAGGGGCTCGTGGCGCGCAAGGCGTGCGCCGCCCCGCACTCCCTGCATCGCGCAGCGCGCCGGCCGGCCCGCCGCCGCCCGGGAGCCGTGATGGCATATCGCGTGCTGTCATGGCCGGAACCATGGCTTTCCAGATACCGAAGATGACGACCCGCTCCTCGGCCAACCTGCCGATCGCGATGGTCCTCCTGGGGACTGGCTCCCTGCTGTGGATCCGCGCCGCGCTGCGCACGCCGGGCGCGCTGGACATGACCCCCAGCGTCGACGGCTGCCTCACGGTGGGGATCGTCGGCGTGCTGCTCGCGCTGCTTCACGGCGTCACGTACCCGACAGCGCTCCTGTCGATCGCGGCCCCGATCGCCCTCGTGCAGCTCCTCGCCACCGGGGGTTCGGGCTCCGCTTTCCTGCCCGTGCTGGGGATCGAGCTCACCGCGCTCGGCCTCTTCGGCCTGCCGCTCTCCCGGCTGCCTCGCCGCCGCCCTGCTGCGACGGCGCCGGCCCGCTCGCTGAGCGCGGCGCACCCGTCGCCCTCGTGAGCAGCCAGCCGCTTGCGGGTTGATCGACGCGCCGCGGTGTCGCCGCGGCGAGGCTTACCAGGCGTCGCTCCGGCCCCGCGCGAGCGGGGCCTTCGCTTTCGCCGCGGATCAGAACTCGAACTTGTCGAACGAGTTCAGGTCCTTGCACGCGTCCACGAGGCGCGCCGCCACGCCCTTCTCGCCGAGGTGGAGCCAGCCGCGCGGGTCGATGTACTTCTTGTTGGGCTTGTCCTCGCCCTCGGGGTTGCCGAGCTGCGACTTCAGGTAGGCGCCCTTGTCGTCCATGTACTTCTTGATGGGCTGCGTGAAGGCCCACTGCGTGTCCGTGTCGATGTTCATCTTGATGACGCCGTACGACACCGCCTCGCGGATCTCCTCGCGCGACGAGCCGGAGCCGCCGTGGAACACGAAGTCGACAGGCTTCGGGCCCGTCTTGCGCTCCTTCTGGATCGCGTCCTGGGAGTTCTTCAGGATGGGCGGCCGGAGCTGCACGTTGCCCGGCTTGTAGACGCCGTGCGTGTTGCCGAACGACGCGGCGATCGTGAAGTTGCCGATCGGCTTCAGCGCGTCGTACGCGGCGAGCACCTCCGCGGGCTGGGTGTACAGCTTGGAGTTGTCGATGCCGCTGTTGTCGACGCCGTCCTCCTCGCCGCCCGTGACGCCGAGCTCGATCTCGAGCGTCATCTTGAGCGCCGCCATCTGCCGCAGGTACTTCTGGCAGATCTCGAGGTTCTCGTGGAGCGGCTCCTCGGACAGATCGAGCATGTGAGAGGAGAACAGGGGCTCTCCGTTCTTCTCGAAGAACTTCTTGCCGTGCTCCAGCAGGCCGTCGATCCACGGCAGGAGCTTCTTCGCGGCGTGATCGGTGTGCAGGATGACCGGCACGCCGTAGGCCTCGGCCAGGTTCCGCACGTAGTGCGCGCCCGCGACGGCGCCCGCGATGGCGGCCTTCTCACCCTTGTTGTCGAGGAACTTGCCGCCGAAGAAGTGGGCGCCGCCGTTCGAGAACTGGATGATGATGGGGCACTTGGCCTCTCGGGCCGCCTGGAGCGCGGCGGTCGTGCTGTGCGAGCCGATCACGTTCACGGCCGGCAGCGCACACTCGACGCTCTTCATGTACTCGAACAGCTCCTGAAGAGCGGAGCCAGTGATCACGCCGGGCTTGAGCTTCATCTTGGACATGGCACCTTGAATCCTTGTTCCTTGCTCGGGTCTCGCCCGAGCATGCAACGCGGCGAAGGAAAGCGGAAGGGTGGATCGGATCCGCAGGGCGGGCGGGTCCGGGTACCATCGCCAAAGCCCAGGGAGCAAGCGGTTTCTCCGCTGGCTTCACGGTGGAATGATCACCCCACGGCGAGCTTGCCCTCGCCGAGCAGCCGCCCGGAGATCCGCATGCAGGCCTCACCCATGTCGCCCGAAGAGCTCCTCGCATCCCTCGCGGAGGCCGCGCAGGGCCTGCTGTTCCCCAGCGAGTCCGATCACGAGCTGCGCCCGTTCCGGTCGCGCGGGGACGCGTCCTCGCCGGCCGCGCTTCTCGCGGCCGAGGGCCTCGGCGCGGCGACGCCGGTCGAGGTCACGACGGCGGGCGACCTCTTCGCGCCCGTGATCGACGTGCCCGGGGACGCCGGCGACGCGGCGCTGGCCGAGGCGGGGCGGTACCGGCGGCTCGTGGACCTGCTGGAGCGCCACCTGACCGACGTCCGGGTCTACCGCGTCGGGCGCGTCGCGATCGATGTCTACGTCGTCGGCCGCCATCCGTCGGGCGCGTGGCTCGGCCTCGTGACGAAGGTCGTCGAGACCTGAGCGCGCCGCTCAGCGACCGCCGGCGGGCCCGTCGTCGACGCGCGCCTCCAGCGTCCGCTGCGTGGCCTCGGGGAGGGCGGTCATGAGGTCGTAGCCCGCGCGCCGCTCGATCTCGTCCACCGTCGTCCGGTACTGCCCCCAGCCCTGATCGAGGATGCCCGTCTCGTTCGGCATCACCACCGCGATGACCCGCGTCGCCGGGCCGATGTCGCCGGGCCCCTGCCCCGGCTCGAGGACCACGGCGACCTTGAAGAACGCGTCCGGCACGGCGACGTCCTTGCCGATGGTGGCGGCCGGTCGCTCGCGCTCGTCGAAGAGGCCGCCGGCGATCAGGAACAGCACCCGCCGCTCCTTCTGCGCGAGCTCCTGGCACGCCTCCTCGAGCCTCAGCCACGGACCGGCGTTGAGCTCGTGCCGCTGCGGCAGGATGTTCGTGAGGAGGAACGTCGCCTTGTTGTCGTCGGGGTTCCGCGTCCGCTCCTCGGAGCGGACCATGTGGCCTCGATCGAAGCCGGAGCCGGTGTAGTCGTCGTGCTGCACGCGGTACCAGCCGTCGGGCAGCGCGCTGTCGGCCAGGAATTTGCCCCGATGGCGGGGCGCGTCCCCGAACGACGCGGCGTCGAGCCGCCAGCCGACCCAGTTCGCCACGTTCCTGGAGCGGTTGTAGGAGAGGGCGTACTGGGGCTTGATCATCAGGTGATCGTCGGACGCGTCGGCCCGCGCGGCGCGCGCTCCCGTGCGGGCCGGGACGCCGAGCTCGAGATGCGGGCTCGGCGCGGGCGGGCGCGAGGAGGGCGCGTCCTTCGGCGGAGCGCCCTTCGGCGGCGAGGCGCTGCCGGATCGGCCGGGCGTCGGCGATGGCCTGGAGGGGCGGTCGCCGCCGAGGTCGAGGCCGAGCTCCTCGAGCACGCGCTCGAGGCCGCACTTGACCCCCACCGCGCTGAGCCCGGTCACGAGGAGCGCGACGAGCACGCGCGAACCCCAGGACTTCTGTTGTCGCTTCCTGTTCGAGCCCACGTCGACGCTGCCAGTTATCTACGGCAGGGACGGCGCGGTCGTCCAGCGCGACCTCGGCGAGGCGAGCAGCGCTCGGCCCGAAAGGCGCGTCGGTACGTTTTGCTTGAGCGTGCCGCCGCGACTCTCCATGGTTTCCGGAGCGCCGATGGAGGAGCCGGAGCACAGCGATCTGCGACGCCGGACGACGCGCGGCTCCGCGGCCGTCGCGGTGGCCGCGGCGACCGGCGCCCTCGTGGCCTTCACCGACGGCGAGGCCACGGCGGCTCCCGCGCAGGAGCAGGCGCCCGCGGCGGCCACGCAGGGCGCCCGGGTCACGATGCCGTCGCCGCTCGGCCCCACCGAACCGCCTTACCCGCCCGGCGGCGTCGGCGATGCGACCGTGGTCGCCCGTATCACGGTGTACGCGGACGGCACCGTGGGCGCGGTCGAGGTGGAGGGCGAGGAGCCGTTCGCGAGCGCGGCCGCGCGCGCGGCGCCGTCGTGGCGGTTCGAGCCCGCCCGGCGCGACGGGCGGCCCATCGGCGCGCGCATCCTGTTCCCCGTGAAGTTCCGCGATCCTCGCGCCGCGACGCCGGCCGCGCCTCCTGCGGCGCCCGCCGGGCCCGCGCCGCCCCGCGGGAGCGTCGCGGCGGTGCCGCCCTCACCGCCGGCTGCCGCGCAGGCCATCGACGTGGTGGTGGTGGGCGAACGCGCGGCGCCGATGACGACCTCGATGACGCGCGAGGAGGTTCGCCAGGTGCCCGGCGCGTTCGGCGATCCTTTCCGCGCGATCGAGGCGATGCCCGGCGTGACGCCCATCGCGTCCGGCGTGCCGTACTTCTTCGTGCGCGGCGCGCCGCCGGGCAACGTCGGCTACTTCATCGACGGCGTGCGCGTCCCGCTGCTCTATCACGTGGCGCTCGGCCCCAGCGTGATCCACCCGGCGCTCGTCGAGCGGGTCGATCTCTACCCCGGCGGCTTCCCGGCGCGCTTCGGGCGCTACACCGGCGGCGTCATCGCCGGCGAGACCCGGGAGCCGGCGCGCCTGCTCCACGGCGAGGCCAACCTCCGGCTCTTCGACGCGGGCGCCCTTGTCGAGGCGCCGTGGGCCGACGGCCGCGGCACCGCGCTCGTCGGCGGGCGCTACGCGTACCCGGGCGCGCTCCTCGCGCTCTTCTCGCCCGGCATCGAGCTCGGCTACTGGGACTACCAGGCGCGCGTCACCTACGACGCCTCGCCGTACGACCGGGTCGGCCTCTTCGCCTTCGGATCGCACGACTACCTCGCCCAGATCGAGGACGACGGCGACACGGACGTGGTGCTCGCCGGCGACTTCCACCGGCTCGACCTCCGCTACGACAGGTTCTTCGCGCGCGGCGGCCGCCTCCGGCACGCGATCACGCTCGGCCACGAGGAGAGCGAGAACCAGGACGGGGAGCGGGCCGGGCGCGCCCGCCTCCTCGGCGCGCGCGTGGAGCTGTCCGCGCCGGTCTCCGACCGGCTGACGGTGCGCGCCGGCGCCGACGCACAGCTGGAGCGGTTCGACATCGACATCCGCGAGAACGACGGCGACTTCCCGACCCGGAACGACAGGGCGCTCGCGCGCCTCTTCACGAGCCGGGAGGACCTCGCCGCGGGGCTCTGGGCCGACGTCGTCGTCCGCGCCGCGCCCGGGTTCGAGGTGGTCCCAGGCCTGCGCGGCGACCTCTTCGCGTCCGGCGGCGCGACGAGGGCCACGGTGGATCCGCGGCTCGCGACGCGGCTGCAAGCGACCCCGCGCGTCGCCCTGCTGAGCGCCTTCGGCGTGACCCACCAGCCGCCGAGCTTCCTCGGCGCGGTGCCCGGCCTGCAGGTGGGCAGCCTGCGCGGCGGCGTGCAGACGGGGCTGCTGGCGAGCGCCGGCGTCGAGCTCCGCCTCCCCGGGGAGATCAAGGCCACGATCACCGGGTTCCGGAGCGGCTTCTTCGACCTGAGCGACGCCCTCGGCAACCGGCCTCCCGGCACCGACGCTGGCCTCGCGCAGCGGGCCGAGCTGCGCGGCGACGGCAGCACCCATGGGCTGGAGATCCACGCCCACCGCAGCCTGTCGAAGCGCATCGGAGGGTTCGTGTCCTACACCCTCTCCCGCTCCGTCCGCCATGTCGGCCGGGAGAGCTTCGACTCGGCGTTCGACCGCCGCCATGTGCTCAACATGGCGGCCGCGGTCGACGTGGGCCGCGGCTGGAAGCTCGGGGGCAGGGCGGTGTTCTACAGCGGCATTCCCATGACGGTCGATTACGACCTCTGGGACAACGACGGCGTCGACGGGCAGCGCCCGGATGGCAACGACGACCGCCCCGACACGGAGCAGGACATCCGGCGCCGCGAGCAGCTGCGCGAGCGGATCGCCCAGGTGGTCCGCCGGCTGAGCCTGCCGGAGCGGCTGCCGGCGTTCTTCCGGCTGGACCTGCGGCTCGAGAAGCGGTGGATCCTCCGCGAAGGACGGACCCTCTCGCTCACGGTCGAGGTGCTCAACGCCACCGCAGGAAAAGAGACGCTGCAATACGAGTGCTCGCTCCTGCGCGGATGCGAGCCGGAGACGCTCGGACCCATCATCCTACCGAGCATCGGCGCCGAAGCGACCTTCTGAGCGGCATTGACGTCATCGCGCCACGAGCAGCGCTCGCGTTCACCAGGGGCGCCGCGGCTGCGCGCCCGCGCCGCGCCGAGGATCGCCGGGATCACCCGCGGGGGCGCGATCGCCCGTGCACCTGCGAGCACAGTGCAGCAGAGCCACAAAAATCCCATATCGATTCATCAAACGACTTCCGTGCCGCGATGGCGTCTCCTGGCCATGACGTCCGGCAAGAGCGATAAAGCACGGGGAGATTTGTTCGCCAGCACAGAAGTCGTCGTGATGACGCCTTCCCTGGCACATGTGCCGGGACCGGCAGCCGGCGTCACCCCCCGTGCAAATCATTGCGGCATCACGCAAAGACTCGTGCAGCGTCCACTCCTGACGACGGGCCGCGAGGGTCCGCGCGAGCCCACGGTCAACGCGCTGGATACCAATCAGCGCTCCGGAATGGCGGGGAACGGCGGCGCGGGCGGAGATCGTGCGCTATCCTGTTGACGTAGACGCTTTCTGGTCCAATGTTTGCGAACATGGCGTGGCGGCGCTGGAGCTGAGAGACCACGGGATATCGCACCGCGATAGACGTTGCCTCACCTCCAATCACCTGCCGTAACCATGAGGGTCAATTCATGAACTTGTATTATCGCGCACTCAGCACGGTACTCTTCTCGGCGACGCTCGCGGCCGCCGCGCTCTCTTCGGGCGATGCCGAGGCGTCGTCGTCGAGGCAGCCCACCAAGGTCGAGCGCCTGGTGTTCCCGGTGACCCTCTCCGACGGCAACACGTACGACGTCGTCGGCTACCTCTACTATCAGGGTCACGCCAAGTACCGCCCCCTTCAGGTGCTCGTCCACGGCCTGACCTACACGCACGAGTACTGGGATCTCCCGTCGTTCGGCGGACACGATTACTCCTATGCCCGGCACATGGCGAAGGAGGGATACGCCGTCCTGGCGCTCGACATGCTCGGGGCCGGAGAGAGCGGCCGGCCCGACGGCGACTCCCTCGACCTGGCCCAGACCGCCGACAGCGTCCATCAGATCATCACCGAGATGCGCACGCCGGGCGGCGTCTACAGGACGCCTTTCACGCGCGTCGCGCTCGTCGGTCACTCGAACGGCGCCATCATCAACACGTTCGTTCAGAGCACCTACAATGACGCCGATGTCCTCGTGAACACCGGTCTGGCCTTCACGCCGCACCCGATCCCGGTCCCCCCGGAGGGGATCTCCTCGCTGCTGCAGACGCCCTATATCGCGATCCCGCCGGAGATGCGCACCGCCATCTTCTACGACACCGCGAACGCGAACCCGGCGCTCATCGATTTTGACAACGCCACCATCGCCGACACGTTCACGCGCGGGCAGTTCCTGAGCCTCCTCGCCGTCTCCGAGGACCCGACGCTCGCCGGCATCGACGAGGTGACGAGCCCGGTGTTCATCCAGTTCGGGGAGACCGACGCGCTGCAGCCGGCGTCGTACGCGGACTCCGACGCGGCGCTCTATGCCAGCGCCGAGAGCGTCACGACCGCGATCGTCCCCGACACGGGCCATATCCTGAACGCCCATTACCGCGCGCGGGTCGGCTGGCAGCAGATCGACTGCTGGGTCCACCACAACATGGGCTGGTAGGGCGCGATCGGAGCCTCGGGCAGCGCCGCCTGCCCGGACCGCCGCGGCCGGCGGCCGCCGCCCTCCCTCGGCCGGGCGGCGGCGCGCAGGCTTGGCGGCCGCTGTCCGGAGCCTATGCTGCCCCCATGCGCGAACAGCTCGCCAAGACGCTCGGGGAGGTCTTCTGGACCGATCTCCGCACCCATACAGTGCGCGACGCGGTCATCGTCGTCGCCGCCGATCTCGATCTCCTGGACGTCGGCGAGGCCATGGCCGCGAACGACACGGCCGCGGTGGAGGCCTGGATCGCGGCCGGCAAGCTGACCAAGCCGACGGCCGCCGATCTCGCGCGCTGGCCGCAGCAGCACGATCTGCGCTTCCTGTCGCTCGTGGTCGCGCCGTTCGTGCTGATCCGCCGGCCGCCCTCGCCGCCGCCCTCTTGAGGCGCGCCGCCGGCGCGACGTGATATCGTCGCCCGCATGCGCCGGTTCGAGTTCGTGCAGGGGACGAGCGCCAAGTTCTGGATGGCCGACGTGGACGACACGACCTTCATCGTCGTCTACGGGCGGCTGGGGACCGCCGGGCAACGCAAGGAGAAGGCGTTCCCCACGGCGGAGGCCGCGCAGCGCGAGTGCGACAAGAAGATCGCGGAGAAGCTCAGGGAGGGCTACCAGGAAGTGGCCGCCGCCGGGGGCGGCGCGCCCGTCGGCGGCGCCCCCGCAGCCACCCCCGGAGCGGCCGCGCCCCCGCAGCCGCCGAAGCTCGATCTGCCGCCGCGCGTCCAGCCCGGCGAGGCCACCGAGGCGCGGCGCAAGGCGGCCGTCCACGCGCTCGCCGCGGTCTCGGCCGCGCGCGGCCGGCGGAGCTGGGTGCTCGGGCGCGCCGTCCGACGCGCCCGCCGGGCGCTCGAGTCGCTCGGCGGGCTCGATCCCGCGACCGACGGGGCGCTGTCCGCCGCGCTGGACGCGCTCCTGGACCGCGTCGTCGCGCCGAGCGCGCGCGATCGCCTGCCGCTCGTGCGCGCGATCGAGCTGCTCTCGGAGCTCGACGCCGCGGCGTTCGCGCGCGCGGTGCGCGACACCTGGAAGGCCCCGCCAGCGACCTCTCCTGCCGCCGGAGCGCTCGCCCTCCTGAAGCGGCAGCTCGAGGAGCTCGACGATCCCGAGCTCGGCCTCAGGCTCGGCGTCCTGCTCGTGGATCGGCCACACCACGGCTCGATGAGCGCCGAGGCCGGGTGGGCGCGCCGCTGGAAGGCGCTCTCGCCGCACCTCGAGGCGCACCTCGCCCACCGCGGGCGCTCGCTGAAGGACCTCCTCGCGAGCATCGACGCGGGCGGCGACCCGCACGTCGCCGAGCGGGTCGCGCGGATGCGCGCGGCGTGAGCTGCTCGGCCTGAGCTGCGCTGACTGAGCTGCGCGGCCTGAGCTGCGCGTCCGGCGCGCCTCGAGGCAACGCTCCGGGCGCCGCGCGGCACCCCCGGCATCCGCGAACACGCCCCACCCACAGGCGCACACCGCGGGAAGCGACGACGCTTCCGTCATCGTCAGATCGACTCTGGCTTGACCTGCACCGCGGGGCTCGCGATTCTCCCAGGCCATCCCGCCGCGGGAGGGCGCCTTGACGAGCTCACCGAATCCGATCGACATCGCGAACGTCAAGCAGCTCGCCACGAGCGGCTCACCTACCCTGGCCGAGGTCGTCGAGACGTACCTCGGGCAGCCGGATCCCAAACCGGAGACGCCGCCGCGCGAGGGGGCGCTCACCTTCGCGGCGTTCCTGCAGCTGCTCTCGCGCGCTCAGGGCATGCGCTCCCCCGAGCAGCGGCGAGAGCAGTCGACCGACGCGTGGAAGCGCTTCCTCGCCCAGGTCGACGCCGCGCCGCCGCCGCGGCTCGAGCTCGCGGACCTGCTCGTGCGCATCTACGAGGAGGGCACGGACGCAGGGCGCAGCGCGCTGCGCGACATCGCCACGAGCGCGCCGCTGGTCTTCGGCGCGTGGGGCGGGCTCAAGCGCATCTACAAGCTGGCCGAGGCGCGGCTCGACGCGGAGCTCTTCGGCGCGCTCGCCTTCCGCTTCGACGTCGAGCTCTCCCGCAGCCGGCGGCGCGAGGTCTCCAAGGGGACGTTGATCTACATGCGCCGCCGCGCGTGGCGCTTCCTGCGCGAGCTCGGCCGGAGCACGCCGGAGCTCTACCCGCAGTTCGCGGTCGAGGTCCTCCGCCACTACGCGCCGGGCACGGGCTTCAGCGACCTCTGGGTCGCGAACCACATCTGGGCGCACGGCACGGGCAAGTACGACGGGCGCTCGTTCCACGGCAACGTCCCGCCGAGCGACCTGGTGAAGCACCGCGCTTTCGACGAGGCGTGGAAGCGATCGCCCGATCCGCTGATGCTCCTGCTCTCGGCCTGCCAGGCCGATCCGCCGGCCAAGTTCGCGATCCAGGGGCTCAAGAAGGACTTCGCCGACACCCTGCGGAGCGTCACGCCCGCGTGGCTTTCGCGCCTCGCGTACCGGCCGCTCGCGAGCGCGCACGAGTTCCTGATCGAGACGCTGCTCGGCTCGCCGGAGCTCCACCAGAGCAAGCTGCGAGGCCTCGGGCTGCACGACGCGGCGCTCGCGCTGCTCGGCTCCCCGAGCCCGAAGGCGCGCACGTTCGCGATCGAGTATGCCCGGGCGCACGCGACGGACCTCGACCCGGAGCGCCTCGCCGCGCTGCTCGCCTCCGAGCACAAGGACACGCGCGCCTTCGCGGCGTCGGCGCTCCAGGGCAAGAGCCCGCGCGCGCTCGGCCACGCGTTCCTGGGGCGGCTGCTCACGCACAGCGAGACCGAGGCGTGGGCCAGCAAGGCCCTGAGCGAGAGCTTCGACCGCGCCGAGCTGCCCGAGGGCTTCCTCGTCGACATGCTCTACGGCGAGTCCGAGCAGAAGAAGTGGGCCGCCGCGTACTTCAAGGCCAAGTACCGGCCCGGCGAGCCCGGGGCGGGCTTCTGGGTGCGCGTTCTCGACGACCCGCGCCACGAGGACGACTACCAGGCGACGAAGTCCGCGCTCGACGCGCTCGGCAAGTACCCGATCGCGGCGATCGGGACGCCGTGGCTGCTCGGCGCGCTCACGCGCAAGCGCCTCGGGTCCACGGTCGCGACCTGGCTCCAGAAGGCCGACGCCCTGCCCGACCTGACGGCCGAGGGCGTCGAGCGCCTGAAGGGGCTCGTCTTCAGCGCCGAGACGCGCGCGGTCGCGCTGGAGGTGCTCGGCAACCCGAAGATCGTGTCGCCGCGGCAGCTCACGCTGCCCTGGCTGCTCGCGCTCGCGCGGCGCGCGGATCCGACGCTGAACGGCTTCGCGCGCCGCTACCTCCTCTCGCACATGAAGCCGCAGGACTTCGACGCGGGGCAGGACGCGAGCGGCCGCGGCGACCGCGAGGCGGGCACGGCGAGGCTGTTCGCGCTCGCGCTCGGCGAGAAGGAGCCCGAGCCGATGCGGGCGTTCGCGCAGACGTACCTGCGCTGCCACCACCCGGTCCTCGGGCCCGAGCAGAGCGAGGCCAAGGAGCTCGAGCTGAAGCCGGCGCTCAAGCGAGGCGCGTTCACCGCCGAGCGCATCTGGCCCGCGCTCTCCGACAAGCGGGACGACGTCCGGCGCTTCGCCGCGCTCATCACGCGCGCCGAGCTCCGGGCGTGGGGCTACCAGACCCGCGTCTACGAGCTCGCGCACAGCGACGCGAAGGAGGTGCGCAACATCGCCTTCGACGCGCTCCGCAAGGTCGGCGACCCGTCGGCCGACCCGGCGATCGCGCTCACGCCGGAGGAGCTCGATCCGGCGCAGGTCTTCGCGCTCACGGAGAGCCTGAAGAAGAGCGCGCGCGAGCTCGGCCTCTCGCTCATCCTGAAGCACTACGCGCGGCTCGGCGGCCCGGAGCGCCTCGGCTGGCTGATGCAGAGCGCCGACCGCGAGGTGCGCCTCTTCGCCGTGCGGATGCTCTGGGAGAAGCACCGGCCGCGCGATCTGCCGCCGGGCTGGCGGCCGCGCGGGGCGCGCGGGGCGCGCGGAGACGACGCGCGCCCCGCGGCGGAGCTGCCCGAGGACGCCGGGCGGTTCGCGGACGTCGAGGCGCTCCGGCGCTTCCTGCGGTACGTGCTGTCCGGGATCCCCGCGGGGCGGTCGCCGGAGCCGGGCGACGACGCGGGCTCGCGCAGGCGCCTCTCGGCGAGCGAGGCCAAGCGGCACGTGATCGAGGTCGTGCGCGATCTCGCGGTCGAGGACGCGGCGTTCGCGGCGCTCGTCGCCCCCGTCATCGCCGAGTTCACCGGGTCGATCGCGAAGGGCGAGTGGCAGGCGTGCCTGGCGGCGCTCCTGCGGCTCAGGCACGCGCACCCGGGGCTCGAGATCGAAGGCCTCGGAGCGGCCGGCGAAGGCCGGGCGCTCCCCGGCGTCGGACAGGAGACCGCATGAGCCACGCGATCGGCCATTACGAGAAGGTCCGCGCGCTCGCGATCGGCCCGCGGCTCCTCGCGGTCGGCGGCGTGCGCGCGCCGGCGCCGGGCGAGGCGCGCGGGACGCGCGAGACGCAGACCGCGCCATCCCCCGCCAGCGCGAGCCAGGTGACGCTGTTCGATCACGTGGCGAACAAGCCGGTGCGCTCGATCGACGTGCCCGCGCACGTGCTGGGCCTCGCCTTCGCGGGCGACCTGCTCGCGGCGGCGTGCTCCGACGGGGCGCTGCGCCTCGTCGCGGGCGGCGCGGCCGACGTGCGGGCGATCGACGCGCACCCGGGCGGCGCCACGGCGATCGCCGCGGCGCCTTCCGGCGCGCGCCTCGCGACCGTGGGGGTCGACGGCGCGCTGCGGGTGTTTCGCGTCGGTGAGGCCGCCGGCTCCCCTGCCCCGCAGCCCGGCGCCGCGGTCGAGATCTCGTCGTTCGCGCTCTCGGCGGCGCCGCTGCGCGCCGTCGCCTTCGATCCCGCCGGCGAGCTCTGCGCGGCGGCAGGCGACGACGGCATCGTCCGCGTGGTCACGCTGTCGACGGGCGCCGTCCGCGCCATGCCGGGCCACGACGGGCCGGTCACGGCGCTCGCGTTCACGCCGCGCGACGGGCGGCTGGCGTCGGGCGGCGACGACGGCACCGTGCGCCTCTGGTACCTCGTCGGCGACGTCGAGTGCGAGGTGCGCGGCGCGGACGGGAGCGGTCACGCGGGCGGCGTCCGCGCGCTCCTGTGCCTGCCCACCCCGCCGCCGCAGGAAGACGGCAAGGAGAGCGGCGACCGCCTGCTGTCCGCAGGCGCGGACGGCGCGATCCGCATCCACCGGCTCGAGGACAAGCGCAAGCCGCGCACGCTGGAGACGAGCGCGCTGGCGCTCCACGCGCTGGCGCTCGCGCCGGCCGCAGCGCGCAAAGGCGCGCGCGGGCAGGCCGCCCGCGGCGGCGCGGACGCGAAGGACGGGCTCGGCGCCGTCTTCGCCGCAGGGGACCGGCGCACGGTATGGCGCTTCCCGATCGACGCCGCCGGCGCGCCCGCGGACGGCACCGCCGAGCTCGCGCACGGCTTCGATGTCCTCGCCCAGGCGCTCGCGGGCGCGCGGCCGGCCCGCGAGAGCGCCGTCAAGACGCTCGCCTCGCTCGACGAGCCCGAGGCGCTCGAGGCCGCGCTCTCCGCGCTCCGATCGGACCGCGACGCCGAGGTGCGCGCGCTCGCCGCCCGCGAGCTCGGGGCGAAAGGGCGCCGCGGCGCGCGCGCGAAGCTGCGCGAGGCGCTCGACGACGAGAGCCCGAACGTCCGCATGGCCGCGCTCGAGGCGCTCCGCGCGATCGAGCGCGACACGCCGCTCGCCCCGCTCCGGGCGGCGCTCGATGCCCGCGCCGCGGACGTGCAGCGCCGGGCGCTCCTCGAGCTCGGGAAGCTCTACGGCAGCTCGCCGCTCATCCCGGGGCTCATCGCCGAGAAGCTCGCCGGCCGCGACGCGTCGGTGCGGCTCACGGCGCTCGACCAGCTCCAGCAGATCCACCCGGACGGCCCGCAGCCGCTCCGCGCCGCCTTCGAGCGCGGCCCGGCCGACCTCCGGGTCGAGGCGCTCATCCGGGCGGCGCTCGCCGGCTGGCTCTCGGCGCCGGAGTTCGCGCCGATCGCGGCGCGCGCGCTCGACGACGAGGACGCCGAGGTGCGCCGCATCGCGTTCGCGGCGAAGGTGATCGAGCGGCGCGCGCTCGCCCACGCGCTCGAGGCGCGCGACGAGGATCTCGGCCGCGCGGCGATCGACATCGCGCGGCGCGCGGCCGAGGTCCTGCGGCGCGCCGGCGCGGGCGGCGCGGAGAAGCCCGCGGCGAACGCGAAGGATGGGGCGAAGGACGGCGCGAAGGCGGCCGACGAGGCGGCCATCAAGGCGGCGCGCGCCCGGATCCCCGGCGTGGGCAGCCCGGGGACCGAGCCCGCCGAGGCCGACCTCGAGCCGCTGCTCACCGCGATGGCGTGCCGCACCCCGGACACGGCGGTGCGGGGGGCGCGCGGCCTCGCGCAGCTCGGCGACACGCGCGCCCTCGGCGCGCTGCTGCAGCTCACGCGCGAGCAGGACCCGTCGCTGCGACGGCAGGCGGCGACCGCGCTCGCCGAGCTCCGGGACACCCGCGCCGAGAAGCGCCTCATCTGGATGCTCGACGACG
The DNA here is from genome assembly GCF_051530145.1 of Sorangium sp. So ce302. GTDB lineage: Bacteria > Myxococcota_A > Polyangia > Polyangiales > Polyangiaceae > Sorangium > Sorangium cellulosum_B. The sequence continues at coordinate 2,750,769 of NZ_CP150326.1, read as the reverse complement.
CGGACGGTGCGGTGCGCGCCGCGGCGCACGACGCCTACGCGCGGCTCCAGCCGTCGGCCCCGCTCACCGTCGCCGAGGCGTCGCTCCGCTCGTCGCAGGAGGACATCCGCGTCCGCGGGCTCGACCGGCTCGTGGCGCTCGCCGGCGAGGGCAAGGGACCGAGGCCGCCCGAGGCCGAGGCGCTGCTCGCCGACGCGATCGAGGACGAGTCGCCCAAGGTCCGCCGCGAGGCGTTCCGGACGCTCTGGTCGTGGCACGCCTCGGATCCGCAGACGGCGCTCGACCGCGCCCAGCTCGCGCGCTTCCCCGATCTGCGCCTGCGCGCCGTCGAGGAGCTCAAGGCGCACGGCGAGCAGCCGTGGGCTGCGGAGCGGCTGCACGCGGCCATCGGCGACCGCGACGCGGGCGTGGCCCAGGCCGCGTACGACGCCGTCGTCAAGCTGCGCGGCAAGGAGGCCGCGGAGCCGCACCTCGCCGCGATGGCGTCGATCCACCCCTCGGTCCGGGAGAGCGGCGCGCGCGGGGCCGCGCACATGCCGGCGGGCGACGACGCGCGCAACGCCCTGCTCCGGCTGCTCGCCACGCGCGTGCCGGTGGGCGAGGCCGCGCGCAGCGCCCTGAGCAAGCTGCTCGAGGACGAGCACGCGGGGCCGCGCATCGCCGCGATCGAGGCGCTCGACAAGCTCCTTCCGGGCGAGGCGGGGCCGCTCCACATCGGCCTCCAGTCGAGCCACCTCGATCTCCGGGTGCGCGCGGCCGAGCTCTGCGCCGTCCGGCGCGACGAGCAGCTGATCAACCCGATGCGGGCGCTCCTCGCCGATCAGTCCCTCTTGAACGCGGGTCGGGGATCCGCGTTCGCGGTCCCCTCCGCGCAGATGCCGATCCAGGTCCTCGGCCCGCTGCGCGCGCGCGCCGCGACCGCGCTGGCGACGCTGGGATCGCCGCGCCTCGTCAAGTACTTCGCCACCGAGCTCCTCAAGGACGAGTACCCCGACGTGCGCGAGCAGGCCGCGCGCGGGCTCGCGATGGCCGCCCGCCGCGGCGAGGAGGGCTACCTGCTCGACGCCATGGGCCACGCCGACGTCGCGGTGCGGTCGTGGGCCGCCGACGGGCTCGCGCGGCTCGGCGACGTGCGGGCGCTGCCGGTGCTCACGGGCACGCTGCGCCACGAGCACCCGCCCATCCGCGTCGCGACGATCATGTCGTTCGCGGCGCTCGGGCCCGAGGGCTACGGCGGCATGCTGCAGGGCCTCGAGGACAGCTCGCGCGAGGTCCAGGAGATCGTCTTCGCGATCGTGCTCGCGCGCGACCTCAGGGCGTTCCGCCGCGGCGACCCGCCGGACCTCCTGACGAGCGCGCTCTCGTCGCAGCGCTCCGACGTGCGCTTCGCCGCGGCGCGCGCGCTGGAGCTCCGCACCGATCCGGAGCTGTACCTCGCCCACCTCATCGAGGCGCTGATGCCCCCGCGCCCCGACACGGCGGAGCAGGGCCGCGCGGCCGACGGCGAGAAGCCCGCCGGCACGAAGGACTGGCCGCCCGAGGTCGCGCGCGGGCGCATCCTGGTCGGCCTCGCCGAGGCGCTCGCCAGCGACGACCCGCAGCAGCGCTACGCGGCCGCGCAGGTGCTTCGCATCCGGCGCAAGCCGGTCGAGTACTTCCGCGAGGCGAAGCGCGTGGCCGCGCTGCGCCCCGCGGGCGCCCACGTCGTGGCGGACACGACCCCGCGCGCCGCAGAGGAGAGCGACACGAAGCCCGCGAAGGGGTGGCTCCGCCGCCTCTTCGCGCAGCCCGAGCCGAGCGGGCAGAGCGGCCAGAAGCAGAGCGACAAGCCGGCCGGCGACGCGGTCCCGGAGGGCGAGCAGCGGCGGCTGCGCTGGCTCGCGTTCGGCGCGTACATGGGCCTCCTCCGGCAGGTCTCGGCGGGCGACGACGAGGCGCACCGCACGCGCCGCGACGCCATCGATCGCATCGTCGACGTCTGCGCCAGGGGGCACGTCAGCAGCACGGCGGCGGTCCCGCCGCTCGTCCGGGCGCTCGACGACCCGCACCACCTCGTGCGCAAGGCGGCGTTCGCGGGGCTCAAGGCGCTCTTCCCGGCGGGGGCGGGCGAGCCGCTCGCGCTCGGGCTCGCGTCGGCGTCGGCCGACGTGGCGCGGACCGCGCTCGACGAGATCGCCGCGCGGGGCGGCGACGCCCGCCCCGAGATCGTGCGCGCGCTCAGCTCCGCGCTGCCCGACGTGCGCCGCTACGCCTTCGAGCTCCTGGAGCGGCTCTCTCCGAAGGGCAGCCTCGATCCGCTCCTCGCGGCGCTCGGCAGCGAGCACGCCGACCTCCGCCTCGGCGTGCTCGAGCGCCTCGCGTCGTCGAGCGATCCGCGCATCGTGCCCGCCCTGTGCCGCGCGATGGAGAGCGATCACGACGACCTGCGCCTGCGCGCCGCGGAGCTCCTCGCCCGCAGCCGCGACGATCGCGCGGTCGACGTGCTCTCGGCGTTCCTGCGCGAGGGCGCGGCCGCGCCTTCGGCGCGCGCCCGCAAGGCGCTCGTCGCGCTCGCGAGCGACGCGGCGGTGCGGGCGCTCGCGGCGCGCATGGATGAGGCCGCCACGCCGGCGGACCGCGCCGCGCTGGCAGGCGCGCTCGGGAGCACGCGGAACCCCGCGGCCACCGCCCCGCTCTCGGCGCGCTTCGACGACGAGGCGGCCGAGGTCCGGAGCGCCGCGCTCAAGGCGTGCCTCGAGATCGTCGACAAGGGGCGCGAGCGCGAGAAGCGCGAGACGGCGCTCGCGCTCGCCTTCCTCGCCGCCGCCGCGCGCGCGAAGGACCCGGCGCTCCGCCTCGCCGCGGCGCGCGAGCTCGATCTCGGCGACGATCCCGCGCAGAACGACCTTTTGGTCGCGCTCTTCGCGGATCGCGATCTCCCCACGCGCGTCGCGGCCGTGACGTCCTACGCGAAGCGCGTCAAGGGCGATCGACAGGAGCGCGCGCCCTCGGGGCCGCTCGAGGCCGTGCTGCGCGCGGGCGCACGCGAGCTCGTGCTGCCCGCCGCGGAGGGGGTGGCCGAGCGGGGCCTCGCGGCGGCGCTCCGGCCGCTCCTCCTCGTCGTGCGCGCGGGCGAGCCCGGGGAGCGGGAGCGCGCGCTGCTCGCGCTCGGCACGCTCGGGGACGCCCGCGCGCTGGAGGAGCTCGAGGCGGTGGCCGCCGGCGGCACCAAGGAAGCGGCAGTCAACGCGGGTCGGGGGTCGGCGTCCGCCGCCCCCTCCGTCGAGCCGAGCATGCAGGCCGCCGCCACGGAGGCGCTCGGCCGCATCGCCCCGAAGCTCGGGAGCGCCGAGCTCCGCAAGCGCGCCTCGGAGCGCGTCGAGCAGGCGCTCCACGCGGACTCCATCGATCTCCGCGAGTCGGCGGCGAAGGGCGTGCGCTGGATCGGCGGCGAGCGCGCCCGCGTGCTGCTCGAGGAGCTCGTGCGCGCCGGCGACACGCCCGACAGGCTCCGCGTCGTCGCGGTGAACGAGCTCGGCCTGCTCGGCGACGGCGCGGCCGAGCCCGCGCTCGCCCGCGCGCTCGACGCGCGGAGCAGCGAGGTCCGCAAGGCCGCGCGCAAGGCGCTGGAGAAGCTCTTCCCTGGCGAGCGGACGCGCGTCGAGCTCCTCGCGGTCGGGAGCGAGCACGACGAGATCGCGGGCCCGGCGGCGAGCTACCTCGCCGCGGAGGCCGACCCGGCCGAGCTCTTGCCCCGGCTCGCCGCGCTCAAGGACGAGGACCTGCGGCAGCGCCTCGCCATGGGCCTGCTCCGCCGCGGCGCGCTGCCTGTGGCCGCGCTCCTGCGCATGCTCGAGGACGAGCGCGCCCCGGCGCGGCAGGAGGCCGCGCGGCTCATCGCCGCCGGCACCGTGGCCGGCGATCGCGGGGCCCTCGCGGGCGCGCTCGCCGCCGCGGCGCAGCGCACCGCGGAGCGCTGGTCGGCCGCGCACGGCGACGAGCGCAGCGCCGAGGCCGCGGCGTGGCGCGAGCTGCTCTGGGCCGCGGGGCGCGCCGGCGCGACCGCGATGGCGCCCGCGCTGCGCGCGCTCCTCTCGAACGACAGCGCCCCCGGCGAGATCCGCCGCGAGGCCGCGCGCGCCCTCGGCGCGCTCGAGTCGGCCGCGAGGTCCGCAGGGGCCGCGCCGCCCGCGGGCGCCGTGGAGGCGCTCACGGCGGCCCTCAAGGACATGGACGCCGGCGTCCGGGCCTCGGCGTCGGCCGCGCTCGCCGCGCTGGCGCCGGACGGCTCGGCCGCGATCGCCGTGGCGGTGAGGCCGTTCGACCCGGTCGCCTTCGGGCCGACCGCGCGCGTCGCCTCGCCCGAGGCGCTCGCGGCGCTCGCTGCGACCGAGCCGGGCCGGCGCCTCGCGCTGCCGTCGATCCTCGCGCGCCACGACGCCGCCGCGCTCGCCCCGCTGATCTCGCTCGCGCAGGGCAGCGGCGGCGACGCCTCCGCGCGCCTCGACGCCATCGCGGCGCTCGGCCGCGCCGGCGGCGAGCGCGCGCTCGAGGCGCTCGCCGCGCTCGCCTTCGACAAGGAGAAGGCCAAAGAGAAGGCCGACGTCGCCGTCCGCAAGGCCGCGTACCGAGCGTACCGCCGCGCGAAGCGCAAGGCGGCGGATCCCCGCGCGGCGCGGCTCGCGGCCGCGCGCTCGTCCAGAGAGCCCGAGACCCCCGAAGGAGTCAACGCATGACGGCCGCACTCGCCCGCCCGATCCTCCTCCGGTACGCCGCGCCGAGCGAGCTCGCCGCCGCCCCGCTCCACACGAGCGTGCGCCTCTCCCTCGACGGCGCCCGCGGCCCGGTCGGCGTGCGCGGCACCGTCCGCGACGCGGCGCTCTTCCGCGACGCGATGGCCGCGCTGGCGACCATCCTGGAGAGCGATCTCCGGTACAAGGGCCGGGATCGGACCGCGTACCTCGCCTACCTGATGAAGCAGGGCAAGAAGGCGACGGCGGCCATCTGGGAGGCGCAGAAGGCGTTCCTGGAGGGCGCCTTCCCCGACGACGCGGCGGCCCAGGGCGACGGCTCCGCGGCGAAGCCGAGGGCCTCCGGCGCGCTCGATCCCGTGCTCACGGTGCACCCGGACGAGGTCTCGATCGAGGTCTTCTCGCGCGACGAGAGCGCCTACGCCCGGCTCGCCTTCTCCAGCGACCTCTTCGAGGGCCGCGAGGCGGCCCACGGCACCGCCTTCGTCGATCTCTCGCCGCGCATCGTCGAGCAGATCGATCGCCTGCGCGCCTACGCCAAGGTGGAGCTCGACGCAGGCGCGGCGCGCGGAGACGCCGCGGCGCGCGCCACGCCGATCGAGCGCTCGCTCGAGGTCCCGACGACCTGGCTTCGCGGCTTCCTGCAGGTGCAGTCGGCGGCGACGCTCCCCGCGGTCTCCTGCGAGCTCGCGCCGATCGATCTCTACAACGCGCTGTTCGTGCTCCGCACCCGCAAGGCGAAGAAGCCGCCCCGAGGCCTGCGCTTCGAGCTCGTCCCCGGCAAGCCGCCGCGCCTCATCCTGGAGCCCTGGGAGATCTTGATCGAGGGCCACGGCCCTCCGTACGAGGGCCCGCCGCGCGTGGTCCGGACCTTCGGCCGGCAGCGGCTGCTCGCGCTGTCGCGGCTCCTGCCGCACGTGCAGCGCGTGCGCGCCGAGCTCCGGGGCCCCGGGCTGCCGGTCTTCTGGGTGCTCGATCTGGGCCGCGCGACGCTGACGATCGCGCTCACGGGCTGGACCGACAGCAGCTGGGCCAGCGCCGCCTCGTTCGACGCCCTGATGCCTCGAGAGGGGAAAGGCGGCGACAAGGCGCGCGCGGCGCTCGACGCGCTCGCGGGCAGGCAGCTCGCCCTCCTCCGCGAGCGGGGGCCGCTCCCGCTCGCGTCGCTCGCGGCCGGCGGCGGCGCCGAGGACGCCCGCGCGGCGCTCCAGCTCGAGTGCCTGCGCGGCCGGGTGCTCTACGACGTCGCGCGCCGCGTCTACCGCCCGCGCGAGCTGTTCGCCGATCCGGTGGACGAGCGCGACATCCGCTACAGCTCGCCCCGCGAGGCCGCGGCCCACCGCCTGCTCGGCGCGCCCGGCGCGGTGAGGCCGACCAAGGTGCACGAGATCGCCGGCGAGGGCACCGAGATCCACGGAGAGGTCGCGGACCGGGAGGCGCACCGCGACTTCGCGCCGCGGTTCACGATGGATCTCGAGGGCCGCGTCTCCGACGCGTGGTGCAGCTGCCCCACGTTCCGCCGGAGCGGCCTCCGCGAAGGTCCGTGCGAGCACATGATCGCGCTCCGCGTCGCCTACGCCCGCGAGCGCGCCGAGCGGGACGCCCTGCGCCAGACGGCCGAGGGGCGGTCGCTCATCCGCGCCGAGACGCGCACGTACGTGCGCCGCGAGGCCTCGGGCGCGGAGGTCGTCTACCGTGTCTCCCTGGACGACCGCGTAGTACACCTGTCGTGGGGGGCGCGCGCCGAAGCGCCTCGACACCAGCGCATTTGGTTTGACACGGACGGCGAAGCGCGCGACGCGTATTTCAAGAGACTGGATGCATTGACGTCCTCCGGGTTCGTGGACGCCGACGCGTCGTCAGCATGAGAAAGGAAAGGAGGTCAAGAAAAAGAGATTGTTCGTGTTGCCAGGAGAGGTTCTGAACGCACCAGCCTCCACGCCTCGAGCGTAGGAGCGGCGTCGCGCCGCTCTGGAGGAACCGCCAGTCACTCTCCGCAAGGTAGCCTGTTCTTGGTTCTCTTCGGCTAGACGAGCCCTACGGCGTCGGGAGAGCTGAGACAACCTCGCAAACGCCGTTTCTCCCGACGCCGTAGGGCTCGTCTAGCCGAAGAGAACCGGTGAGGCTACCGTGCACCAAGCGATGAAGGTGATGCGCTTGGAGCCTCTCTTGGCGACATGAGACAGCGATCGACGGTCCGGCCTCCTCAGGACAGATCGCTTCCATCGTGACTCACCACCACGCTCCCACCGAGACATGACCGCGAAGATCGACGCGACCGTTCAAGCCCGAGCCCCCGTCGTTCTCCCCATCACGACGCCGCCTGCCCCCGGCGGCGCGGCGGCCCGCGGCGTGGGCGCAGAAGCGCGCCGGCTCGCCCACGAGGAGCGCGTCGCCCGCTGGAAGGCGATCGACGAGGCGGGCGGGATCGACGCGTGGGTGAGCGCGGAGCTCACGTCGAAGGGCGCCCTCGCGACCGGCGATCCCAAGGTGATGTCCGACCGGGAGCGCGCGCAGTGGAAGGAGCGCAAGAAGGTCGAGGCCAGGGAGCGCCGCTCGCTGCGCCGCCTGGCCTGGGAAGCCTACGTCGCCACGCACGTCAACCACCTTGGCGCGGGCGTGCACTGGAGCGACCGTGTCGGGCCGGACAGGCTCGATGTGCCCGGGCTGAGCGAGCGCGCGCGGGCGCACGGGCTCCCCGACCTGCCGGGCGCGGCCGAGCTCGCGAGCGCGCTGGGGCTGTCGATCCCGCGGCTCCGCTGGCTCGCGTACCACCGCGAGGTCGACACGGGCACCCATTACCGGCGGTGGCACATCCCGAAGCGCGACGGCAGCGCGCGCACCATCTCGTCGCCGAAGCGGGATCTGAAGCGCGCGCAGCGCTGGGCGCTCCGCAACCTGTTCGAGAAGCTGCCGGTCCACGCCGCGGCGCACGGCTTCCTGGCGAGCCGATCCATCGTCACGAACGCCGCCGCGCACGCCGGCGCCGACACGATCGTCAAGGTGGATATCAAGGACTTCTTCCCGACGATCACGTGGCGCCGCGTGCGCGGCCTGCTCCGCAAGGCCGGCGTGGCCGAGGGTCCCGCGACGCTCGTGGCGCTCCTCTCGACGGAGGCGCCCCGGGACGTCGTGCAGTTCCGAGGGCAGACGCTCTACGTGGCGACGGGCCCGCGCGTGCTCCCGCAGGGCGCGCCCACCTCCCCGGCGATCACGAACGCGATCTGCCTGCGGCTCGATCGGCGCGCGTCCGGCCTCGCCCGCAAGCTGGGGCTTCGTTACACGCGGTATGCTGACGATCTCACGTTCTCCTTCCGCGCGCCCGAGGCGCCCGGCCTCGCCGACGCCGCGCGGCCGCGCGCGCCGGTGGGCGCGCTGCTCCGCGGGCTCCGAGAGATCCTGAGCTCGGAGGGCTTCCGGCTGCATCCGAGCAAGACCGTGGTGATGCGCAAGGGCAGCCGGCAGAAGGTGACAGGCCTCGTCGTCAACCAGGCGAGCGAGGGGGCGCCGGCGGCGCGCGTCCCGCGCGAGCGGGTGCGCGCGCTGCGCGCGGCGATCCGCAACCGGGAGCTCGGGAGGCCAGGAAAGGGCGAGACGCTCGCGCAGCTCAAGGGGCTCGCGGCGTTCGTGTACATGACGGATCCGGCCAAGGGGCGCGCGTTCCTCGGGCGCATCGAGGCGCTGGAGCGCAATCAGCCGGCGCCTGCCGGCGACGCGGGCTCTCCCGAGGCGCGCCCCGTGCTCACGTAGGGCGGGCTACCCCGCGGCTGAAGAGCCCCGGGCCGGCGACGCGGCGTCGCAAGAGCCCCGCCACGACCCGCTCACCCGCGTGCTCCTCGCCGCGCGTGACGGCCGTCCGTAGGTCGACCCCCGGGTGCCTCTGCTGCACCGCCGACAGCGGCAGCCGCAGCAGCAGCCGCCGGCCCCGGCTCATCGTCAGCTCGAAGGGGGTGTCCGACTGAAACCACGCGAACGTCCCTTCGCGCAGGAGTGCCCGGCGCCCCGCCTGCACGATCACCCCCTCCCCCTCGGCAACGGCGACGATCTTGAGCAGCCCCGTGGAAACTCTGGGCTCGCAGCGGACCTCGAACGGCTCGGCGCCGAGCCAGAGCAGCTCGCCAGGGCCGGCCCGCACCGCGCGCTCGAGCATGGACTCCGGAGGTGTCGCCACGTGGGTCAGTTCCATCGTGGACCATCCGTCGCGTCGAATCGGGCCAGGCGAGAGGAGCCCCGACACACCACCTTGAGGCCAGGCGTTCGGCGCCGGAGGAACATCATGTCTGCCGCCCAGATCATTCGCGTGCCCATTCTACCCTTTCGCATGCTCAACGCCCACCTGCTCGTCGGCGCCACCGGTTGCGTGCTTGTCGATGCCGGCGTGACGGACGCGGCGCCCAGGGTGGGCGAGGCGCTGGCGCGCGCGGGCCGCGGCTGGTCCGACGTGAAGGCGATCGTGGTCACTGCGCCGTCGGCGTCGAGCTCACGCGGCTGGTCGACGAGGGAATACAGACCTTCTACCTGGGCCACGGAGGGCCGCTCGGCGCTGACGAGGTGCGGCGGCACGCCCGCGTGTTGGCCGGATCCATCGCCGGCGTGCCCCACCTGCAGCGGACGCCCCAGCTGCGGTGAGCGACGAGACATCGGCACACATCGTCTGTCTTCACGCGCCGGTGATGCTCGGCGTGAACCCCACGGACTGGTTCTCGATCGTGGTGGCCGGGGCTCGTCTACGATTTCGGCATCGGGTTCAACTTCGGCGGGCTGTCGAGCTACAAGGACCTTCAAGAGCCGATGTGACGCGCCCGCCGGACTAGCGGGCTGGGCCGGTCGTCGAGAAGAGGCGGATCGCGTCCTTCGGGGTGCGCATCGTGACCATGCTCGACAGATCGATGCCCAGCGAGGTCATCGTGTGCGCGACCGCTGGCTGGATCCCGGTGATCGCCGCGCGCGCGCCGAGCAGGCCTATCGCGCGGACGATGCCGACCAGCCGGTCGGCGGTGCGCGTGTCGATCGTCTCCAGCGCCGAGAGGTCGAGCACGACGCTGCGCACCTGCCGCGTCGCGATGATGTTGAGAAGGCGCTCGGTGAGCGTCGCCGTCCGCTCCTCATCCATGGCGCCGATGAGCGGCACGCCGACGACGCCATCGGCGACCTCCAGGATGGGCGCGGAGAGCGCCAGGATCTGCCGGTGCTGCGCCTGGATGACGGCGAGCCTCCGGTCGAGCTCCGCCGCGAGCGCCGACTTCTCGTCCGCCTCGCGCCGGGCCGCCGCGGCCATGGACTCGAGCTCGCGCGCCGAGCTCTGGAGCGCGTCCTGCGCCCTCTGGCGCTCGGTGACATCCACGCAGAAGCAGGCGACCTGCACCTCGCCGCTCCTGCGGAGGATGGGCTTCTTGACCGTCTCGTACCAGTGCACGTCGCCGTTCGGCCGCGTCTCCTTCTCCTCGATGACCACGGGTTGTCTCGTGTCGATGACCTGCCGGTCGACGCTTGTGAAGCCTGAGGCCTCATCGACGCTCGCGGTGAGCTCGTGCTGGGACGCGTGGACGACCTGCGCCGGCGTCATCCCGTAGCAGCTCGCGAGGGCGCTGTTCGCCATGACGTAGCGGCTGCGCCGGTCCTTGATGAACATGAGGTTGGGCGCGAGGTCGATGAAGTTGCGCAGGAGCTCCAGCTCCTCGGCGAGCGCCTCCTCGCGGCGGCGCTGCGGAGCGTCGTCGGCCGCATGAGCGTGGACGAAGACGAGCGGCTCTCCCTCGGATCTCGAGCACCGCAGGAGCGTCCAGCGCTGCGGGCTCGCCCCGTTGCTCGCCGTGGCGTCGATCTCCGCCCGGCTCTGGGCCCCGCCGAGCACCGCGCGAGCGGCCTCCTCCGCCTCGGGCACAAGCAGCGCCGCCTCTCCAAACGTGTTGCGCCAGGCCAGGTTGGCCTCCCGCAACCGGAGGTTCACGTCGAGCACCGCGAGCGGTTCAGGAAATGCGTCCAAGTCTGCGTGCATCCATACCTCCCCCGCGGCCCGTGCGGCGCAGCAGACGCACCATGCCGCATCGTTGAAGATGCCTGTGCTTCAGCGCCTTGTCTACGGCGCGCGCCGGTGCCCGCGACGAAAGCCACCGTCCCTCACATCGGAGGTTCCGTGAGTGACGGACGGGCGAGCGGTGCTGGACGGGCTGGGCCTGGTTCGCGATGTAGAGCGACAGACCATGAAGGGGCAGGACTCTGCCCGTCCACGGCGTTCCCATCGACGGCTGTAGAGTACGTCGTGGGCGTGGCGTGGACGTGCTCGCACCTACGCGAGTCAGGAGAGCGACGCGCGCGCCGGGTTCGCGATGGCTGACTACGGCGCTGTCGGGTGCGGGGCCTGGCTCCCCTTCAAGGGCAGCCGCGCCGCGGGATCGCCGAGGAGCACATAACCCCGCAGATCGTTGCGCAGCATGAACGCGCTGCCGCGCTGCATGGGATCGACCGGAGAAGGCCGGTTCCACACGCGCGCGTCCTCCTCGGCGTTGTAGCCGCAGAGTAGCTCATCGTTGACCTCGCGGTAGGAGCGCATCAGCGCGTCGAGCGCCACGCCGGCGCGGCTGCCGCGGGCCATGGCCTGGATGCTGCTGAAGATCCGGGAGGCGCGGCTCTGGGTCATCCTGTTGGGATCGACGAAGCCAAAGGTCCAGGCCAGATCCAGATGCGCTATCACCGAGAGCGGCCCCTCTGGATTCCGGAGCGCGGCCTGCGGCAGCGCGGCGAGGAACGGACGCTCGCCGCCCTGAGGCAAGCTCGCCAGCACCCGCTGGACCTGGCCGCTGTAGGCGCCCTCGCGCGCGAGGAGCGAGAGCCAGGGATAGAACGCGCTCTCCTTCGGCGTCCCGGCCCCGAAGCAGGCCAGACAGAACCACAGGCCGCCTGGGAGGAAGGGCGCGTGTTGCAGCATGTCCGCCGTGAGCAGCGGCGCGGAGCTGCCCTGTGCGCCCACGAGCAGCGCCCCCTGGAGCGCGCGCTGCTGATCGACGGAGGCCCACCCGCCACGGGGTCGGCCGAGCCCGTGGCTCACGGACAGGAGCACGGAAGGCCTCGGCGTGCTCCCCGCGCGGAGGAGATCGTCTGCGCTGTCGGCGCCGGGGATCTCGATGATGTTCGCGGCCGGGAAGGGTCGCCTACCTTGCCTCTGCGCCATCGTGACGCAAGGCTCGGTGAGCAGGCTGCGGCCGAGCTGGGTAGCGGCGGTGCCGTCGTCCGCGACGAAGAACAGCGCGTCGGGCCGGTCGTGGCCAGAAGGCTCCTTGGCCCAGCGCACCACCTTGTCGGCGTACGCGGCATAGCCGCTGGGATCCGACTTGCCGTCGGCGCCCGCGATGTGGAGACGGCCGACGAACGCGCCGTTCGCGAGGACGTGCTGGAGCTCGGCGGAGACGGCGTCGAGATCCCCGAGGAGGAGCAGATACCGGGGCCTCTCCTCTTCCGGAATCGACTCGTCGCACAGCATATCGGTCTTCCACCGGGCCGCTTCGGCCATGTCCATTCCAGGCTTGACGCGGTAGGGTCTCACGGGCGCCCCCTGCTCCGCCTCCCTGAGCCGGAGGAGCAGCGCGATCGCCTCGAGCGCCTCGTCGCCCAGCGCGCCCTCGGGCGCGATCACCGACCAGCGCTGGAGCGCGAGATCGTTGGGATCCGCGTCGGGCGCGTCGAGCGAGAGCGCGTCCACGCCACGAGGCACCTTTTCCGGCCGCAGCGCGCTGCCCGCAGCGACCTCGGGCAGGCCCGCCGCGAGGATGGGGCGGAGCTCGATGGCGTCCGCGAGCAGGAGCTCCAGGGTGCTGGGGAGTGCGGCACTCATGGCGGTCGCAGGGTGCCAGGGGCACACCGGTGGGTCAATGCAGCCGACGCCACAGCGTCGTACCTGGCTCGCTCACAGGGCACGCCAGAGCCGCCGTTGCAATACCGGTTCTAACGAAGAACGTCGTCGCCCGCCCAGCCGGTGATCACGACAAGGCGCGTCACACGCGCCACACGCACCACACGAGCAGGAGCGGACTGCACCGCCCGCACGGTACCGCGATGTGCGCGCGAAACCTATGCGAGCGCACCGCCCATTGGTGTAGCCTCGGAGGTCATGCCCATGCCGCGAGGTGCTCCGCATGCCGATGGAGATTGACCTCACCCGCGCTGATGCGGAGGTGCGCGCGAGCGCGCGATGGGGCGACGAGGCCCAGAGCACCGCCCACGCGCTGGGCGCCGACCTCGACATCCACGCGCTCTCCCGTTTCACCACCGCCGTGAGCGCCGCCGCCAGGGATGGCCGGCCGCTCACCGCCGACCTGCTCGCCACGGCGCAGCTCCTCCAGCGCGCCGTGCTCGCCGGCCTCGATCCGCTGCGAACCGGCATCGCCGCGACGCCGGGCAATCCGCTGCTGGTGCGGCTCTGCGTGCAGGATCCGGCGCTCCAGGCCGTGCCGTGGGAGGCGCTCTGCAGACCTGGCGAAGCGATGGGGTTCTGGGCCAGCTCACCGCTGCTCCTGCCCGTGCGCGGCGTGAAGTCGGATATCCCCTGGCAGCCCCGTCCCGTACGCTCCGTACGCGGCGCGGTGAGCGTCCTCGCGGTCGCCCCCAGGGGAGGCGCGGGCCTCGAGGCGCTCCGGATGGCGCTCAGCGAGCGGATCGACACCGGGGAAATCGAGTGGCTCCCCCCGGTCGTGGGGCCAGCCGCGCGCAGGGATGCCCTCTTCGATCGGCTCGGCCGCGAGCCGATCCCCCACGTGCTCCACTTCCTCGGGCACGGCGGCCAGAAGAACGGAGGCCCTGTTCTGCAGCTCGGCGATCAGGACGGCGAAGAGCACTGGCTACCCGTGGAGCTGCTCGCCCAGAAGCTCCAAGCGAGCCTCAGCAGCTTCCTTAGGCTCATCGTCCTCGAGGCGTGCGAGGGAGCCCGCCCCTCGGCGTTCGCCTCCGCCGCGGAGATCCTGGCCCGGGGCGGCGCGGATGCCGTCGTCGCCCACCTCTGGCCGGTCAAGGCCCATGTGGCACGGGCGTGCTCTGCGGAGTTCTACCGCGCGCTCGCCGCCGGCTCCCAGAGCAAGGGCGACGTCGCCTTCAGCATGAACGAGGCCCGGCGCGCGATCCTCGGCGACTTCGACGGCAGCGCCGAGGCGTTCTCGCCCGTCGTGTACCTCCGCCGCCCCGATAACAGCGTCATCTTCGATTTCAAAGGGCGCAAGATCGAGCGTCCAGCATCGCGCCCCGCGCGGCCGGTCGCGAACGGGATCGCTCCGACCCTCGCACAGATGCTCGACAAGCCGTTCTCGCTGCTGCTGGGCGATCGCTTCCGGGAGCAACGCCCGCTGCTCTCAGGCTTCCGTGACAAGCTTCACAAAGAGCTCCTGAAGAAGGCGCCCGCTCCGGCGGCTCCCGGGCTGTCCATGAGCTCCCTCGCCCAGCGTGTCGCGCTCCACCACGGGGTGTCCAAGCTGGACACCGCCTTCCGGACCACGTTTCGCGGCGCGCCCCCCCCACCCTTCATCGACGCGCTGGCGCGCGTCGTCGGCCCAGGCGTGCACACGACGCTGCTGCGGCACCCGTGGCTCGAGCACGCCGTGGCCGAGAAGCAGCCGAAGCGCCCGATCTACGTGTTCCAGCAAGGAGATCGAGGCGTGCTGATGCTGTGCCGCGAAGCGGACAGCGAAGAGTGGGCGGAGCTCGACGAACCGCCCGCGGTGCTCGACCCGGAGAAGGCGATCGTGATCTTCCGGCCTTACGGTGGCTTCACGCCGCTGCAGGACCCCAACCGGCCCTTGATGACGGAGGACGACTACCAGCTCGGCCTACTCAGTCTGGGCGACGCGCTTCCGGACGCTCTGGTGAACGTGATCCGGAGCACGCTGAACTACCGCCCCACGCTGCTCGTCGGCATGTCGATCGTCACCGGTCACCACCGGCTCCTGCTCCACCGCCTTTATCCCCGGGGTGTTCCGCACGGCAGCCTTGCGGTGCTCGATCCCGAAGACGCCGAGAGAGAGCTCTGGAAGAACGGATCGGGCTTGCCGGGCAAGGACGAGGGCATCGAGGCGATCGAATCCTCCATGGAGGACCTCGCCGAGGCGTTTGAAGAGAAGGGCGGCTCGTGAGCGATCCTCAGGAGAGCGCGAATCCGTTTCCCGGCCCCACGCCGTACCGCGCCGTGGATCGCCATCGTTTCTTCGGCCGCGACGCGCTCGTCGCCCAGCTGTCGCACCAGCTCCTCGCCCACCCGTCGACCACGTTGTACGGGCCGTCGGGGGCCGGCAAGTCGTCGCTGATGCAGGCCGGGGTGATCCCCCGGCTGGAGGAGACCCACGACTTCCAGGTGGTGCGCGTCCTCGGCTGGCCGCCCAGCGAGACGCCGCTCCCGTGGCTCGTGCGCGCGGTCTTCGAGGACCTGGAGCTCGGTGTGACCCCTCAGGACGTCCCGCCCCTCGAGGCGCTCGACCAGGCGATGGTCCTCGCCGAGTGCCGGAGCGAGCAGCCGATCCTGATCTACCTCGACCAGATCGAGCAGCTGCTCTTCCCGGACCGCGCCGAGGCCGAGACCACGGCGCTGATCGACGGCGTGCACCGGCTCGCGCGGACGCCGATCCAGAGGCTGCAGATCGCGCTGTCGCTGCGGGAGGATTACCTGGGGCGATTCCGGGATCGCGCGCGCGATCGCAAGGAGCTGCTCGCGCAGGGGTTCCGGCTCGGACCGATGACGGTCGGCGAGATGGTCGAAGCGGTGTGCCGGGCGGCGGCCGAGGGGCAGCCGCCGCAGCGCTGGGACGAGGAGCAGCTCCGCAGGCTCATGCTCGAGGTGCGGATGCCCGGCGAGAGCGAGCTCGTCACGGCGGAGATCCAGGCGGCGTACGCGCAGATCGTGTGCCGCGCGCTGTGGAAGGAGCGCACCCAGGGCGGCGCCGAGGGCGTGTTCAAGGCGGAGTCGATCCTGCGCCGGTACTTCGATGCGACGCTCGAGGAGCTCGGGCTGCTGGCGCCGGAGGCGCAGCGGCTGCTCGAGCATCAGCTCGTCACCGGGGACGGCAGCCGGACGCTGCGCACCGAGAAGGAGCTCCTCGGCTTCATGCCCGCGGAGAAGCTCCGGCCGATCCTGAGCGCGCTGGCGGACGCGGCGATCCTCTACGCCCAGGCGCACCAGGGCAGTAGGTATTTCGAGATCGGCCACGACTGGCTGGCGAGCAGGGTCCACGAGCAGCGGCAGAAGCGCGAACAGGAGGAAGAGCAGCGGCGGCGCGAGGAGGCCCTGGAGGCGGAGCGGCAGCAGCGCGAGGACGCCCTGAAGGCCGAGCAGCAGCGGCGCGAGGACGCCCTGAAGGCCGAGCAGCGGCGGCGCGAGGAGGCTCTGAAGGCCGAGCAGCAGCGGCGCGAGGAGGCTCTGGAGGCGGAGCGGCGGCGCGAACGAGAGGAAGCCGAGGCGCGGTTCGCCAAGGTTCGGTTCCTCGCGCTCACGGCGCTCGCGGTGGCGGTGGTCACGGCGGTGATGGGGCTCTGGGCGCTCAAGCAGCAGAAGCTCGCGGACAGCGCCGAACGTACTGCGATCAAGGCGAGGGAAGACGCAAGGAGTGCGGCCAGGGACGCAGAGGCAAAGCAGACCGAGGCGCACGATGCGCGGCTCCTCGCCGGCTTTCGCAAGCTCACCAGCCGCGGCCAGCTCGCTTGGGCGACGAAGCTCTTACCCGAGGTGCGGGAGCCCGAGCGCGTGCACGGCTGGGTCGCGCTCGCGAACGAGGCCCTCGGCACGAACGCGCTCGCGGTGACCCTCCGCGGGCACAAGAGCGCGGTCTGGGAGATCGCCTGGAGCAGCGACGGCAAGCGGGTCCTGACCACCTCGGCCGACCACGTCGCGCGGCTGTGGAGCGCGGACGGCAAGGGCGGTCCGGTGGTGGTCGCGCCACAGGCGGGGCCGATCACCGTCGCCGCGTTCAGCCCTGACGGCACCCGCGTGCTCGTTGGCTCGGAGGACGGGGCAGCGTACATGTGGAATGCCGACGGCTTGGGCCAGAGCGTCCGGCTCGTGCCGCCGCGACCCGCCAAGGAAGGCCGTCCGCAATCCGTCACGGCGGGGGCGTTCAGCGAGGATGGCAAGCGGGTGGTCGTGGCGCTCCTGTCGCACGACGACCCGAAGGTGACCGCGCTGGTGCTGAGCCTGAACGCCGACGGCGCGAGCGAGGTTGCGAAGTTCTCGGACCGGACGGCGCCGCTCAGGGTCGCGGTATTCCATCCAGACGGCGAGCGCGTGCTCACCGTCTCGCAGGACGGAGCGGCGAAGCTGTGGAGCGCCGACGCCCCGACGAGGCCGGTCCTCTTCGAGGGGCACAGCGGGCCTGTGACCTTCGCCGCCCTGAGCCCCGACGGGACACGCGTTGTCACGACCTCGCGCGACAAGACAGCGCGCATCTGGGAGCTGTCGCGCGCCACCAGGCCGATCGTGCTGAAGGGACATGAGGGCGGCGTTCGCCATGCCGCGTGGAGCGCCGACAGCAGGTTCGTCGCCACCTCGTCCGACGACGGCACGGCGCGCGTGTGGAGCGCCGACGGCAAGGGCGAGGCCGTCGTCCTGTCCGGGCACGCCCTCGCCGTGACGTTCGCGGCATTCCGACGGGATGGAAGGTACCTGGCCACCGCCTCGCTCGACCAGACGGTGCGCATCTGGCCCGTGGAGGGGGGCGCGCCGCTCGTGATGAGCGGACACGAAGCGCCCGTCCGCTCGGTGGCATGGAGCCCTGATCAGACGCGGGTGCTCACCGGCGATGGGGACGACGGCGGGCGCCCGCTCGACGCGACGGCGAGGATCTGGCGTCCGACGCAGCTCGCGTCGCTGCCGCGCGAGCGACGAGCCTTCTACCATTCGGCGTTCATCGGCGCCGGGGGCGACATCGTCTCGGCGTACGACGACGGGAGGGTGCGTCGCCTTCGGGCGGGCGAGGCCGGCGAGCCGGAGGAGATCTTCGACGTGGGCGAAGGATCGGCCGCCACGCGGCTCCAGGACGACAAAGCGTGGGTCGCGAGCGCAGCGCTGAGCCCCGACGGCACGCGGGTCGCCGTCGCCTTGTTCGACGGGACGGCACGCGTCGTCCAACTCGACGGCAAGGTCGCGGAGGTGAAGCTCCCCGGCCACAAGGACGCGGTGCGCGCGGCGATCTTCAGCCCAGATGGGACGCGCGTGGTCACCGTCTCCGACGACAAGGACGCGTTCATCCATCGCCTCGACGGATCGGGTGAGCGGCTGCGGCTGTCAGGGCACGCCGACGGCCTCACCTCGGCGGCGTGGCGCCGCGACAGCGCGAGGCTCGTCACCACGTCGAGGGATCACAACGCGCGCATCTGGCGGACCGACGGACAGGGCGAGCCCGTGGTGCTCAAGGGACACGAGGGTGCCATCCACGCGGCGGCATGGAGCCCCGACGGGAAGCGCGTTATCACCGCCTCGGAGGACAACACCGCCCAGGTCTGGGACGCGGACAGCGGCGCTCCCACGGTGGCGCTCGATCACGGGAGCCCGGTGCTGCGCGCGATCTGGAGCTCTGACGGCGCACGCATCGCCACCTCGTCGCTGAAGGGGGGGTTGCGCCTGTGGGACGCCACCAGGTTCGATGAGCCCATCGAGCTCGATGTCCCGGCGCCCGCGCTGGCCATGGCATTCCTGGACGGTAGCCAGCGGCTCCTCGCTGTCACGGCCGACAACACGACGCGCACCTGGACCCTCGATATCGGCCTGTTGAAGCAGGGGCTGAAGGAGGCCAATGTGGATTGCCTCCCTGCGGAGACGCGGGCCCTCTACCTCGCGGAGGGCGAGGACGTGGCGCGGAAGGCGTATACTACGTGCGAGCAGGATCGCCAGCGAACTCCCAGGGAGGGTCAAGGGCCATGAGGGCGGCGATGCGCAGGGTTGCCTGGACGGGGGGAATGTTGATGTTCCTCGCGGCCTGCGAGAGGCCGGCGGGAGACGCCGGCGCGGCACCGCCGGCGGCTTCGGGCGCTGCCCTGGAGAAGGGCGCGATCGGCGAGAGAATCCTCGCCAGGCCGGTGCAGCGAGCGCGGCGCATGGCGCGCGCGTCGGGCGAGCACCGGGCCGTGCTCCTCGTGGTGCCCGGCGACGCGTCGGTGACGGTGGACGGTCAGCCGGCGCGGCGGACGGATGGCGTCGTCGAGCTGGTCGGCAAGGTCGGCAAGACATGGGAAGTCCGCGTCTTCAAGGGGGAGAAGCACATCGACAAGACGGTTACCCTCGAGAAGTCCGGAGCGTCGCCGGCGTTTCTGGACCTCAACGCGCCCGCGCCGCCCCCGCCGGGGGCGCGCAGAGCAGCGACGCCAAAGCAGAGGGATCCAGACCGGTTCGACCAGTACGAAGAGCCAGGGGAACAAGCGGAAACAACACCATCTCCTTCAACGCGCCCGAACAGGAACCCAAGCTCTACAACTAAAGACCATCATCCACATTGAATCGCATGCCTTCAACAGGCGAACCACCTTTGCGAATCACCAGGTGGCACGTGCAGAGGACGAGGCGTGAAGCGGCTGTGTCAGAGAGGTAGACGGACGTGAACATGACTGGTCGTGTTGCTGGGTGGGTGGCGACTGGATCCGCAGTTGCCGCGGTGCTGCTGATGGCGAGAGCGGCGAAGGCGCAGGCTCCGCCGTCCGCGGCGCCGAGTGCATCTGCGACGGCGATGGATGACACCGCGCAGACGGACGCCTCGAAGAAAGCCGATGCAAGTGCGCACTTCAAAAGGGGAATGGAACACTTCGATGCGAAACGGTGGGGTGAAGCGTACGAGGAGTACAAAAAATCGCTAGAAATCA
This sequence comes from Sorangium sp. So ce302, assembly GCF_051530145.1. Classification (GTDB taxonomy): domain Bacteria; phylum Myxococcota_A; class Polyangia; order Polyangiales; family Polyangiaceae; genus Sorangium; species Sorangium cellulosum_B. The sequence continues at coordinate 2,731,219 of NZ_CP150326.1, read as the reverse complement.
AGACGACGGCAAAGGCGATGACGCAGGCGGCCTCCTCGCTCCACCAGCTCTATAGGCATGACGAGGCGCTGGCCCTGTATGAGAAGATGCTGCGGGAGTTTCCGAATGCCGAGCCCGCGTTCAGGACTGCCGTGGAGACCAGCATCGCCGAGGTCTCGAAGTTTGTGGTGAAGCTAACGATTGTCGGCGACACACCCGCCGGCGCGCGCCTGTACATCGACGATCGGCAGCGCGGGAATCTGCCGATATCGGAGCCGCTGAGCGTCGCGGTAGGCGTCCGCAAGATCCGCGTGGAGCAGGACGGATTCATGCCCATCACCGTGACCGAAGATATCAAGCCCGGGCAGAAGAGCGTGGAGCTGCGCGCGACATCGAGGAAGGGGATACTCTCGGTGAGCGAGAAGCACGGTTGGACGCTGGAGGTGGAGGTCGATGGGCAGCGGCTCGGCGTGACGCCATGGAAAGGGGTGGTGGATGCGGGCGAGCACCGGGTGCAGCTGCGCGGCTTCGTGGGGCTCCAGGCGCTCGAGGAGTGCACGACGCCGGAGGCGGGCGCTTCCGGAGCGGTGAAGGCGCCGCGTGAGGGCGCGCAGATGGCGTCGCCGGTGCAGACGGCGACCGTCAAGCTGTACGAGGTGACGCCGGTGGTCCTGAGCGCGCAAGACGTCGACGCGTCGCTGCGGGTCGAGTCGACGCCCAGCGGAGCGTACGTGACGATCGATGGCAAGGTGGTGGGGCGCACGCCGTGGGAAGGGCGGCTCCTGCTGGGCGAGCACGCGGTCGAGGTGCGCGCGGCGGGCTTTTTGCTCGCGAGGCAGTCGGTGCGGTTGGAGCGGCGCAAGCAGCGGGAAGTGCAGGTGGTGCTGGAGCGCGAGCCGGACCCGGAGGGGGAGCGCAGGACGAGGAACATCGCGGTGGGGGTGGGCTATGGGGTGGGGACGCTGGGGCTCGGGCTGCTCGCGGTGACCGGGGGTCTGGCGCTCAAGGAGGTTGGCGAGGTCCGATCGAGGTGCGGGGGCACCTCGTGCCCGCAATCGGAACGCGATAAGCTGGACGAGGCAGGCGACCTCGCGACGCTGGCGACCGTGGGTCTCGTCGTGGGGGCCGTCGGCGTGGCCGCAGGGACCACGGCGCTGTTCGTGCTGCAGCCCAGCGGGGGAGAGCGGCGCGCCGGCGCGCCCGGCGGCGGCGCGAAGCCGGCGGCCGGGGTGGCGTGGCGTGCAGGCGTGGGGCTCGGGCGATTCGAGATCGAAGGGAGGTTCTGATGAGCAAGCTGCGAGCACGGTACGCGCGGGCCGGCGTCGCGGTGGCTGCGATGTTCGGCTGCAGCGCCGCTCTCCTGGGGTGCAATTCGGTGCTGGGCATCGAAGATTTCGACGTCGCGGGCTGCCCGAGCGCCAGCGCGCGCAGGTGCCTCGACAGCAATACACCGCAGGTGTGCGGCCCCAATGGCACGTGGGAGAGCCAGCCGGATTGCGTCGAGCAGGTCTGCGACAACGCGTCGGGAACGTGCGTCGGTGAGTGTGCGCCACCCGCGACGCAGTGCGCGGGCGATGTGCCCCAGGTGTGCAGCAATGCGGGGCGGTGGGAGAGCAGGCAGCGGTGCGACAACCAGACGTGCAGCAAAGAGCTGGGCGCGTGCATCGGCGTCTGCGCGCCGGCGCAAAAGCATTGCCAGGGGAACACCCTACAGCACTGTGACGCGAACGGGCAGTGGGAGGACGAGAGGTCGTGCTCCGACGAGCGGACCTGTAACGCCACCGACGCGGACGGGTGCGTCGGCGAATGCAAGGCAGGACTGAAGCAGTGCACCGACGACAACGCGCTGCAGGAGTGTGGCACGGACGGGCAGTGGCGGGACCCGAAGCCATGCGGTGAGAAGACGTGCAGCGAAGAGCTGGGCGCGTGCATCGGCATCTGCGCGCCGACGCAAAAGCATTGCCAGGGGAACACCCTACAGCACTGCGACGCGAACGGGCAGTGGGAGGATGAGAGGTCGTGCTCCGACGAGCGGACCTGCAACGCCACCGACGCGGACGGGTGCGTCGGCGAATGCAAGGCAGGACTGAAGCAGTGCACCGACGACAACGCGCTGCAGGAGTGCGGCATGGATGGGCAGTGGCAACCCCCGCACCCATGCGGCGAACAGACGTGCAGCAAAGAGCTGGGCCTTTGTATCGGCATCTGCGCGCCGACGCAAAAGCATTGCCAGAGGAACACCCTACAGCACTGCGACGCGAACGGGCAGTGGGAGGACGAGAGGTCGTGCTCCGACGAGAGGCAGACATGCGACGACGCCGACGCAGACGGGTGCGTCGGCGCCTGCGCGCCGGAGCAGAAGCGGTGCGCGGGCGGCGTGCCGCAGCAGTGCGAAAAGGGAGCGTGGGCGACCCTCCCGGCGTGCGGCGGCCCTACGCATTGCTATGGTGGCGACTGCGTGGTGTCGTGCGCGCCCGGTTCGGACGTGTGGTGCTTCGGCAATACCCCGCATATGTGCAACATCAGCGGCAATTGGGCCGCCGGCACGACGTGCGAATCCAAGACGTGTATCGAAGGCGTCTGCGAAGGAGAGTGCGCGCTCCGGGATGCGCGGTGCTCGGGCAATACACCACAGACGTGCGACGAGCGCGGGCGCTGGAAGGACCGGACCGAGTGCGAGAGTTCGTGCGAGGCTGGCTCGTGCCCTGGACGAAGCTGCGAGGGTCTGCCCTTGAATTGCGGTCCGGAGAGGAACGAGAGCTGCTGCCTGAGCCCCGTGGTGCTGGGAGGCAGGTATCACCGGTTCGACGACAGGAACCATCCTGCAACGGTGAGTGACTTCCGGCTGGACCGATTCGAGGTCACGGTGGGACGGTTCCGGAAGTTCGTGGAGATGTACCCCGCGAGCAGGCCTGCGGAGGGAGCTGGAGCACATCCGCTGATTGCGGGGAGTGGCTGGCAGATGGATTGGGACTCAGAGCTGCCCGCGGATCGAGAAACGTTGGAAGCGGATATGGCGTGGTGCAGGCGGCCCACTTGGTCAATGGGGAGCGAGAACCGGCCGATGAACTGCCTCACATGGTACACAGCGTTCGCCTTTTGCGCATGGGATGGCGGGAGGTTACCGACGGAGGCGGAGTGGAACTATGCCGCGGCAGGAGGAGGCGAGCAGAGGACGTATCCGTGGTCGACGCCGCCATCGTCGACAACGCTCGATTCGTCGTATGCGTTATACAATTGCGACGGCTGGACGTCGTGCCAGTACTTTTCAATCGAGAATGTAGGCTCAAAGTCGCCGATCGGCGACGGGAAGTGGGGACAATCAGACCTCGCAGGAAGCATGTGGGAGTGGAATCTCGATACGTTTTCCGATCACCTCGCAGACACCGATTGCAACAATTGCGCTAACCTTAGCCCCGGAGTGGATCGGGGGCTCCTGGGTGGGAGTTGGAATACGAGCGGGTCGCCCCTGCGCTCGTCCACACGCAGCCACGGCAACCCGAGGAATCACGATGTCGAAGGGAATTTCGGCAGCAACGTGGGCGTCCGGTGCGCGAGGACGCCGTGAACCGTGTGACGTGATCCCACGCAAACATGAAGGCGGGAACGAACACCAAACCTTTCCCGCCTTCCCTCCCTCATGGCTGACGATCTGGTGGAATTTCGATGAGCCGTATCCATTTCCCATGCGATCGAGACCACCAGCGGAGGTGGGGGCAGACCGGGGTGAGCGTCGTCGTGAATGGCGCGCTCTTCAGCGCTGCCGTCCGACGCTCCGGTAGATCGAGGCGGCGTCCTCACCGCCGGCTTCCAGGTACTTCTCTCCCTCCATCCTGGGCTCGAACCAGACCGTCATCACGCCGACCGCGTGCCCCGCCCGGTCGACGACCGGCGCGCCGCTGAAGCCGCGGATGTCGACCGGCGGGTCGATGTCGTAACGGAAGCGATGTCCGCTCCGCGCGGTCACCCTGCCGGCATAAACGTTCTGCTTGCACGCCGCCTCAACGTAGGGACAACCGACGAGATAGACGTCCTCGCCGACATCGGCCGGCCTCTGGCGCAGCCGCATGGGCGTTGCGGGGAGTGGCTTCCCGGTGTCCTTGAGGGTCAGGATCAGCCAGTCGAGCCTCGGGTCGTCGAGGAGCCGATGGCGGATCGCTCGGGGTGGCCTCGGAGCGCTGGCAGGCGGCCATGAGGAGAGAGAGGGCGATCGAGAAGGAACGAGGATTCATGTTGGCGATCCCTTCGGCTGCTGCCGAGCGTCGGCCATCCCGTGGGCCTGATGCCACGACGGGGCTCCTGGCGATGCCTTTGCAGCTCACGGCAGCTCGACCTCGGTATAGAACGGTTCCCGGCCGTACGAGCGCTCGCAGGACTCGTAGCCCCGACGGGCGTCTTCGTCGCTCTCATCGAGGTAGGTCCGGCGCATCTCGGGAGAAATGCAGTCGCTCGCGGCGGCGCGAAGGGCCTGCCGAAGCGCGTCGGCAGAGATGGCCCACACCCGCGCCGTCTTGTCCGACGTGGTGACCACGCGCTGGCCGTCGGCGCTGAACGCCGCGGAGAGAAGCGAGCCCTCATGGCCACGGAGCACGATGGGCGTGCCGCTGCCATCCGCGTTCCACACACGCGCTGTCCTGTCATGCGAGGCCGTCACCACCCGCTCCCCGTCGGCGCTGAACGCCGCGAAGCTGACCCCTGCCTCGTGGCCCCGGAGCACGACGGGCGCGCCGCTGCCATCTGCGTTCCACACACGCGCCGTCTTGTCGTGCGAGGCCGTCACCACCCGCTGCCCATCAACGCTGAACGCCGCGGAGAGCAGCGAGCTGTCATGGCCGCGGAGCACGACAGGCATGCCGCTGCCATCCGCGTTCCATACCCGCGCTGTCCTGTCATGCGAGGCCGTGACCACCCGCTGCCCGTCGGCGCTGAGGGCCGCGGACCAGACCGGGGCCTCGTGCCCCCGGAGCACGACGGGCACGCCGCTGCCGTCTGCGTTCCACACACGCGCCGTCCTGTCGTGCGAGATGGTGATCACCCGCTGCCCGTCGGCGCTGAACGCTGCGGATCTGACCCAGTCCTCGTGTCCCCGGAGCACGACGGGCGCGCCGCTGCCGTCTGCGTTCCACACACGCGCCGTCCTGTCGTTCGAGGCCGTGACCACCCGCTGCCCGTCGGCGCTGAACGCCGCGAAACCGACCCCTGCCTCGTGGCCCCGGAGCACGACGGGCACGCCGCTGCCGTCCGCGCTCCACACACGCGCCGTCCTGTCGTGCGAGGCCGTGACCACCCGCCGCCCATCGGCGCTGAACGCCGCCGACCAGACCGGGGCCTCATGGCCCTGGAGCACGACGGGCCTGCTGCTGCCGTCCGCGCTCCACACACGCGCCATCTTGTCGTTCGAGGCCGTGATCACCCGCTGCCCGTCAACGCTGAACGCCGCCGACCAGACCGGGGCCTCGTGGCCCCGGAGCACGACAGGCATGCTGCTGCCGTCCGCGCTCCACACACGCACCGTCGTGTCGTTCGAGGCCGTGACCACGCGCCGCCCGTCAGGGCTGAACGCCGCGGAGCTCACGTCGCCCTCGTGGCCACGGAGCACGATGGGCACGCCGCTGCCGTCCGCGTTCCACACCCGCGCCGTCCTGTCGAACCCGGTGGTGACTACCCGCTGCCCATCTGCGCTGAACGCCGCGTACCCAACGCCTACCTCATGGCCGCGGAGCACGACAGGCGCGCCTCCGTCCTCCGCGTGGTCGTGGTCGCAACCGGTTTGCGCGTGCTCGGACTCATCCGCGTGAACAGGGCCATTCCGGGCACTCCCGGCGTTCCACACCCGCGCCGTCTTGTCGTTCGAGGCCGTGACCACACGCTGCCCGTCAGCGCTGAACTCCGCAGAGCTCACCACGCCTTCGTGGCCCCGGAGCACCACCGGCGCTCCACTGCCATTGCCATCCGCGTTCCACACCCGCGCCGTCTTGTCGTTCGAGGCCGTGACCACACGCTGCCCATCCGCGCTGAACTCCGCGGAGATCACCGCAGCCGCGTGGCCCCGGAGCACCACGGCCGTGCCGCTGCCATCCGCGTTCCACACCCGCGCCGTCTTGTCGTGGGAGGCCGTGACCACACGCTGCCCATCCGCGCTGAACGCCGCGGAGCTCACCTCGCCTTCGTGGCCCCGGAGCACCACGGCCGTGCCCCTGCCATCCGCGTTCCACACGCGCGCCGTCTTGTCGTGGGAGGCCGTGACCACACGCTGCCCATCCGCGCTGAACGCCGCGAACACAACCGCGCCCTTATGGCCCCCGAGCACCACGGCCGTGCCGCTGCCATCCGCGCTCCACACCCGCGCCGTCCCGTCGCCCGAGGCCGTGACCACGCGCTGCCCGTCGGCGCTGAACGCCGCGAACATGACGGCGCCCTCGTGGCCCCGGAGCACCACGGTCGTGCCGCTGCCGTCCGCGTTCCACACCCGCGCCGTTTTGTCGCTCGAGGCCGAGACGATGCGCTTCCCATCGGGGCTGAAGTCAGCACGCAGCACGTCGCCCCGATGGCCGCGCATCGTGAGCATCGAAGGAGCCGAGGCCAGCACATCACGTGTCAGCTCGGTCCAGCCACGTACGTTTTCCGCGTCTCTCACCTCGAGCAGCAGCTGCACCGCTGACTCTGGCCGATTTCGCGCCAGCAGCTCACGAGCGCCGGCCATCAGCGAGGATGCTCGCATCAGCGCCGCCTGGGTCGCCGCCTCCCGCTGCGCCTCCTCCGCCCTCCGCGCGGCAGCCTCCGCATTCCGTGCCGCGCCCCGCTGCTCCAGCGCCCGGACGACGATGACCGCCACCACCACGGCCACCGCGGCGGCAACGGCCGCACTCGCCACCAGCCTCCGTCGCGCCGCACGCTCCCGGGCCGCCCGCCGCTCCTCTTCCTCTCCCTGCTTCAACTTCGCCCGCTCCCGGTCCCGCCTTCGCTCGCCTCGAGCGCGACGGTAGCAGGCCGCAACCCGGTACGTGCCCCGGTCCCGCCACCCCGGGAGCGCCCCACGCTCCGCCGGGCAGGGTTCCCGCCCTCCTGCGCACGCACCGCTCTGGGACCGGGAGGGGGATCGAGACGGCCGGCGCCGGCGAGCCGGACGATGCTGCGAAAGCGCGGACACTCCATGTGGCTCGGCGCGGTACACGCCGCCGCGTGGCGCAGGCCGTCGCGCAGCGCGACCAGGCGCTGGATGGTCCGGTCCAGCTCCTCGGCCTTGGCCGTCAGCCGCTCTCGCTCGATGCGCGGCCGGCCGTCGGACGAGAACATCCGGGCGATCTCGTCCAGCGAGAACCCCGCCACCTTGCCGAGCGCGATCAGCGCCAGGCGCTCCAGCACCCCGGGATCGAACAGGCGCCGCAAGCCCCGCCGCCCGGTGGACGCGATCAGCCCCTTCTCCTCGTAAAACCGCAGGGTGGAGGCGGGCACGCCGGAGCGCCGGGCCACCTCCGCGATGTCCAGCCGTTTCACGCTTGACCTCAAGTTGACTTGAACTTGCAGATTACGGCACATGAGTTCCGACTGCAAACCGAAGGAGACTCCGATGTCCGAAGCCCATCCGCCGAATCGCGACCAGGCCACGCTGTGGAACGAGGCCAGCGGGCGCACCTGGGTGGAATTGCAGGAAGTGCTCGACGGCATGCTGGCGCCGCTCGCGACGCCGCTCATCGACGAGGGCTTCCCCGGCGACGGCGGGCGCGTCCTCGACGTCGGCTGCGGCGCGGGCGCCACGTCCCTCGCGATGGCCCGGCGCCTCGGGCCAGCGGGCCTCTGCCTCGGCGTGGATATCTCCGGGCCGCTCGTGGCGGCCGCCAGAGCACGCGCCGCCGCCGAGGGGCTGGCGTCCGCCGCGTTCGTCCAGGCGGACGCGCAGACCCATGCGTTCGAGCAGGCCACGTTCGACGCGGTGATCTCGCGCTTCGGCGTGATGTTCTTCGACGATCCCGCGGCGGCGTTCGCCAACATCCGGCGCGCCGCCCGGCGCAAGGCGAAGCTCTCGTTCGTGGCATGGCGCAGCGCGGACGAGAATCCGTTCATGACCGAGGCCGCGCGCGCTGCGGCCCCGCTCCTGCCGAGCTTGCGCGTCCCGGACCCCGACGCACCCGGCCCGTTCGCCTTCGCGGACAGAGAGCGGGTGCAGCGGATCCTGGACGCGAGCGGCTGGACCGACGTCGACATTCGCCCGATCGACGTGCCGAGCGGCGTCGCGGAGAAGGACCTGCTCGCCTACGTCACCAGGCTCGGACCGGTGGGTCAGGCGCTGCGGGACGCGGACGAGCCGACGCGCGCCCGGACGGCCCAGGCGGTTCGTGCTGCCTTCGACGCGTACGTCCAGGAGGGCGCGGCCCGCTTCACCGCGGCCTGCTGGCTCGTGAGCGCGCGCGCCTAGAGAAATCCTGCCAGAGCAGCCGGTCGATGACGAGCCGTCGCCCGGCGCGCCGTGCCCGGCGACGGGCCGAGACCGACATGCCGCGCGTCGCGAGGCGGCGGGCCGCACCTCAACCAAGATCGCCGGTGAAGCGGATCGGCACGCGAAACGCCGCGAACATGGCCTTCACGTGCCTGGGCGAGAAGAGCGCGCCGAGCGTCGTGTCCTCGACCCCGCGGCGCTGCACCAGTTCGTGGAGCTCGAGCAGCGAGTACGCGCAGAAGAGCTCGAGGCGCTTTCCGATGTGCTTCAGGATTCTGCCGCGATTCCTGTAATACGGCGCGTAGTCGCCCTTGTACCGAAGATCGAGCGCTTCGATGCGGACCTCGTACTGCACGTAGGAGCGCTCCCCGAGCGCGCGATTGCAGAGGAGCTCGGCTTCGACGTGCGCGCCGGTGTCGTCCACCACGACGCCAGGCCCATCCCCGAAGACCCAGAGCCCGTCGAAATGGGGCGCTTCGGCCTCTCGCGGCTCCTCGTGCGTCTTCGGGTGTCCGGGCGACACGGAGAAGCACGCACGAAACTCGTCGCGTATCTCGGCGCTGCGCGCGCAGAGCGCCTCCATCTGCCGCTCTTTCGGAACCGAAAACAGCTTGGCCGTTTTGCCCATGAGCAGTGCTCCTCAGAGATGTCTCGCCCGCAGCCCGAGAGTGCCCGATTCAGAACCTCCCATTCTACCCGATCGCAGAGGGCTGCGAGCGCCGAGCCAACGCGTCCCTGGCCGCTCCTCGTCCAGGCTACGGGCGGATCAGGTCACCGCGCCGCGCCGGTGGAATTCCGGCTTGTCCCAGGCGCCGCTCTCCAGAAGGTCGCGCAGCGCTTCCACCGCATCCCAGACGTCGACGAAGCGGGTATACAGCGGGGTGAAGCCGAAGCGCATGATGCGCGGCTCCCGGTAGTCGCCGATCACGCCACGGGCGATCAGCGCCTGCATCACCGCGTAGCCCTGCGGGTGCTCGAAGCTGACCTGGCTGCCGCGGCGGGCGGCGTCGCGCGGGGTGACCAGGGTGAGCGGATGCTGGCCGCAGCGGGCTTCCACCAGCTGGATGAACAGCTCCGTCAGCGCCAGCGACTTGGCGCGCAGCGCGGCCATGTCGGTATGGCGGAAGATGGCAAGCCCGCACTCCACCAGCGAAAGCGCCGTGATCGGCTGGGTGCCGCACAGGAAGCGGCCGATGCCGTCGGCGGGGGTGTAGGCGGGTTCCATCGCGAACTGCCGGGCATGGCCGAACCAGCCGGACAGCGGCTGCCCGAAGCGGCTCTGATGACGCGGCGCCACCCACAGGAAGGCCGGCGCGCCGGGTCCGCCGTTCAGGTACTTGTAGGTGCAGCCGACGGCGAAGTCGGCGCGGGCGCCGTGGAGGTCCACCGGCACGGCGCCCGCGGAATGCGCCAGGTCCCACACGGTCAGCGCGCCGGCTGCGTGCGCGAGCGCCGTGACGGCGGCCATGTCGTGCATGTAGCCGGACTTGTAGTTGACGTGGGTGAGCATCAGCACCGCCACGTCGCCGCTGATCGCCTGCGGCAATTCCTTGGGCGAGTCGATCAGGCGTAACTCGTAGGCTGCGCCGCCCATCTTCAGCAGCTCGGTCAGGCCCTCGGCGATGTACAGGTCGGTGGGGAAATTGTCGCGTTCCGACACGAGCACCCGGCGCTCGGGCGCGGTGCTCTGCTGATGGCGCAGGGCGGTGGCCAGCACCTTGAACAGGTTGATGGACGTGGTGTCGGTGACCACCACTTCGCCGCTGCCGGCGCCGATCAGCGGCGCCAGGAGGTCGCCCAGGCGGCGGGACAGGTGCACCCAGCCGGCCGTGTTCCAGCTACGGATCAAGCCGTCGCCCCATTCCGCTTCGATCACTTCCCTGACACGGGCCAGCGACGCCTTGGGGAGGGCGCCCAGCGAGTTGCCGTCCAGGTAGATCACATCGCCCGGTAGCGCGAACTCGTCGCGCAGGTGGCGCAGCGGGTCGCTTGCATCGCGGGCAAGGCAGGTGTCGCGGGTGGTTTGCAGGCTCATGTCAGGCGTCCTTCGGTTCCGCGGGGCAGGGTGCGTAGCACGGCACGGACCGGACTGGCGCCCAGGTGGCCAGTTGGAGCGGCAGGGCGATCCGTCCGTGGTCGCGAAACTACCGTTCGCCGAGGCGGGCGGCGAGCGCCTCGGCGAGCGCGGGGAGCCGCGCCGGCGGCGACGCCGAGGCCGCCGGTCGTCGCTCATCCAAGGTCAGGTAAAGCACATCGACATCCTCGTTGGTCAGGCCGATGCAGCCGTCGGTGGGCCCCAGAGCTTCTGAAGACCGGCGGCGTTGGCGAGGCGGATCCAGGCGCGCGCCAGGCCGGCGAGGCGGGGGTCGCTGCCGTGGATGCCGATCGCGCCTCCCGGCTTCTCGATGCCCTTCGCGCGGGCGCGATTCAGGTCATCCACGTTCGGGTACGAGACGCCGAGGAAACGATAGAACCGCTTGCTCTCGCGCTTGCCCGTACGGGAGCAGCGCGACCACAGCCGCGCGCCCGCACGTGAACGAGCTGGTAACGGCGCGCTCACCTCGTCCGCTTCAGCGCCGCCTTGAGCACGTGCTCCGCGATGAGGTAGCCGAACCCCTCGCCCTCGATGCGCCGGATCAGCTGGTCGCGCGTGGTCCGGAGCGCCGACGCCGTGGCGTTCAGGTTCCACCCGTGCGCCGCGAGCTGCTGGAGGAGCCGGGCGCGCCTCACCTGCCCCGCCGCGAGCCGGTACGTCTTCGCGTACTCCAGCGTGCCGTCCTCGCGCACGATCGCCTCGCCGATGTGGTTGTCCAGCGCCGGATCGAGCTCGGTCATGAACCGCTGCAGCGAGAACGGCCCCGCCCGGTACACGCGCTCCGCCGCGATCGGCCGGCCGAGGAGCCCCGCGGCCGTGTCCACGTGCAGCGCGCCGGCCTCCGCCCGCGCCCGGCCGAGCGCGGCCCGCAGGTCGTCGAGCGAGCCGATCTGCGCGGCGTCGAAGGTGTGCTCGAGCGCCTGGCTGTCGCCGTTGTGGCGGGCCGCGTAGAGCAGCGTCTGCTCGTAGAAGTCCTCGATCAGCGTGCGGTGCAGCGCGCGGTAGTCGTCGGGGTGCGACACAACGAACACCGACGCGAGCAGCTCGCCGACGAAGAGCAGGACGCCGCACTGGCCCTCGTGGATCTCGAAGACGCGCAGCGCGTCCTCCAGGCTCGGGATCGCCCGGCCGGAGAGCGATACCTCGGTGCGCGGGTCGAGGCCGCGGGAGATCGCCCGCCGCGAGTACTCGGACCAGGCGATCTCGGGGGCGTTGAAGTGCAGCGCGAGGAAGCCCTCCATCGCGAGGTGCAACGGCAACAGGCGCAGGCGGTTCCGCTCGGCCGGGTCCTCGCCGCGCGCCTCGCGCCGGGCCATGCGGTGGAGCAGCTGGACGCCGCAGCCCCACCTGCTGAGCGGGTTTCGGACCTCCGGCCCCGCGAGCGCCGCGCCGTAGGACGCGACCGGCGAGCCGTCCTCGGTCCACCCGATCACGAGCGCGTGCGGCACGTAGGAGCAGTAGGCCGTGCCGTCGCCGAGATCGACGATCGACCAGGCGTCCTCGTGTCTGCGGCCGGCGATGCGCAGGTCGTCCCGCGGCGCGTCCCGGAGGAGCGGGACCAGGCGCACGCCCGCGAAGACCTGGGCGTGGGTTGCGGTGAGGCCCCGGAGCGAGAGCGATCGGAGCAGGGCCGGCGCCTTGGCCATCAGGGCACCTCGAGCGCCGCGGCGGGCGCCTCTTCTGCGGGCTCGGCGGCCGCTGCCGGCTCCACGGCGTCTGCCGGCTCCACGGCGTCTGCCGGCTCCACGGCGTCTGCCGGCTCCACGGCGTCTGCCGGCTCCACGGCGTCTGCCGGCTCCGCGGCGTCTGCCGGCCCCGCATCCGCAGCTGGCTCCGCGGCGCCCGGCGTCCGGGCGTGCCGCGAGAGAAGCGTGGCCGCGCGCTGCGCGAGGTAGCGCTCGAGCTCCGCGAGCGGCGCCGTGCCCTCGGCAAAGCGGGCGAAACCGAGGACCGTCGGCAGGTCCTCGGCGTCGCGCAGGCCGACCGTCGGGATCGACGGCCCGAGCGCGCGGGGCGCGTAGCGCTCGCTGTCGAACACGGGGTTGATGTGGACGATCGACGTGCGCTGCCCCGGATCGAGCCGCGCCCGGAAGCAGCGGGCGACCTCGGCGGCGGCGCCGGGCGGGTCGTTCTCGAAGCCGTCCGAGAGGACGACCACGACGTCGGGTCGCCAGGCGAGCGCGTCGAGCAGCGGCGTCGCGAGATCGGTCTGGCCGCGCGCGCCGACGAGGATCTCGTCGGGCGTGGGCGCGGTCCAGAAGGCGCGGTACTCGCGGGCGGCGGCGCGGAGCAGGTAGCTCACGCCGAGCGCGACGGCGAGCGGGCGGCGGCGCTTCTCGCTCGATCCGGACGCCGAGTAGCTCCGGTCGAGCACGGCGGCGACGCGCCCGAGCGCGGCTGGGCTCTTCCTGAGCGCGCGGGCGGCGCCGCGCTCGAGCGCCGCGTGGAGCTCGTCGCGGCGCTCGCGCCGCACCTTCTCGGGCAGCGAGAGCGCATAGAGCGCGACGCGCGTGAGCGGGGCACGGCCGAGGTCGACGGCGAGGTCGACGTCCTCTCGCCCGGCGGCGCGCTGGAGCCGGAGGCGCTCGCCCTCGGTCATGCGCGGCGCGGCGCGGTGCAGGAGCTCTTCGCGAGAGACGCCGCGGGCCGCGGCGAGCCCCTCGGCGACGGTCAGCGGCAGGTCGAAGATCGCCTCTTTCGCGTAACGCGCCTGCCGCGCGCGCTCGAGGAGCGGCGTCTCGAACGGCGCACGGCGCTTGGGCTCGAACAGGAAGGGCCCGATCTCGCCGGGGAGCTGGAGGTGGGCGTGCACCGCGAGCGCGCGGAGGTGGGCGCGGTACTTGACGGCGTCGAACGCCGGGTCGGGCCGGCCGGCGAGGTAGCCGCGGATGACGGCGCGCGCGCGGCGGTTGTTCACGCGGCGCTCCCGGAGCTCGCGCAGCGCCCGGAGCGCGCGCTGCGGCGGGAGCTCCCGGAGGGCCGCCGCGATGAGCGAGCCCTCCTCGCCCCGGTCGGGAGCGGGCGTCTCGGCGCCGGTCGCGAGGAGGTTCACGGCGATGCGCGCCTGGTTGAAGTGGTTGATGCCGGCGGCGAGCGTGCGCGCGTAGAGGCGGCGGTAATTGCCGAGGATGTACTCGTGGAGGAACTCGATGGAGACCGCCTGGCCTCCGGAGGTGCCATAGAACTCGGCCTGCCCGGTGCACGCGAAGCAGGCGTTGATGAACATGACGAGGTCCTCGCGCTCGACGCGCTCGGTGTGAAAGCGTGCGGGGGGCGCGGTGGGGGCGGGGGGCATGGCAAAGAGCCGCCCGGGGAATGGTGGGGCGATCAACCTACGACAGTTTCCAGACTGGGATCGGAAATCGCCCCGAAGTCCCACGGGCGGCAACCGGCAGCATACACCTGAAGGGGCACCTCGAAGGACAAGATCCCCCTTGACGACAAGATCATCGCTGGCAGCGCTGAACGTCTCCACCCTGCCTGCCATGTCTTCGTCCCCCGCTCCGAATTCAGTCAGGGCAAGGGTGGCGAACAGCGGACAGACATCCACCTCACGAAGCAGGCCCTCATCGCCTGGGAGGGCACGAAGCCTGTGGTTGCGACCTTGATGTCCCGTGGACTCCTTGTCGCTTGATCGCTTTCCCCGAGGGAGGCAACGCGGCGTGTGGGGCGCGAGCCGCCCCTGGCACGCGTGCCCGCACGGAGAAGTTCTTGGTACAGCGTCACTTTTCCAGGAGGAGGCGAATCGAAGATTTCCTGTGTCAACAGGCACGTGCGGCGTGGCTGTACGATGAGAACGTTCACACGGGGCGCTTGACATTCGGATCGCATTTGGATTCTCTAGCCCTTCGGATCGAGTTTGGATTTCCTCGCCCTGTTGCTCCTCGGAACGCCTGAGGCGTAGTTTTGCATGCCAGCTGCTGCGTGGTGCGCGACCCGTGAGTCGGCACGTGCCGCTTGCTTGGGACACCACGGTGACAATGCCAAATGCGCCAAAGCGCTTGTAGCGCGGTCCATGGAACTAGCGCGGGCCATGGAACTCGAGTTTGACTTTTACGCACGTTGGAGGTCCTCATGCCCTTGAAGAACTGGCCTGCCGTCCTTTCGCTCTCGGTCATCTCTGTCCTCCCCGCCGCGGCGTATGCCAGCGACCCCGCTGACCTTCCCCTTCCGCCCAGGGGCTTCGATGCCAGGGACGCGAGCATTCCCCATGGGAAGGTGGACGTCTCCGTCAGCTATCCGACCCGAAATTACGGAATGCGGAAGGTGACGGTTTACATGCCGCCGGGGTATTCGACGAACCAGAAATACCCTGTCGTTTACCTGCATCATGGAATCGGCGGCAATGAGGTTTCCTGGATCGGCCAGGGGAGCAACGAAGGCAATGCCGACAATATCATGGACTATCTGTACTCGAAGCAGATGGCCAAACCCATGATCGTCGTGATGCCCAGCGGCAAGATGGACGGAGCGGACGATTTCGCGCGCTTCGCAAACTTCGGGGACGTCCTGCTCAACGACCTGATCCCCTGGGTCGAGAAGACTTATTCCGCTGCCACCGATGCCGATTTGCGGGCCATCTCCGGCCTGTCAATGGGCGGGGGGCAGACCTTCAACTTCGGGTTCCCCAATACCGATGTCTTCCATTACATCGGACCGTATTCGGCTGCGCCCAATACCCAGCAGCCAAGTCAGACCATCAAGGATGTGGCTGCGGTCAAGAACAACGTGAAGCTCATCTTCATCTCTTGCGGCAGCACAGACGGCCTGATCGGCAATAGCAGAAACTATCACGACTTCCTGGATCAGAACAACATCGACCATATTTACCAGATCGAGCCGAACGAAGGCCATACCAAGACCGTCTGGAACCGCAGCTTTTACAACTTCGCCCAACGCATTTTCCTCGACGGGGGCGCGACGGGCGCCGGTGGGGCGGGCGGGGCCGGTGGGGCCGGTGGGGCGGGTGAGACCGCGGGCAACGGCGGTAGCGCAGGGGACGGAAGCGGAAACGGCGGTAGCGCAGGGGACGGGAGCGGAAGCGGCGCAGGCGCAGGGGACGGAAGCGGAAACGGCGGGGGCGTGCCCGCAGGTGGTGCCGTCACGACAGGCGGTTCTGCAACGACTGGCGGGCAGGTTTCGAGCAGCGCGAGCGGCGGCACCGACGAGGATACGCCCGTGACGGAGGACTCTGGCTGCAGCGTCTCGGTCCCCGGGTCCGAACCCGGAACGCCGCCTTGGCGCTTCGGGATCCATCTTGCGGCAATCGGAGCCCTCCTCTTCGGAGCGCGAGCAAGACGGAATCGCGGCTGAGCGGCCGAGCGTCGCTCGAGCTCGCACAGCGTAGAAGACGGCGGATAGGGGAGGTAGCCGACTTCGTCGATGCAGGATGGCGAGCACCTCCCGAAGCCAGGGCTTGTCGGCGAGTGGCTGGAGCGCCCGCGCGATGCGGCGCGCGGAGCCAGTTTCCGACGTCGGTGTGAGACCATCGGAAGCGCGCCCACATGATACCCTCGCGCTGGCCAGTGCGCGGTCGGGGCTCCCTCTCTCTGCTCGCAGCATTCCTCCTCCACGCGGGCGGCGTCGTCGCGGCTCGTGTGCTCGTGCCCGAGAGCCTCGATGTGCCGGCACGGGCCGGCGCGGGCGACCAGCGCGATTCGCTCCTGGAGCTGGCCCCCGACGTCGTGCTGGACGAACCCAGGACGCCGGAAGCCCGGGCGGCGGAGCCCCGCCAGGGCCTCGCCCTGGCAAGGGGCGTCGATCCCGGCTTCTCGCGTGCCGCGCCGAGAGAGCGGGGCAGAGCGCTGCCCGAGGCGCCTCCTGCACGAGCATCCCGCTCCGGCGCGGCGACCCACGATCACGCGCCGCCGGACGCGGCTCACGCGCTGCCGGACGCCGCCCACGCGCCGCCGGACGCTGCGCACGCGCCGCCGGATGCTGCACACGCGCCGCCGGACGCCGCCCACACGCCCCCGGGCGCGCCCGACTCGCCTCCCCCCGCCGCGGCACCTCCAGGCCTGGGCGGCGCGCCCATCTGGGTATTGCCAGGTGTCTTGCCGGTGGAGCCCCCAGCGCGTTCCCGTGCTCCCGAGCGCCCCCTCGCCCCGGTGCGCGCCGTCCCGGAGCGCCCCGCGCGGAGCGCCGCGGACAAGGACGGGCGAGGGCCGGTCCTGGTCTTCCCCGCGGCGGGCGTGCTCGCCTCGGCCGTCGCGGAAGAGGTGTCGTCGTCCGTCGTGCCGCCGGACTCCGAGAGCTCGTTCGAGCTCACGCTGGACGCGAAGGGCCGGCTGGTCTCGGTGCGCTTCCTCCAGGCGAACACGGGGAACGGCGACGACTTCCGGCGCGTCGCCCAGGCCGTGTCGAAGCGCTTCTCCGGGCGAGCGCTGGCGATGAACGGCGATTTTGCCGCCGGGAGCAAGGTGACCGTCCACGTGACCAGCCGGGTCGTCATGCCGGATGGGACGTCGCACGGGACCCCGACGCCGACGAAGAAACCTGGAGACGGAAGGTCGATCATCCGCGAAGAGTCGCTGGACGATCGCTTCAGGTCGCCTCATCTCGCGCCATCGCCCGGCGTGAAGCTGCCCAAGCTGACGTTTCTCTTCGATCTCGCGAACATCGGCGCGCAGCGCCGGAGGGTCGTCAGCACGCGGGTCGAAGCGGTGCCTGCCGCGCTGCCCTAGCGCGAGCAGGCCTCTACTCCGGCCAGACCTCGATCCAGACGAACAGCACCTGTCCGGCGGCCTGGTTCTCGACCGCCACCGGATAGACCGTGCGCGCTCGGAGCGCCTCGACGAGGTGACCGTGGTGGATCGCGAACCGCCCGATGAAGTCGTCGTTCACGAGATCCCTGTCGATGAGCTCACCGCTCAGGCGGACATCCGGCGTGAGCGGCACGCGGTACCAGGTCGGCGGGCCTTTCCATCCGGGCGTGCAGGTGTCGCGTTGCCCCGGGCGATCCAGCGCGCGCCTCCCGAGCGACCGGCCGCCCGCGAACAGCTCCGCCGAGCCGAAGGGCTCCGGCGGCTCGGTCCCCGCCCCTGCCGCCTCCGCCGCGAAGCCGGCCACGCTGGCGGCCGCCGCGACAGGGTGCTTCGTGCGGAGCAGGCCGCCGATGGCGGTGAGCGCCTCCGCCGGGACCGCGCCCATGCCGTCCCATTGACGGCCGTCCGCCTTGGCCGGGCTGATGACGGCGCCGTCGATGGAGATGCGGACATGCGCCGGCAGCGGCGGCGCCGCCGGCTTGCACGCCGCGCAGCCAAGGGCGATCCCGCACAGCGCGGCCGCTCCGAGAGGACGTGACGCCATGCCTCGAGAGCGTATCCCGGCGGCCGCGCCGCACCAACGCAGAAGAGCGCTCGGGGGGCGCGGCGAGGGGTTGCCGTGAGACACGTATGGCGCGGTGAGCTGCGCCGATCCCGCAACGAGCGGTCCGCCTTCGCGCTGCAAGTGCTTGCTCGCGTTCCTCGCCGCTCCGCTTGCGGCGCCGGGCCCGATCGGGTCGGACCCGTCATCGGTCGATGGCGTAGCTCGGCCCGTGGACCGCGTCGGACGACGGACGCTGTGCGCGTCGCCGGAGTTCGTCAATCGCAACAAATGTTGAGCAACTCACACGGCAACTCATGCCGAGGCCGTCCGATATTGCTCAAGCTTATTGAGCAACGCAACAAGATCGCCTGGAATATCCTCACGGTGGAGGGCATCAATAATGCGCGCATCCGTGAGTGCAATACCGAGCTTCTGGTAGTGCTCGCGCAGCGCGCGTAGGACATCCTTGCCGCCTACAATTTCCAATCGATAGCTGAGAACGTTCCACTTCGCCGAGACCATGGCAAGAGTCTCCCGGGTGATCTCGGAAAGGTCCTTCCGCTGATTCCGGAGATACGTTCCGCGCCTCGCAATAAGCTGAGCCTGCACCTCGTCCCTCATGCCATCGGTGATGTCACGCAATACCTGTTCCGCAGGCGGAAGCGCTACAGGAGTGCTATTCGTGCGGGTCGCACGATCTGCGGCAGCGCGTTGCGCGGCGCGATCGATCGCCGCCGGGATCAGGAGGTAGTTCTCAATTTCCTTCCTCTCGTGAACGTGCGCCAAAGCCAGCGCGGCACTGAGAGTAGAGTACACATGACTAATTTCCTCTTCGCAGAAATAATCACGATCGTAGACGGCTGCGATACGGAGCTTCGCACCCAGGGCATCTTCAATACCCTCAGCCAGCGTTGTAATTTTTTGCCACGATCCAAAGCCACCGGAGTCAAGACTTGTAATTCCCATTCCAGCGGCCAACTCGTTTAAGCCGAGCCGCTTCGCGAACCGGCGGATGAGTCGAAAATCGTCGTCACCTTCGACGAACAGGACCCGGCGATTACGTGCAAGCGCTGTCAGGGTGATGTTCTGAACGGATCCAACGGCGCCGAGAGCTCGCTGTACGCCCGCCACGTCGCGGAGCCGCTCGGCTGCGTGCTTCCGCTTGTCGATCAATAGCAGGTCGCCTGGATCAGCCTCCGCCATGATTTCAGTGGAATGGGTGGCCAAAAGAACGTCAGGGCCAGCATCCTTTAGCAGACCGAGCAACTGCCGCTGCACATCGGGGTGAAGATAGACCTCGGGCTCGTCCACGATCAGGATCGTATCGTCCTTTGAGCGCGACAGATGCGTAAGGAGCTGACACCACACCTGAAACCCGAAGCCAGCCCAGTAAAGCTCCCTAGTCATCCTGTCCTCAAGACAGAACATAGCGAGCTCACCCGTCATACGATCGCTGATTTCCGGGGCCTGGATGTCCATACCAGGCCATGTAGCTCGAACAGATGCGGAAAACTCCTCGAACCCATCTCGAAAATAGTACCAGTAGTTACGGAAGTGACGGGACGCTCTATGAGTGTTTAGTCCAGCAACAACTGTTTCCTTCTCGCGGCGGACTTCGCGATGTTCGACTGGCCCAAGAACCGGTACTACGGCGATGCTAACAGGAAAATGCTTGCGAAATGCGGCCGGAGAGGAGACAGGTGCGCCGTCGCGCGTTTCCGGGAGAAGATAGCAGCCACCGTTGCGCGGGAAGAACAAGCGTAGCCTGGAACCCGTACTGAGGTGAAATACGACATTGGAATCCATCTGCGAATAGTCTGTATGAACATTCTCGAGCGAGATTGGGAGCATGTCCTCGCGGATGCTGTAGCCGGCCTGAATCCGCCCATCTGGAAGCTCGACGCGTTCAGGAGACTTCGCACGCGCGTTCCGTAGGCCAGTAGCCAGTGCACGAAAAGCCCCAAGGATCGTGGATTTTCCACAATTATTGGGACCAACGAGAACATTGAGACGATCGAGCGATATCGTATATCGCGCAAACGCCTTGAACTGGTCGAACGCTACGGATGAGATGCGAACGTCAGCCATAAATCGAGCTTCCTTAGAAGACGGAGGTTCTTGTTCACCTCATTTACGTCGCAATCATTTGCGACACACGGCCTATCTCCGCGTCTCTGCACGCAGACATCGAGCGGCCACGGCCTATACCCGTATTCCCACAGATAGCCTGCGTTCTTCCGCGACCTATATCCATATTCCGGCAAATGAACCGTGAGCCGCTCGCGACGTCATCTGCCCCCTCGACCGCTTACTGCCGCCCCGTGTGGAGTGCCTTCTACTCCTTCCCACTCTCATGCCCCCGGTTATCGTGGGTAGGCAGCGTAGCCGACGGTTGACCCTACTTGTCAAGCACCCCATGGGGGCAACGCTGCGAGATTTGTCAGAGACCGGCCTCATGGACCACGAGCCTGTCGGAAGAACGGTTCACGGCTGGAGTGGCCATAAATGCCTCCTGCCCTCGGTGCCTGTCCATCACCTGCGCGACGCACAGCTCGCGTCGAAGGCGTTCATCCGCCCGATCGCCTCGCCCAGCGCGCCGTCGTCCGCGCCCTCCGCGTCGCCCGAGAGCGCCTCCTCCGCGGCGGCGAGCGCCGCGTCGCGGAGGCGGTAGAGCTCGGGCTCGGGGATGCGCTCGCGCGCGGCGAGGACGCCCGGCGGGACGCCGCGCAGCATCTCCAGGACCAGGCCGAGGCGGCGGCGGGCCTCGGGCGGCGGCGGCGCGCCGAGGCCGAGCCGCCGCCGCGTGGCCCGCGGCCCTTCGGCGAGGCGGCGCGCGGCGGCCTCTGCGACCTCCGCGGCGAGCGCGTGGTACGCTGGCGGCGACGGGAGCCGCGCCTCCGTCCAGACGAGCAGCCGCACGAACTCGCGCGCCCCCTCGAACGCCCGCCGCCCGTGCAGCATGCGCCGGTTGTCGACGACCAGGATGTCCGCCGGGCCGAGCGACAGCTCGATCACCTCGCGTCGCGACGCCTCGACGAACCGCGCGAGGCGCGCGGCGATCACGTCCCCCGGCGGCACGACCGGCGCGTGCGTGAGCGCGAGCGCGCCGCCGCGGAGCGACACCGTGGGCCCGAAGAAGTCGCCGAAGACGAACGGGATGCGCCTGTACACCGTGAAGAGCGCGCGGAAGAGCCCGGGATCGGCGCGCTCGATCACCGAGAGCAGCGGCCAGCCGTCGAGCAGGAGGCAGCAGCCGCCGCGCTCCGCCGGCCTGACGCAGGCCATGATCTGCACCGCCGGGGGCGCGCCCGCGAAGCACTGGCTGTCGGTGTGGAGCGGCGCCGCCGCGGAGCTCGCGGCGAACGACCTGCCGCCCGGCACGGCCTTGATCGGCTGCCGCTCCACCAGGAGCGGCCTTGCCCCGAGGAGCCGCTCGGCGAAGCTCCACGGCGCCCGCGCGGCCTCCTCCGGCGCCAGCGCCGCGTCGCCGCGGAGGACCGAGAAGCCGCGCGCCGCGAGCTCGTCGAAGAGCCTCGCCGGACCGCCCTCCGGCCCGGGCCAGATCCATCGCTCGCTCATGGGCGCGCTCCGCGAGGGGGCTCGAGGGGCAAATTCATACCATCTATCCAGCACAACCAGGCCAGATGACCGCGCCGTCCACCCCGCTCACGCATCGAGGAAGCGGGCCTCCCGGAAGCCGGCCCGGAGCAGATCGCGCGGGATGGGCACGATCCGGAGCAACGGCGCGCCCTCGGGCACCTCGATCGGCGCCCCGAGCCGGCGCACGTGGAACACCGCCGGGGTCGCGAAGAAGGCGTCGGTGGCGACCACGCCGCGCATCACGTCGTAGCCATCGCCGTGGACACCGTCGAGCAGGCTCGACCAGCCCGGCGGCGTCCGGGTGAAGGCCCACGGCTTCACGAAGAAGTGCGGCTCGCCCGGAGGATGCGGCGTGAAGTACTTCGTCAGGTACCAGAGCGCCCCGCGGTTCGCGGCGAGGAAATCGTCGCCGAAGGTCCGCGCGAACGCGCGCTCCACCGCGGCCGCCCCGTCGGCGAGGCGCGGCGCCTCCGGCGCGACGGCGAGCGTGTGCCCGTCGAACGTCGCGCGGAACGGGACGGCGTTCCTCACCACGATCGACGCGAGCCGCCGAGCACCCCCGCGCCAGGGGACCGGATCCGGCCCGGCCGCGCTCGTGACCTCGGTCACCTCGGTGATCTCCGGCGCCGCCGGCCCGGCGACGACCAGCCGCACGCGCGCCGGCCCGGCGCTCCCCTCGCCCGCGCTCTCCCCGCCCGCGCTCCCCTCGCCCGCGCTCGCGTTCCGCCCACCCGCCGTGCCCCCGACGAGCCGCCGGTACTTGCGGGTCACCTGGCCCTTCTTCACCGCGAAGTACTTCGCGTCGTAGAACGCCGCGTGCGCCCGCCCCACCTCGGGCGCGTCCGCGAGCGAGCACGCCTCGATCTGCACGTCGGGGAGCACGGGCGCGATGCAGCCGATCTCCCCCTCGAGCTGCAGCCGCTGCGGGGCCTCGTCGCGGACGCGCAGCTCGACCACCAGCGGGACGAACGCGCCGTCGTCGGCGAGGTACGCCTCGCTCACCTCGATGAGCGCGTTCCGGCGGTTGGCTGCCCCCGCGACGCGCAGCCACAGGCCCGGGTCGGGGCGCACCAGGAGCCCGGTCCACAGGCGCAGGCGGGGCGGCCCGAGCCCCTTCCGGCACGCCCAGGCGAGGCCGCCGCGCAGCGCCCGGTGCCATGCCCCTTCCGGCGCCAGGAAGCCCTGCGAGACAAGCCGCGTCAGCGCGGCGCGGTGGGCGCGGGCGAGCGCCTCGCGGTGCTCGCCCGCCGGCTCGGCGCGGAGCGACCCAAGGCGCCGCCGCACCTCGATCGGCCGCGCCAGCGTGATCTGGAGCCCGAACGCGTTGCCCTCGAGCAGCGGCACGCACGCCTTCGCCACCCGGAGCGGCACCGCGCCGTCGAGATCGCCGGTGCGCCGGGTGAGCCGGCACAGGCCGAGGGCGTCGAGCACCTCGAAGCGGGCGTCACCCGCCGCAGCCACCACCACCGCCGCAGCCGCCGCCGCCGCCGCAGCCGCCGCCGCCCCCGCAGCTCGACGAGCTGCAGCTCGATCCGCCGGACGAGCCGCCCCCCGTCGAGACCGGGGGGGGCGGGGTCATCGCGTAGACCATCGGCCCGAAGAGCGGCGACATCGCGAGCGCCGCCGTGCCGCTCGCGGCGACCGTCAAGCCGATGTCCACCGCCTCCCGGCGGCGGCCGCTCGCGACGTCGGAGCGGAGCGAGACGGTCGAGTCGTCGAGCCACCTCAGGTAGTCCGACTTCATGGTGCTGTAGGCGCTCGCGGTCCGCGCCACGATCCACGTGGCGACGAGCAGCGCGATCATCTCCACCACAAGGAACGAGTAGGGCCGGTCGAGCTCCTCCGCGCGGATGGCGCGGATCAGCCCCACGCCGAGCAGGCCGACGCCGACCGCCCACACCACGGCCGAGAGGGCCGTCATCGTCCCCCGCGGGCGCAGCATCCCCGCGGCGGCGAGCTCGCCGCGGAGCTCCTGCTCGAAGCGGGCCGCGATCTGGTCGGCGGAGGCGCGCACCTGATCGAGCGAGAGCGTCACCGTCTGCTGGCCGTGCGCGCCCCTCGACGAGAGCGAGCTGAAGAACGACGCGAGCACCCGGTCCGGCGGGGGCGAGCCGACCAAGAGGTGGAGCGCCTGCGGCGCGTCCTTCGCGTCCCCCGCGGGGACGAGCCAGCCCGCGCCCATCGCGACCGCGATCAGCGTGGCGGCGACGCCCTTGTTCCCGTCGCGGAGGTACGCGATCGCCCAGTACTCGTCCGGCTGCGGGATCCAGCCCGCCGAGAGCCGCTGCCGCCACGCCGGTGAGCGGTACGACGCGCCCCCCGCGGGGACGCTCGCCTGCCCCGCTCGATCCAGGGAGGCGCCGACGGCGCTGCGCACCACGATGGCGATGATGAGGCCAGAGACCGAGAGCGCCAGATAGAAGAGCAGGAACGCCGGCCCCGACGCCATGTTGAACGGGAAGAAGTCGAAGATCTCGTGGATCATCGCGCCGCCTCCGGGTGCTCCAGCCGGTCGACGTCGTCGACGGCGCGCGCGAGCAGCTCCGCCAGCGCCGCGTAGGCCGGGCCCGGCGCCTCGTGGACGCGCTTCAGCGGGGCCACGTCGACGCCGAGGAGCTTGCCCGCTCCCGCGAGCACCGTGCCCAGATCGTCGCCGCCCTCGACCGCGTGCAGGCCGAGCAGGGCGTGGAGCGGGCCGCGGATCTGCTTCACCTTGCGGGAGACCGCGCCCTTCAAGGCGTCGTCCGCGCCCATCCCGTCCACCACCGCGCGCCGGAGGCGGATCTGCGCCTCGCGCAGCTCCTGCTCGACGCGCAGGCGGCGGTTCTTGCCGTCGATCACGAGCGCCGAGAACGGGTCGCGGCCGGAGAGGAGCACGTGGCACCGGCGGATGTCGTCGTAGAGCAGCGGGAACACGTCCGCGGCCCGCGGGATCTCGGCGGCGGTGAGGATCATCGCCTCGATGCGGGCCGCGTAGCGCGCGATCTGGAGCGCGTTGGCGATCGCGTCGAGGCTCTGGCGGGAGGCCTCCTGGAGCACCACCATCAGATCGACGTCGCTCTGCCCGTCGCGGTAGCCGCCCCGCGCCGCGCTCCCATACACGAGCAGGCACGAAAGCTCGTCGCCGAGCGTCCGCTCCAGGCTCTCCTTGAGCTCGACGAGCCGCGCCTGCACCGGCGCCGGCAACCTGGAGACAGCGCTCCCCGTGGCGATGGATCCCTCGTTCATGGTCTACCTTCGCGGCTCGATGAGCCGGACCTCGGCGCTCGAGCCAATCCCCTTGATCGCCCAGACTACCCGACCTCCCGGCAGCCGCTCTCGCCGAATGAACGGCAGGAGCCTGGGCCTGACGCTCCCGTCGCCCGCGGGCCCGACGAAGCGGGCGCGGAGCAGCAGGCGGTCGACGATCGCCTCGGGCGCGAGCCGGGCGTCGTCCACCGCCGCCGCGGCGATGCGGAGCGCGTCGGCGACCGCCGTGAGGCTCGGGGCCCGCGGCGACGCCTCGACACACCGGGCTCCGAGGCGCGCGGCCGCCTCGCGGTGAGACGAGAGCCGCGGCAAGAGCGGGAGCGCGTCGTCGACACGCTTGCGCTGGAGGATCGCCCGCGACCGGGCGACGTCCTCGGCGTCGAACGGAGCCACGGCCTCCGGCGGCGGATCGACGGGTGAGGTGAGCAGCTCGGCCACGCGGGCCTGGACCTCGGCGAGCGCCGACGCCTCGAAGGGTGAAGCGTCAGGAGAAATTTGCAGCGAGATGGCGCGAGAGGCAGGCAACCCCGGTCGGGTCGGCGCCAACCTGGGTTCGGCCGGTGTGGGCCCGGCCAACCTGGGTCGGGTCAACGCCAACCTGGGTTCGGCCGGTGTGGGCCCGGCCAACCTGGGTCGGGTCAACGTGGGTCGGGACGGCGCGGACCGGCCGATCGCCCTCGCGGTGGCGATCTCGGCCGCGAGCGCGGCAAAGGGCGGGAAGTCACCGTCGCGCTCGAGGAGGATCGGGAGCGGCCCGGTGCGAGCAACAACCTGGGCCAGCAGATCGAACACCGGCGCGGGGACCGGATGGGCATGCGTGTCGAAGTAGAAGCCGTGCTCCACGACGCCGCCGGCGATGTGGATCATCGCCACGCGCTCGAGCGGGTAGGAACCGACGAGCTCCGCGGGATCGACGCCGGTGTTGACGGCGTTCGCATAGACGTTGCCGACGTCGAGGAGTAGATCGCACCCGGTGCGGGCGACGACCTCGGCATAGAAGTCCCCCTCCCCGAGGGCGTCGCCCGGGAACCGCAGCGTGCACGCCGCGTTCTCGAGCAGCAGGGGGATGTCCGGGAGCGCCCGCCGGGCGGCGGCGACGTTCCGCGCGACGGCGCGCGCCGCCTCGAGCGTGTACGGCAGGGCGGTGAGGTGGCCGATCTCCCGGCCGCCGCCGCGCACGAACGCGACGTGCTCGCTCACGACCGGGGCCGAGAGCTCCCGGCAGAGCGCCCCGAGGCGCCGCGCGCGATCCATGTCGATGCCCGAGGCGCTGCCGAGCGAGAGCTTCACGCCGTGGGGCACCACCGGCCAGATGCGCGCGATGGCCGAGGCCTCGCGCCGCGCGGCCGGGCTCGCGAAGCAGGCCTCGGCGACGACCTCGACGAAGTCCACCGCGCCGGGCGCGGACAGCAGATCGGCGGCGAGCTCGGGGCGGAATCCAACGCCGACGGCGCCGGCGCCGGAGAAGGGCGAGCTGGGGGCGGGCACGAGCACGCGGGGACCTGCCTCAGTCTGCCCTCGCGGAGGGATCCGGAACAGAGGCCATCGGGCTCGGCTAGAAGTCGAGCTCACCCGAGATGAGAGAGGCAGCATCCATGCGCGTGGCGATCCTCGACGACTACCAGGGCGTGGCGCTCGGGATGGCCGACTGGCGAAGCCTCCACCCGGCGGCAGAGGTGCAGGCCTTCACCGACCACCTCGACGACCTCGAGGCCCTGGCCGCGCGGCTGCGCGCCTTTCAGGCCGTGGTGCTGATGCGCGAGCGCACGCCGTTCCCGCGCGCGCTGTTCGAGCGGCTGGACGACCTCCGGCTGCTGGTCACGGCGGGCATGCGCAACGCCTCGATCGACCTGGCGGCCGCGACCGAGCGCCGGGTCCAGATCTCGGGCACCGACATGCTGCCCTACCCGACGGCGGAGCTCACCTGGGGGCTCATCCTCGCGCTCTTCCGGCACATCCCGGCCGAGGACCGCGCCGCGCGGGCGGGCCGCTGACAGACGACGCTCGGCCTCGGCCTCAAGGGCAAGACGCTCGGGCTCGTCGGGCTCGGCAAGCTCGGCAAGCTCGGCGGTCAGGTCGCGCAGGTGGGCCGCGCCTTCGGCATGGAGGTGATCGCCTGGAGCCAGAACCTCACCGCCGAGCGCGCCGCCGAGGTGGGCGCCCGGCTCGTCCCGAAGGACGACCTCTTCGCCGGCGCGGATGTCGTCAGCGTCCACCTCGTGCTGAGCCCGCGCACCCGCGGGCTGGTGGGCGCGGCCGAGCTCGGGCGGATGAAGCCGAACGCGTTCCTCGTCAACACCTCGCGCGCCCCCCTCGTCGACGAGGCGGCGCTGCTCGCCGCCCTGCGCGCCCGGCGCATCGCCGGCGCGGCGCTCGACGTCTTCGAGCCCGAGCCGCTGCCCGCGGATCACCCGCTGCTCGCGCTCGACAACACGGTGCTCACGCCGCACCTCGGCTATGTCACCGAGGAGGGCTATCGCCTGGTCTATGGCCAGGCGGTCGAGGACATCCGCGCCTTCCTCGATGGCAAGGTGCTGCGGCCCTTGAACCAGCTCCCTGTCGATCCGGCCCCGCTCGGATAGGCTCCGCCGCCGCGCCCCGCGCGTCAGAGGAACTGGCTGCTCCACTTGCGGAACGTCATGATGCCTTTCTCCCCGGCGCACAGGACGGGCTGAGCGCGGTAGATCTTGTTCTCCCAGATCGGGATGTCCTCCTCGACCTGCCGGCAGATCTCCGCCGCGAGGGCCTGGCCGAGGCGCTGCGCGCCGTCGTTGCGCAGCCAGAACGCGAAGCGGATGTCGACGAGCTCGTCGTCGATCGGGGTGACGGTGTTCACGAAGAGGAGCTCGACGATCCCGGTGAAGCGGATCGTCCCGTACCCCATGCCGTGGCCTTCCCATGTGATCGTGCCGTCGACCACCCGCCCTCCCGGGCCCTTCTGCTTCACCACCGACCGCGATCGGAGGATGTGGCCCTCGATCTCGATCTCGGTCCGGGGCGGCTCAAGCATGGCGTGCACGGCGACGAAGTGGGCCGGATCCACGATGTTCTCGAGGGTCTCCTGGACGTGCGTCCGGACCCTCCAGCGCTTGATCAGGCCCAGGGACCACTCCGTCGAGCGCGCCTCGGCGAGCGGCGGGATCTCGAAGGCGGCGGGCTCGCCGCCGAGCGCGTGGTGGACCAGGATCAGGCCGTCGAGCTCCCGCACCTCCCAGGCGCGGGTCCTCGCTTTCGGCGGGATCGTGTCCGCATAAGGGATGTGCACGCACTTCCCTTCGCCGGAGATCACCCATCCGTGGAACGGGCACCGGATGCCGCCCTGCTCGACGCGGCCCCCCACCCCGAGGTGCGCGCCCATGTGAGGGCAGTGGGCGTCGAGGACCCGAGCCTGTCCGTCCTGCGTCCGGAACAGCACCAGATCCTGCCCGAAGCAGCGGAGCGACATGGGCCCGCCCGTGGACAGCTCGTCCGAGGCGGCGACCTGGAACCAGCCTCGGGGGAAAGGCTGAAGAGGGATTCGAGCGCTCATGTGGGTCTCCTCGGCTCAGCGTCTGTCGGGGTCGCCCGCGCGCTCATGCAGCGCGGGGCGGAGGGGCTTCATCGTGCCGGTGATCGCGGCATGAGAACGTCATCTTACGAGACCCGGACGCGCCGAGGTACTGCCAAGCTGGCTCCTGCAGGCCTCGCGCGCCCGAGCGGGCGGCCGCGCTCCTGCGGAGGCCGTGTGTCCGCCGCTTGCCCTGCCCACCCGCGAGCTCTCTGTCGATCGCCGCCGGCGGGATCCCCGGTGTTCACCGCCCGCGGCTCGTTCCCTGTCAGCGCCCCGCCGAGAGCTGCTCCAGCCCCTCTTCCACGCCGATGATGGGCGCATACCCGAGCTCGGCGCGGGCGCGGTCGGTCTTCACGGTCACCGAATGCGACATCATGGCGACGGCGAAGCGAGTCATCGGCGGCGCCCGGCGGACGCCGAGGAGGCGCCATGCGCCCTCGATCGCGGCCGCGAGCGGGCGGACGACGGCGCTCGGGACGCTGCGCCCGGGCAGCGCCACCCCTCGCGTCCGCGCCAGCGCCGTCAGGAACTCGCGAAACGTACGCGTGCCGTCGTCGGCGACGAAGTAGGCGCGCCCGCCCTGGCCGCGCTCCAGGGCGAGCAGCAGCGCGTGCACGAGGTTCGCGACGTGCGTCGTCGACGTGCGCGCGCCGCCGCCGTCGAGCCAGGCGAAGCTCCCCTCCCGCGCCATGCGCAGCACGATGGGCAGCACCGTCGCATCCCTTGGCCCCCAGACGAGGCGCGGGCGAATGGAGACGGTGGTCATGCCGCCTGGTTCGTTCGCGGCGAGCACGCGCCGCTCCGCCTCTGCCTTCGTCTCCGAGTACAGGAAGCGTTGCCTCTCGGGATAAGGGTGCGTCTCGTCGATATCGATGAGATCGTGGCCATCGAAGAGCGCCGCCTCGGTGCCGACGTGGACGAACCGGCGGACGCCGGCGGCGCGCGCCGCGTCGAGCACCCGCGCCGTCCCCTCCACGTTGCCCTCCCAGAACTGCGCGCGCGGCCCCCACTCCTCGACATACGCGGCGCAGTGCACCGCGGCCTCGGCGCCCGCGAGGTCCTCGCCCTTCAGCGTCCCGAGGTCGGCCGCGACCGGCGCCGCGCCGTAACGTCGCACGACATCGGCGCTCCTCGGCGAGCGCGCCAGCGCGCTCACCTCGCGACCGGCGCGCACGAGCCCCTCGATGAGATGGCCTCCGATGAACCCCGAGCCCCCTGTAACGAAGACCTTCATGGCCGCCACGATGCCCCCTCGCCTACCGGGATGTCCAATGCGGCCAGCGGCGAGGCCGGGACGAGCGCAGTGGTCGCGTCGGTTCACCTCTCGCTTCGACCAAGCAAAGCGACCACGACTGCCCGCAGGCGAGTGATCTCGCCTTGGAGCGCGTCATTTTCCCGCCGCAGACGCGCCTCCGCCTCTCGTGACCGCGAGAGATCGGCTTTCTGCTGCTGAAGGACGTGGTGCAGCTGGCGCCGCTCGACGAGCAGCGGGCGGTTCAGATGAAGACGCTGGATGTGAAACCAGCCGCGAGGCGTCAGCCCGATCAGCCGACCGTGGACCGTCTCCTCGACGTGCACGCCGAGATCGTCACGCTGAGGGCGAAGAAGCCTCAAGCTGTCCGGTGCGCCGTGTGCTGGGGCATAATCGCCCTTGAACCGATTGCACGCGGTGCAAGCGTAGACGAGGTTCTCGATGTCGTCGGAACCACCCGCGGCAAGCGGGTGGAAGTGATCAATCTCCAGCTCGCCTCCCACCGACGTTTCGGAAACGCCGCAGTAACCACACCGTCCACCGAAGGTGGCCCGCACGATTGCACGCGCTTCAGTGGAGACGGCCATTCATGCAGCGGGAAGCGGCCCGCCGGCGACGCGGGCAAGTCCGTCGAGGATGGACGCGCGACGCCGGTCGAACTCTTCGAGGAACCTGCGCGTGTCGGTCACGAGGGCCTGTTGCTGTGCCATGAGCTGGGCCAGCTGCTCGTTCTCGCCCTCGACGCTGACCAGCTCGGCCGCCAGGACGTCGGCCTCGGCACGCAGCCGAGCCATCTCCGGGGCGAGCACCGCCGCCTCCTCCGCCTCGATCCGCGCCATCAGCGCCGCGAGCTCGTCCTGCTCGGGCTGTGTCAGCGTGCCGGAAAGCTCCCTGTCACGGAGGCGGTCGAGCTTGCTCTGGTCGTCCTCGGTCCAGCTCATGGTAGCCACCCTACCCATACCAGGCTCGGATCGCCGGGGCAACGGCCGGCGCTCGCGATACGGTGGCGACCCGGATGGCACACTCCTGTCTGGCAGCACGCGCACGCCGGCTGACCGGCTGACGGCACACCGACGCGAACGCGGACCCCTGTGCCGACTCGTTGGTCGCGAGCCACTCGTCGTCGGCGGGATCGTCGGTGGGAGTGCTCCGGCGCTCAGACCGGCCCGGTCCCGCCGCCGAGCTGCGCCCCCCGACGTGCGAGATGTTGGTACTCAAAGCGATCGTGAATCGAGATGAGCACCGCCGTGTCCGACGCGACGAATTCCCGAAATTGGGCCAGACCCAGCATCACTGTGTCACGACCGGGCGGGCTGCGCCGAAGCTGCCTCAGGAATCTCCCGGAAAGCTGGAGCCTTTCTGCGGACGGAGCTTGCCGCCCGATAGGCGCGACGCAGCCTTGCAGTGCCGTGGAGTACACGCTGGACGCTGCCGCTCAGCGGCGGCTGGACGCCTACCTCTCGAACGTCGGGGCCATCCTGGCCCATCCGCTGCGACGCGAGTCGTTCGCGATCCACGCGATAGGGCTGCTCCGCGAGGCGGAGCGCTAAAGCATCGAGCCGGTCGCCGCCCGAGCCACCTATCGTCTGGCCACCGCCCACGTGCTGCCCCGCTGGCTGCCCCGGTGCCCCAGCTGCCACCGTCGACACGCCGAAGTCCCCAGCCTCCAGTCCATCCGGCTGTGACACAGTGGTGTTAGACGCACCCAACGGTACGACCTACACGGCACCGCCGCGTGCGGACTTGAGC